>DATKOH010000155.1:0-4215 GCA_035524735.1 Gemmatimonadaceae bacterium
TAGACCGATGAGACCGGCCTCCACTCTGTGATCCGCGTCCGCCAGAGTACTCGACGCGCACTGTATGGCGTGTCGTAGAACAGACTGGCGTGCCCCAAAAACAACGAAGTGTGAGTCGAGGATTCGTAGTTCATGCTCGTCATGGTCGTGTTCTCCACGCCCAAGTCGGTTCGCGTGTGACTCGAGGTCTGGATAGGCATCGACGATGCGTCGAAACTCGTGGCCTACGTATAGGGCGTGGAGTCTGCGCTTCTGGAGTCGGTCGAGCTCGCCGCGGGGATGCTTGAGCGATATCGCAATCTCTAGAACGCGTACAGCGTCTGCGGGCGTACCTGCCTGCAGGGCTCGATCTGCGCACCGTTCGAGAATGCGAAGGGCGCGCTCGTGCTCCTGCGCCCGCAGGAGATGCTCGGCACAGTCCCAAAGCTGAGCGGGATCGGGGTGCTCGCCGAGCTCGTCCTCGAGTACTCGAGCGGCATGCAGGTGCAGTGCGCGAATCGTGAACTCCGACACATTCTCGAGCGCGGACATCCCGAGCAGGTCGTGCCGGCACACCAGGCGTTCTCCATCCGCGACGACCAGGGCACGCCGCCCCAGCTCATCCAGCGCATCCATCAACCCGATCCGCCGCTCCCCGAGCACCTGCTCCACCCGCGCCAGCGTCGAGTTCTTCCCCAGCACGGCCGCGGCCTGCAGCACTCGCTGCGACAGCGGCGCCACGTCCAGGAAGCGCTCCGCGATCAGCTTCGTCAGGCTCGACGGCGCCTGGTACTTCCCCTCCGCCTTCTTCGCCCGACGCCCCAGCTCGATCAGGAAGTACGGGTTCCCGGCGCACGTCCGCACGCACCACTCGGCGAAGTCCCCCTCCGCCACCCGTTTCGCCGGCGCCACCGCCCCCAGCAGCGTCCGGCAGCGCGCGTCGTCCAGCGGCGCCAGCGGCATCATCCGCAGCACCGCGTCCTTCGGCACCGGCGTCGCCTCCTCGTCCGACTCCCGCCGCGTCATCAGCACCAGCACCCCGGTCTGCTCCAGCCGCTTCGTGAGCGCGCTCATCACGTCCCAGCTCCACTGGTCCATCCAGTGCACGTCCTCCACGAGCAGGATCATGCAGTGCTCGCTCGCCACCGCGCTCACGAGGTCGAGCACGCTCAGCCGGATCCGCGCGAACAGGTACTCCGCGTCCTGCGCCTCCGCGCTCGGCGTGGTCTGCGTCGCGTCCCACGTGGTGAGGCGGCGCAGGTAGGGGAGCGACTCGGGATCGCAGCCGAGGGCGCCGGGCATCCGCTGCAGCGGCGGCACGAGGTCGCTCCACGCGCCGATCGGACGGTGCGCGTCGTTGCGCCCCATCTGGCTCTTCGCGATCGGGATCCCCTGCAGCTGCGCCGCGCGCGTGAACTCGGTCACGAGGCGCGTCTTCCCCATCCCCGGCGGGCCGGTGATCAGGAAGGCGCCGCCGCGCCCCTGCCGCGCCTCCTTCAGCGCCGCGTCGAGCTTCGCCATCTCCTCCTCGCGGCCGATCTGCGGCGGATCCCTCTCGATCACCGGCGGCAGCGGATACAGCCCCGCGATCCGCTTCTTGAGGGCGAGCGCCGGCTCGTGCAGCGCGCGCGGGCGCGGGCCGATCTCGTTCATGTACCGGTCGATGATCATGATCGCCCGCGCCTTGCTCCCGTCCATCGCGAGCGACTCCGCGTACGCCAGCGTCGCCTCCTCGTTCAGCGGGTCGAGCTCGAGGCAGCGCTGCGCGAGCTTCTCCACCGCGGGCCAGTCCCCCGCCGCGCGCAGCGTCGCGATGCCGCCCACGAGCCGGCGCCGGAGCCCGGCGTGCACCCGCGCGCGCTGCGACTCCACCCAGTCGGCGAAGGGGCGCGAGATGGTGGGCGAGTAGCCGGGGAGGAATCCGCCGGGGATGCGCTCGAGCATCGCGCCCACCGGCAGCTCCGACTCCGGCGCGAGCAGCTCGTCGAAGTCGGTGCGCACGAGTCCCGCGGGAAGCACGAGGCGCTCCCCCTCGCCGCTCACCGGCAGCCCCTGCGCGCGCAGCCGGTAGAGCGTCTGCCGCAGCGAGTGCGTGGCCAGCTCCTCGTCGGCGCCGGGCCAGAAGATGGCGGTCATCGCGTCGCGCGCGATGCTGCGCGTCCCTTCCATGGCCACGTACAGCGCGCTCGCGAACATCAGCTTCGCGCTCGGCAGGAGCCGCGTGGCGCCCACCGTGATCATGCACTGGCCGAGGCTGTGCAGGTGGATCATGTCATCCCCCCGGGTCGGAGCCGAGGGGTGGACGCTATGGGGTGCCGTCACTGGCGCGTCATTGGAGGCGGGATGCCCGATATCGGAGCCGCCGGCGCGCGCGTCAAGGGCGCGGCGCGCCGGGGGCGGCGCGCCCTTCGGTCTTCCTTCACCCGGTGGAGCCGAGTCCCCCGGTGCGATCGGTGGAGCGCGTGACCGCGCCCGCGCGCCAGGGGAGCGCGGCGTAGCGCGCGAGCACCACCTGCGCGATGCGTTCGCCGTGCTCGATGCGCGCCGGCACGGGCCCCGAGTTCCGCACCATCACGAGCCACTCGTCGGGATAGTCGGCGTCGATCGTCCCGGGGGCGTTGGGCAGCGTGAGCCCCTTCTTGAGCGCGGCGGAACTGCGGATGCGGATCTGCGCCTCGTAGCCGTCGGGGAGGCGCGCGCGGAATCCGAGGGGGACGAGCGCGACATCGCCGGGCTCGAGCAGGAGCGTGCCGTCGTCGCCCAGCGTTCGCGGCGATTCCGCGCCGCCGCGCCAGAGGCGCACCGTGCGGCCGCGCAGCCAGGCGGAGAGGTCGTAGCCCGCGGCCTGCGCGGTGGCGCGGGCGGGGAGGGGGACGCCGTCGTGCAGCGCTTCGAAGATCACATCGGGTAACGGTCCGGTCATCTCGTCATCGAGTGGAGGTGAGCGCTTGGCGCGTCCGAGCGCGCGCCGGTAGCTTTACGCATGCCCCGCGACGAACGGCCCTTCCGCGACCGCGTCACCCACAAGCTGCCCCCGCATCTCGCGGGATGGCAACTGCCGCCCGACTGGCAGTGGGGGAGCGACGGCGTGGAGGGGGAGCACCGCCACTATCAGGAGCTGGTGGACGGGCTGGGGCGCTCGCTCTCGCTCGTGAGCGCGCCGGTGCCGGCGCACGCCGACTGGCTGTACGCGGAGGCGCGGCGGCTCGCGCACCTGAACCATCCGTCGATCCCGACGACGTACCACTACTGGTCGAAGATCTCCTCCTCGCCGCGCGGGCCGGGCTACCTCAGGCGGTGGATCCCCGGCGAGACGATCTGGGCGCAGGTGGACCGCGGCGGCACGCTCGACCTCGCGGCGACGCTGCAGTTCCTGCGCAGCATCGGCTCGGCGGTGGCGTACCTGCACACGGCGGGCTCGACGCACGGCGCGATCAGCGCGGAGAGCTGCTGGACGACGCCCACCGGGCGTCTCTGGCTGCTCGGCTGGGAATGGGCGCTGCCGAAGAGCGAGATCCCCGAGGGGCTGGCGCCGGCGCGGAAGTGGATGCCGATCCCGCCGGAGTGGGGGAAGGAGGAGTGGTCGCCGACGCCGGCGAGCGACCAGTGGCAGCTCGCGGCGACGGCGTTCGCGGCGCTCACGGGGGAGTACCCGCCGAAGGAGATGCCGCCGCTGCGCCTCGTGCGCCCCGACCTGCCGCGGAGCGTGACGCTGGTGCTGTCGCGCGCGCTCTCGGCGAAGCCCGACGACCGGTTCCACTCGGTGGCGGCGATGCTGCGCGAGCTGGACCGCGCGGTGGGGAGCCGCACGTCGATCTTCGTGAGCGGCGGCACGGAGGCGATGCGGATCACCGGCGACAGCGAGGAGGCGCGCCTGCGCTGGGCGACGGGGGAGGACTACGAGGTGATCGCGCGGCTCGGCTCGGGGACCTTCGGGAGCGTGTGGCGCGTGCGCGACCTCACGCTCTCGCGCGAGGTGGCGCTCAAGGTGCTGCACCCGCACGTGAGCAGCGACGAGCAGGCGGTGCACCGCTTCCGGCGGGAGGCGCAGCTGGCGGCGCAGCTCGCGCATCCGGCGATCGTGCCGATCTTCGACTGGGACACGAACGGCGGCGTGAGCTGGTACACGATGGAGCTGTCGGAGGGCGGATCGCTCGCCGACCTGGTGAAGCGCGCGGGGAAGCGGCCGCTGGAGGAAGTGGCGCCGCAGATCGACTTCGTGCTCGACGGGCTCGC
>DATKOH010000156.1:0-11446 GCA_035524735.1 Gemmatimonadaceae bacterium
TGCGCGGCGATCAGCGTCGGGCTCTGGCGCGAGCGGCCGTGGACGCGCACGCTCATGGTCTTCTACTGGGCGGTGATCGACGCGTGGCTCGTCGCGGAGGTGGCGAAGTACCACCCGCTGGAGCTCGGCGCGCCGGGCACCATCATCTTCGCGGCCGCGTACATGGCGGCCGCCGTCTGGTACCTCTACTTCAAGCGGAACGTCGCCGAGTACTACGCGCGCCTCGAAGGGCGTGGCGCATCGGAGGCGTAGAGCGTCCTCTGGATACGGACGTGCGAGCGCCGCCGCGGTCCCGGGTCTATCTTTCGGGCCGTCCCCGGCACATCCGACACACGAGGACCACCGATGACCAGCACGAACACCACGCTGCCGCAGGCCGAACACGCCGCGGCAGCTGAGGACAAGATCGACTGGAACGCGATGCTCGCGCCCTACCGCGTGCCGGTCGCCTGGAAGAGTCTCTTCCAGCTCGCCAGCACGTCGCTGCTCCTCGCCGCCCTCTGGCTCGCCGCGGTGTGGAGCCTGGGCGTGGGCTACTGGCTCACGCTCATCATCGCGGTGCCCGCCGCGATGATGGTCGTGCGCCTCTTCATGCTGCAGCACGACTGCGGACACGGGTCCTTCTTCCGCTCGCAGCGGATGAACAACCTCGTGGGCGGCGTGCTCGGCGTCTTCACGCTCGTGCCGTACAGCTACTGGCGGCGCACGCATGCGATCCATCACGCCACGTCGGGGAACCTCGACGTGCGCGGGCTGGGCGACATCGACACGCTCACGGTGAAGGAGTACCTCAGCCGCTCGCGGCTGAAGCGCGTGCTGTACCGGATGTACCGGCACCCCGCGGTGCTGCTGCTCGTGGGGCCCACCTGGCAGTTCGTGCTCAAGCACCGCATGCCCATGGACGTGCCGCGCGGATGGAAGCGCGAGATGGTGGGGGTGCAGATCACCAATCTCGCGCTGGCGGGGGTGGTGGCGGCCATGTGGTACGTGCTCGGGCTCAAGCGCTTCCTGATGGTGCAGCTGCCGATCACGCTCATCGCGGGGTCGATCGGCGTGTACCTGTTCTACGTGCAGCACCAGTACGAGGACACGTACTGGCGCTACCGCGAGCGGTGGAACTACTTCGCGGCGGGGCTCGAGGGCGCGTCGCACCTCACGATGCCGAAGGTGCTGCAGTGGTGCACCGCGAACATCGGGCTCCATCACATCCACCACATCGCGAGCCGCATCCCCAACTACCAGCTGCAGCGCGCGTACGACGCGCACCCCGAACTGCGGCGCGTCACGCGGCTGACGCTGTGGAAGAGCCTCTCGACGCTCCGCCTCACGCTGTGGGACGAGGACGCGGGGCAGCTCGTCGGCTTCCGCGAGCTGCGGGCGATCCGCGCGCGCATCGCCGCGGAGCTGCAGGCGGGGGCGGCGATCATGGCCACGAAGCCGGAGGCGGTGCCCGTCACCTGGCGGTGAGCGCGGGACGGAACGATGGGCGGGGGCAGGCGGCGATCGGCCGCCTGCCCCTGCTCGCGCCCTAGGACGGGTGCCCGGCGAGCGCTAGATTCACCTTCGCGCCACCGACCCGGTAGCTCAGTTTGGCAGAGCAACGGACTTTTAATCCGTAGGTCGCGGGTTCGATGCCCGCCCGGGTCATGCTCGCCGCCGCGCTTCGGGAACTCCCCCACTTGCCCTCGCCGCGCCTCGCCGGGAGATTCCTCGTCGTGACACCCATCGCGCCGCGTTCGAGCGGACCGCGCCTCGCCCGGCGGTCCGGCAGAGGGAGCCTGGCCATCGCCGCGATGGTCCTGGTCGCGGCCGCCGGGCGGTCGTCCGCGCAGGCGCCAGATTCGGCGCCGAAGTTCACCCCCGGCACCATCCAGTACCCGCAGACCATGAAGCTCTGGTCCGGCAAGATGGCGCTCGGCGCGAGCTTCATCACCATGCCCGCCGCCATCGCACAGGAGGGCGCCACCATCCGCTGGCCCCTCTTCGTGTACGAGTACACGCTCGGACTCCCCGCCCACTTCAATCTCGCGACGAGCTTCTCCACCGAGTTCGTCACCAATCACATCGAGGCGATGCCGCGCTGGCAGTTCTCGCTCAGCGACCGGCTGCACGGGGACATCGGCTACGGCGTCGCCTACTGGTTCGGGCAGCTCAAGTCGTTCGGATTCGACAACCACATCCACGGGTGGATGGGATACCCGTACGTCGGCATCGGATACGATTGGGGCACGATGGCGCTCACCTTCCAGGCGAAGGCCACCCACGTCCTCTCCCTCACCTCCGAGTCCGGATCGCTGGTGGCGAGCGCCTCGGGGAACTGGTACAGCGGCACCTCCTTCCGCCTCATCCTCGAACAGCCGCTCTGGACGCACACCACGCTCGGCTTCGCGGTGCAGGAGAACTACATCAAGTTCTACTATCCGCAGTGGCCGCTCTTCCCCACCTTCGACCACTACTTCTGGATCCCCGAAGTGCAGCTCTACTTCACCCTGTGACCGCCGTGCTTCGAGGGCTCACCATCGTGGCGCTCGGCGCCGCGCTCGCCGCGTGCACCGAGCAGTTCGCCGCCACCGTCCCGCAGTGGCCCAACGGCGGGGACCTCTCGGGCACGCGCCCGCTCACCGCGGGGGAGAAGCAGTCGCTCGAGGGCGTGTACGTCGTGACGCAGGCCAACGGCCAGTTCGGCGACACGCTCGTGCTCAGGTGGAACGGGGAATATCTCGGGGTCTATGCGGGCGTCCACACGGCGTACATGATCATGCAGGCCGGCGCGACGTACGACAGCACGGCCGGCGACAGCATCATCCTGGTGCAGGGCTACTGGGGGTGGATGAGCGCCGCCACCACCGGGCTCGCGCAGATGACCACGCCGTTGCACCCCGGGGGCGCGGTGGCCTTCACCGGCGCCTACGGCAGCGGGGATGCGGTGCCCGCGAACGGGATGAAGTTCCAGTTCCTGCGCCCGATCTATCAGCCCCCGAGGCCGTTCTACCTGATCAGCCACCACGGCTCCGGCGGCGCGCCCGAGCTCCTGCCCGCCTCCGAGAACTCGGTGGAGATCGCGAAGATCATCGAGCGCTACGGCGCCAACGCGATCGAGATCGACACGCGGCCGTCGCTGGACAGCATCCCGGTGCTCTTCCACGACAACGCGATGACGCCGCGCCTCACCGAGAAGGGGTCGCTCGAAGGGCCGGTGGAGAACTACACCTACGCGCAGCTCTACAAGTACGTCCGGCTCGTGCACGGCGAGCACATCCCCACGCTCGCGGCCTTCCTGGACACGGTGATCGTGGCCACGAACATCGAATTCGTGTACGTGGACATGAAGCCCACCACCATCGACTTCCTCCCGATCATCGTGCAGGTGCAGCAGGCGGCGCTCATGAAGGCGAGCCTCCTCCACCGCAACGTGCACATCTACCTGGCGCTCACGAGCGATGACATCCTGAACAAGTTCATCACGCTGCCGCACTACCAGGACATCCCGACCATCTGCGAGCTCAGCATCGACCAGCTCGAGCAGGCGGGCTCCCTGGTCTGGTCGCCGCGCTTCACCCAGCAGATCCCCACCAGCGACATCGACCAGTTGCACGGCGAAGGGAAGCTCGTGATCACCTGGACGGTGGACGTGAACGACTATCTCCAGACGTTCATCGAGCAGGGGAACCTCGACGGGGTCCTCACGGACTATCTCCCGCTCGCGTCCTACTACTACTACAAGCAATAGCATGCGACCGATCCGGTGGGCGGGCGCGGTGCTCATGCTTGCGGCGGTCGCGGCGCGGGCGCAGGAGGTGAAACCGAAGAGCACGGTCACGCTCTTCGCGAACCTCGGCTACGAGTCGAACGTCTCCGCGTTCAGCGACTCGCTGCAGGGCCTCGACCGCACCGGTCCGGTGGCCAGCGTGCGCGTGATGTGGCACCCGCAATTCCTCCTCAGCTTCGGCTGGGAGGTGGGGTACACGCGGCGCTTCTCGGTGAAGCAGGTCGGCGATTCCACGATCGACCAGACCTCGGGCGCGTGGCCGATCTTCTTCGTGCTCTCCATGTCGCCCGTGAAGCGGATGCTCGTGAACGTGGGGATCGGACCGGTCTTCTCCACCACCAGCGTGAACGCCCTCGGCGTCACCGCCAAGTCGTACACGGGCTTCTCGTCGGGCTACATGGCCTCCGTGGCCTATCTCGCGCCCGTGTCGAAGAAGTTCGACATGGGAGGCGAATTCCGCTTCCTGCATTCCGACCTGTACAACGACAACCTGCTGTCGCTGCAGCTCACCGTGGCCTACCGCCTCAGCGGGAAGTAGCCGCGGAGGCGCCGCCGGCCCTGAAGGGCAGTTCGAAGCGATCGATGGTCGCGAGCGTGGTCGCCCCCTTGTCGAGCCCCTCCACCACGATCGAGAGCCCCTGAGGGCGCGGGGTGATCCAGAGATAGTTGAAGGGACGCGGCGAGGCGCCCACGAACAGGTCCGCGTGGCGCCGCGCCGCCCCCTCGAGCAGCCGCACGCGAGGTCCGCCTCCCCCGCCGGTCACGATGAAGTGCCTGTCGCGCTCGATGAAGTGCTCGTACGCGTGCGCGTGTCCGCTGATCATCGCCACCGTCTTGGGCGACCGCACGAAACGCTCGACGAACGCCTCCTGCACCGCCGCGTCGTCGCGGAAGATGGTGCTGTTGGTGAAGGGCGGGTGGTGCGCGAACACGAGCACGCCGCCGACCGCCGGGTCGCCGTCGCACGCGTCGAGCGCCGCGGCGAACCATTCCTTCTGTCGCTGCCACTCCTCGCCGGTGAGCGCCGCGGCGTTGGAGTCGAGGAAGAGCATCGCCAGCCTTCCGTACGTGCGCGCGTACCAGCGCGCGCGCGCGAACTGCGGGAACCGCGCGGCGAACCTCCGCGCGGCGAGCGCGCGCACGAATCCGTGATCGCCGAACCTCCGCGCCGCGTTCGCACGCAGGAT
Source organism: Gemmatimonadaceae bacterium (assembly GCA_035524735.1). GTDB lineage: Bacteria > Gemmatimonadota > Gemmatimonadetes > Gemmatimonadales > Gemmatimonadaceae > DATKOH01. The sequence goes on from DATKOH010000156.1 coordinate 4,957, forward strand.
GCCGTAGTCGTGGTTCCCCATGATGGGGAGCACCGGCACCCCCTCCCGTCGCATGGGCGCCATGAGCCGGTCGAACGTCCGCCACGCCCGCGAGGACCAGCCGCTGCTCGTGAGATCGCCCGCGATCGCCAGGAAGGCCGGCTGCCGGCCGGCGAGATGCGCGAACAGCCGGTCGCGCTCGGCGCGATTGCTCTCGCGGCGCATGATCATCCGCTCGAGCCACAGCGTGTCCTGCGGATCTCCCACCACCGCGAAGGGCGTGGTGCCCGGCATCCCGGCGGGGAGGTCGGCGTAGGTGATGGTGCCGGGGGCGTGCCCGGACCGCTCGCTCATGCGCGCGGCGCGCCCGCGTCGCTCACCAGGGCGCCAGCGCGGCCGTCACGGCGCCGAGCTCGTCCGCCGCGCTGATCACGATCAGCCGGTCGCCGGTCTCCAGCACGGTATCGGGGCGCGGCACGAGCATGTGCTCGCCGCGGATGATCGCGACGATGCTCGTCTGGGCGCCGCCGATCGCCGTCCCCGAGCCGGCGGCCGGCATCCCGATCAGCGCGCTGTCCTTCGGCACCACGCCGATGCTCAGCCGGCGCCCCGCCGGCAGGTCCACCGGGATCCCCGACTGCAGGAGCGACACGAGATCGATCTCCCCGGTCGCATCCGTCGGCCGGAGGTTCCGTTCCTTGATGAGCTGCAGGGCGATGGCGAGGTGCGCCTTGTGGTGCGCGGGGGAGTCCGCCCGCCCCTGCACCTGCGCCTCGTACAGGCTCCGGTGCTTGAGCCCCAGCAGGTGCGACAGCCGCGTCTGCACGAGGTAGCTGAGCATCACCGACGTCGCGGCCGGCACGAGCAGCGTGTACCCCCCGGTCATCTCCGTCACCATCATCATCGTGGCGATCGGCACGCGCCCGGCGCCGGCGAACACCGCCGCCATGCCGACGATCACGAAGGGGGCCGCCGGCACGTGCGCCGCCGCGGCGAGCGCGCCGCCGAGCATGGCGCCCACGTACAGGCTCGGCGCGAACACGCCCCCCGATCCGCCGGAGGCCACGGTGAAGCTCGTGGCGAACATCTTCGCGATCGTGACCGTCGCGAGCGTCGCGAGCGTGAGCCGCCCGTCGATCGCGAGCTGCATCCAGCCGTAGCCGCCGGCGATCACCTGCGGCACCGCGAGCACGATCACGCCGGTGAGCGCCGCGCCCACCGCGGGCTTGAGCATGCGGTGCACGCGCATCCCCCGGAACCGGTCGCGCACGCCGTAGAAGAGCATCGGGAACGCGGTCGCGAGGATCCCCGCGCCGATCCCGAGCACCACGAACCAGCCGTACTCCACGGGGCGCAGCAGCTTGCCAATGTCGTCGGGCACCGCGAAGAGCGGGTCCCAGCCCACGAAGAAGCCGTTCACGGCGTACGCCACGATCGAGGCCAGCGTCGTGTACAGCAGCGCGCCCGGCTCGAACTCCATCTCCGCGTAGAGCACCTCGATCGCGAGGATCGCGGTGCCGATCGGCGAGCGGAAGGAGGCGGAAAGGCCGGCGGCCATGCCCATCAGCAGCAGCAGGCGGCGGTCCTCCGCGTCGCGGTCGCGCAGCGAGGCGAACCACGAACCGAGAGCGGCCGTGGTCAGGGCCACGGGGCCTTCGCGCCCCGCGGAACCGCCGGATCCGATCGTGAGCGCCGAGGCGACGAGCTTCACGGGCGCGACGCGGCCGCGCAGCTTGCCATCGGCGCGGTGGAACGCTCGCACGACGGCATCGGTGCCGTGCCCCTCGGCTTCCGGCGCGAAGCGCTCGACGATCACGCCCACGATGAGGGCGCCTACGACCAGCGACACCGGCACCAGCCAGAGGCCGTGCGCACCGATCGTCTCGGTGAGCGTGCCCCCCTCGCTCGGCAGCCCCGGCGCGTGATAGCCGGCGAACCATTCGAGGAAGAGGGCGTTCACGCCGCGCAGCGCGGCATTGAACAGCTGCGCCGCGAGCGCGCCCGCGATGCCGATCACGATCGTGTCGAGGATCAGCTGCCGCTGCCACGCCAGCGGCTTGGACGCGTTAGGCACGCCGGCGGCGGGGGCGGTAGTCGATAGCGCGCTTGAGCAGCAGCTGATCGGCCAGCGACAGGTCGGCGTCGAGCTCCCTCGACAGCGCGACGAGTCCCCTCGCGAGGCTGCGGCATGTCTCCGGAGAGAGCGCGGTCACGGCGGCGGTGAGCCGCTCGACCGTCGTCGCCGGCGCTCGCTTGGCGCGCTTGACCCCGGCCTCCGTGAGCACCAGCTCCACTCGCCGGGCGTCGTGCTTCGAAACGTGGCGCGTGATCAGCCCCTTCCGCGCCAGACGGATCGCCAAGGTCGACGCCGCACCCGGCGAAGTGTCGGCCAGGCGGGCGATCTCACCAACGGTGAGCGCCCGCCCCTCACGCCGCGCGCGCAGGAGCTCCTGCAGCAGGAAGAGTTGCGCGCCCGTGAGCCCGGTGAGCGATTCCACCGCCCGCGTGGAGCCCTTGAGCTCCTGGAGGACGGCGCGGAAGCCTTGGATGGATGCGTGCTGGTCGTGCGTCAGACGGCGTGGAGGCATTGGGGGCATTGCGGTGCCACGTATTAGCTACCATCGGGTCCGCCTGCGCGCTAGCCCACGCGCCGCCCGCCGCCAATCGTTACGGCGCCTCCAGCATCGCCTTCACGTCCGCCGGCATCTCGCCCGTCAGCTCCCACCGCAGCAGGCTCGCCGGGATCAGCCCCGCCGCGTTGTAGGCATCCATGAACTCCTTCAGGGAGAACTTCTCCCCCAGCTGCCGCTTCCGCGCCGCCAGCAGCGCCTCGATCTGCATCTTCCCCACGAGATAGCTCGTCCCGTAGCCCGGCTGCTGCAGGTACAGGTGCTGCTCCCCGCGCACCAGGTTCCCGGACAGGCTCAGCCATCCCCGCGGCGTGTTCGCCGACGCGAACGCCGCCGCCTGCTCCAGCGTGTACTCGTTGCTCGTCATCCCCAGGTCGCCGAGCGCGCGCGCCGCACGCTCCGCGAGCAGGATCCAGATCAGCTCTCGCGAACGCGGCCGGGCGTCGAACATCCCGGCCTCGAGCATCCACTCCTCCCAGTTCGTCGCCCCCCCTTCCGTGCGCGTGTCGAAGATGTTGTACAGCAGCGCCCCGCGGCGGATCGGGTCCGGATTCGGCTCGTTGGCCATCCGGCCGAGGTCGAACCAGTGGTAGCCGTGGGTGCGCATCACCTCGGGATCCCGGTAGTCCACCTCGGTGAAGAACTCGTGCGGCGGCGGCGTGTACGTGCCGATCTGCGAGCGCAGCGCCGAGTCCATGTACGGCTTCACGGTCATGATGTCGTGCGCGCGCAGGAAGGCCATGTACTCCGTCACCGCGGCGTTGAACCGACGCGCGTGCTCCGCCTGGCTCGCGACCTTCGTCTGCGGCGGCAGCGCCGCGTTGCGCGCCTCCTCCAGCGCGAGCATCGACCAGCTGCGCGCGAGCTCGCTGCGCATGAGCGTCACCTCGTCGCGCCAGGTGAGCGGCACCAGCTGCACGTGCGCCAGGTACCAGTCGTAGTTCTCGACGCCGATGCCGCTCGGGCCGTTCTTCGACGGCGCCTGCGCGTCGAGCCACGCCGCGAAGTCATCCGTGGCCGCCTTCGCGCGCTGCACGTCGGCGGGGAGCGCGCCCGGCACCCCCGCCACGCGCGCCGCCAGCTTGGCCAGCTCGGCGCTCTGCTCCTTGATGCTCTGCGTGCCGAAGGTCCAGAGGTCCTTGCCGGTCCCGGTCAGGTTCTGCTTCGCCTGCGCGAGCAGCCCCGGGATGGCGCGCACCCCCGAGTCCATCCGCGCCGCGTCCCCCGCGGAGAGCGGGAACGTGTACGCCCACACCTCCACCGCGCCGATCGCGAGCGGCCCTTCGCGCGCGGGCTGGTCGCTCCGGTCGCCGAACACGGTCACGTAGAACGCCGGATTGTTCGCCCACGGCCGCAGCACGCGGTGGTCGAAGTCGAGTCCGTTCATCTCCGCGCGCACGATGTACCAGTCCACCTGCTGGGGCACGGGCCAGGCCGAGTGGTCGATCGCGGCGAGCCGCCGCTGGTACGCCGCGAGCCCGCGCTGCTGCGCGGCCATCGCGGCCGCGGAGTAGTCCGGCACGCCGTCCACCAGCGGCGGGCGCTGGAAGGCGCGCCAATCGGCGAAGAGCGTGAGCAGGTCGGCGTACTTCGTGCTCATCGGCGCCGGGGCCGCCTCGTTCCCGCCGCAGGCGGCGATGGCGAAGAGCGCGGCCGCGGCGGCGGCGCGGCGAAGGACCGGGGCGGAAGACATGCGGTGCGTCCTGGTGGGGTGGGAGTCAGGGAGAATCTGACCCCGCCGCCCGCGTGCCCGCAATGACGCTGTATGCCGCGCGCCGCCCCGGCTAAATTCCCGTGCGGCGTCGCGCCCGTCCGGCGCGCGCACCACCACCTCCATCTCCCGCACGCCATGCGCGCTTCGCTCCTCCTGCTCGCCGCCTGCCTCGCGGCAGCGCCCGCCGCGGCGCAGACCACCAGCAAGACCACCGTCTCCGTCGTGGTCGACAGCGCCAACCGGCGCGTCGTGATCACCGCCGGCCCCTTCGACCTCGCCGAGGCGAAGCCGATGCCCGGCATGGCGCACGACATGATGCACATGACGATGTCACCGATGATGCGCTTCGAGTGGCCGGTCGACGGCTGGCTCAACGGCGTGAACGTCAAGATCACCACCGGCGGCGGCGACACCGTGCCGATCCGCATCCTGCACCATATGCCGATGTTCAACTTCGACCGCCGGAGCCTCGTGCACACGATGGTCGAGCGCCTCTTCTCCTGGGGACAGGACACGAAGGAGATCACGCTCCCCGCCGGCGTCGCCACCCCCCTCCCCAAGGGGGACCATCTCGGCTTCGTCGTCGCCTGGCACAACGACACCGGGCAGCCGCTCCACGACGCCTACCTCCACATCTACCTCACGTACCTGGCGCCGCAGAAGGTGAAGGCGGCCGTGATCCCGTGGTACGTGGACGTGTGGAACGTCTACGGCGGCCAGAACGATTTCGATCTCCCCCCCGGCCCGTCCACGCAGCGCTTCTATTTCCAGGTCCCCGTCGCCGGCCGGATCATCGCGATGGGCGGCCACATGCACGATTACGGCCAGTGGGTGGCCCTCATCGACAGCGCCACCGGGAAGACGCTCGTGAAGCTGCGCACCGATGAGAACAAGCAGGGGCACATCACCGAGACCGGCCGTTTCGTCTTCGGCTTCAACGATGACGCGCTCCCGATCAAGGCGCACCACACCTACATCGCCGAGAGCCACTACGACAACATCAGCGGCAAGGCGATCCCGCAGGGAGGCATGGGCCTCCTCGCCGGCGTCTTCGAGCCCGCGGACCTCGCCCTCCTCCCGAAGCTCGACCTCACGGACCCGAACACGGTGAAGGACCTCAAGTCCTTCCCGCCGGACCTCGGCGACGAGGACGCCGAGATGCAGGACGGGCATGACCACATGCACATGGACATGCCCATGCCGAAGGATTCGACGGGGGGGAAGCCGCCGCGGCGTTGAGCGCGGTGCGGGGCGCGGCGGCGCGAGCGCGCGCCGCCGCCCTCCCCCGGTTCCTCAGTTCTCGTCCGCCAGGCGCCCCTCCTTCGCCTCGCGGTAGGCTCGCGCCACGCCCGGCCCGACGAACACGCCGTCGAAGCCGAAGCGGCACCAGCTGTCGTCGCCGCAGAACTGCGTGCGGAACGCGCCGAAGTCCACGCGCTTCCGCGTCTCCGCGAGCGTGAGCCCCTGCTGCGCCGCCGCGCCCACCTGCGTGCGCAGCGACTCGAGCAGCGCCGTCACCATCTGCAGGTAGCGTCCGTCGTGCTCCACGGCGCCGTGCCCCGGCACGATCACCGCCGCATCGATCGCCTCGAGGCGCTTCATCACGTCGATCCACTCACCGATGAACGAGCCGATCGCGTACGGGTACGGATGCACCACGAGATCCCCCGTGATGAGCACCTTCGCGTCGGGCACGTACACCACCGCGTCCCCGCCGGTGTTCGCGCGCCCCAGGAACATCACGCGCACCTCGCGCTTCCCCAGCATCACGGTGAGCGTGTCCGAGAAGAGCAGGTCCGGCACCACGGGGTGCACGGTCGCCAGTTCCGCCGCGTACTCCTTGAACTGCGGCAGCGCGTACTCGTAGTACTGGCGCTCGGCCGCCGTGTACGGCGTGCCGTCCTGGTGCTTCCCGCCGGCGACCATCTTCGTGACCACGTCCAGCGTCCGCGTCGCGTACGTCGTGTCGATGAAGGGCATCGCCTTCGTCAGCGCCATCTCGCGCGTGGTGCGCGTCGCGATGAACGAGACGCCGGGGTACGCGGCCGCGTACGCCGCGTTGCCGAGCCAGTGATCGGGGTGCCAGTGGGTGTTCACCACGTAGCGCACCGGCTTGGGCGTCAGCTTGCGGATCGCCGCGATCTGCGCGCGCGCGACCGAGGGGAAC
>DATKOH010000157.1:0-12811 GCA_035524735.1 Gemmatimonadaceae bacterium
CCGCGGCGAGCCAGCCCATCGCGACGGTGAACTCCACCAGCGGATACACGGGGGAGATCGGGAGCGCGCAGCCGCGGCACTTGCCGCGGAGGAGGAACCAGCTGAGCACCGGCAGGTTGTCGTACCAGGCGATCCCGGCGCCGCAGCGCGGGCATCGCGAGCGCGGGCGCACCACGGAGAGCCCGCGCGGCCAGCGTCCCACGCACACGTTGAGGAAGGAGCCGAAGGAGGCGCCGACGAGGAACGCGGCGGCGCGCGTCACCACCGGCGGGAGGACGTCGAACATCTCCATGCTAGGGCCGCAGCTGGTAGAGGAGGATGCCGGCGGCGACGGCGACGTTGAGCGATTCGACCCCCGCGGCGATCGGCACGGACACGAGGCGCGCGCACCGCGCGCGCGCGGCGTCGCTCAGGCCGGCCCCCTCGTTCCCCACCAAGAGCGCGAGCGCCCCCGGCGCGCCGGCGGCGCCCACGGGGTCGCCGTGCGCGTCGGCGCCCCAGCACGGGATGCCGCGGCCGCGCACGAAGGCGTCGAAGGCCTCCCAGCCGGCGGGGAGCGCGGGGCGGTGGAAGAGGGCACCCATCGCGCTACGGACGACCTTGGCGTTCCAGAGGTCAACGGTGCCGGGCATGGCGAGCACGGCGTCCGCCCCGAGCGCCGCGGCGGTGCGCAGCAGCGTGCCGACGTTGCCGGGATCCTGTATCGCGTCGAGCACCAGCACGCGCGCGCGCGGCGGCAGATCGAGCGCGTCGAGCGCGCGGGGGGGGACCGCGGCGACGGCGAGCACCCCCTGCGGGCTCTCGGTGCCCGCGGCGCTGGCGAACTCGCGATCGGAGACCTCGACGACCGGGACGTGCGCGGCGTCCAGGCGCTCGCGCAGCGCGGCCCCCCGCGGCGCGCCCGCGAGCGCGGGAGAGACGAGCGCGCCCTTCACCGCGAGCGGCGACCGGAGCAGCTCCTCCACCGCGCGCACCCCTTCGCACACGAAAAGTTCCTCGCGTTCGCGGGCCCGGCGGCGTTGCAGATCGCGCGCCACACTCAATAGGTTCACGGTATGCGTGCCGCTCCCGTCGGGTTCGTGGTCCGGTGTGCCGTGCTCGCCGCGCTGGCGGGTGCGGCGGGCTGCGCCGCGTCCACCGCGTCCGAGGTGAAGATGGGGCAGCAGGCGGCCCAGCAGGCCAACTACCAGCTGCCGATGGTGAACGATCCCGAGCTCGTGCACTACATCAACGTGCTCGGCGACTCCCTCGCCAGCGTCGCCGACACGCGCGACCTCGACTGGCACTTCTACATCGTGAACAGCCCCGAGATCAACGCCTTCGCGCTCCCGGGGGGCTTCGTCTTCGTCAACCGCGGGCTGATCGAGCGCGTCGACAGCCTCGACGAGCTCGCCGGCGTGGTGGGCCACGAGATCGGCCACGTCACGATGCGGCATTCTGTGAAGTTGCAGCAGAAAGAGCAAGTGACGCAGATCGGCGAGGCGCTCGGCTGCATCCTCACGCGCGTGTGCGGCAGCCAGGCGGCGAACGCCGCGCTCGGCATCGGCACCACCGCCGCCTTCTCCAAGATGAGCCGCGACGCCGAGCACCAGGCCGACTCGGTGGGGATGATCTACGTGCTGCGCGCGGGGATCGACCCGCGCGGCATGACGTCGATGTTCGAAAAGCTGCTCGCCGAGCGGCGCCGCGACCCGGAGAAGACGGAGGCCTGGTTCCTCTCGCACCCGATGGAGGAGGACCGCATCGCCTTCTCCATGGAGGCGATCGAGAAGATGGACCCGAAGCAGCTCGACAAGCTGACGCGCGATTCGCCGAACTTCCGCCGCTTCAAGAAGAGGATGGAGGAGCTCGGCCCGTACCCGCCGCAGCCGGAATAGCGCGCGCTACTCGCGCGCGGCGCGGCGCCCCATGGCGCGCGCCAGCAGCTCGGTCGCGATGGGCGGCGAGGCGCTGTCGTAGCGCGCCACGCCGAGCGACACCGCGAGCGGCGCCTTGAGCTCCGGATGCTCGGCGTTGTGCCGCTTGAGGTTCGCGCGGAGCCGCGGCCCGATCACGTCCTCGGTGTCCTCCGCGGCGTCGAGCACCAGCACGCCGAAGTCGTCGGCGCCGAGGCGGGCGATCACGTCCGAGGCGCGGAAGGTCTCCTTGAGCACCGCCGCGACGGCGAGGATCGCCCGGTCCCCCTCGTCGCGGCCGTGCGCGTCGTTGATGCGCCGGAGCCCCGGCACGTCGGCGCTCGCGAGCAGCAGCCCGCGGGTGCGGGGCGCGAGGCGCAGATGGTGGTCGGCGAGCGTGAGGAAGCCGCGCCGGTTGTAGAGCCCGGTGAGCAGGTCGGTGAGCGCGAGCTGGCGCAGCGTGGACTGCAGGCGCTCGCGCTCGATCGCGTAGCGGAGCACGCGCGCCAGCAGCACGCCGTCGAGCGGGTCGCGCGCCACCCAGTCCTGCGCGCCGGTGCGCACCGCCTCCTCCCCCGTGCGGTCACCGTCGACCGAGGGGGCGAGCAGCACCACCGGCACCTCGGGCGCCTCGATGCGCGCGCGCACGAGCACGTCCATCGCGTCGTCGCGCGAGGCCGCCGCGTCCACCAGCAGCACGTCCACGCCGCCGGCGCCGAGGCGGTGCAGCCCTTCCCCGCCCGTGAGCGGCGCGTGCGAAAGCGCGAAGCGCTGCGATCCCGCGGGCGCGGTGAGGTCGAGCGCCGCCCGCAGCACGGGCGCCGTCTCCTCCCGTCCGATGTACAGCACGCTCGTGGCGACCGGATCCATTCGCTCTCCTTCCCCCGTGGGCCGGCACGGCCCGGCATCCTAGGGGACGCCGCCCCGCCCGCGGCGGTCACGCCGTTGTCGCCCCCGGTGCGCCGCGCCATCGTTCCCGCATGCGCATCGCGCTCACGATCGCGGGCTCCGACTCCGGCGGCGGCGCCGGCATCCAGGCCGACCTGAAGACCTTCGAGCGCTTCGGCGTGCTCGGCACATCGGTGATCACCGCCATCACCGCGCAGGACACGCGCGCGGTGCGGTCGTGGATGGCGGTGCCGCCGGCGATGGTCGCCGCGCAGCTCGACGCCCTGGCCGCCGACCTCCGGCCGCACGCCGTGAAGAGCGGCATGCTCGCCGGGCCGGACACGGTGGCCGCGATCGCCGAGGGGCTCGCCCGGCACGCGCTCGCGCCGTACGTGCTCGACCCCGTGCTCGCGGCCACGTCGGGGGATGCGCTCGCCGCGGACGGCACGGCCGGCGCCGTGCGCACGCGGCTGCTGCCCCTCGCCGCGCTCGTGACGCCGAACCTCGATGAGGCCGAACGCCTCACCGGGCTCACGGTGCGCGACGCGGCCGCGATGGCGCGCGCCGCCCGCGCGCTGGTGGACGCCGGCGCGAAGGCGGCGCTCGTGACGGGCGGCCACCTGGGCGGCGCCGAGGTCGTGGACGTGCTCTGGGACGGCCGGTCGCTCCGCGAGTTCCGCGCCGCGCGCCTCCCCGGCGGCGCGGTGCATGGGACGGGCTGCGCGCTCTCCGCCGCGGTGGCCGCGCAGCTCGCCGGCGGGCGCGCGCTCGACGACGCCGTGGCGCGCGCGATTGCGTGGGTGCGCGCGGCGATCGCCGGCGCGTCGTCCCCCGGCGCGGGGAAGCGGGTGCTCGACTTCTCCGCGCCGCCCGGCTAGGCCGCGCCGGCGCGGCGCACGAACGCGCGCACGAGCCGCTGGAAGCGCTCCGCCGCGCGCGTCGTCACGTCGAGCACCTCCGCGTGATCGAGCGGCGCGGCGCTCAGCCCCGCGGCCGGGTTCGTGATGCAGCTGATCCCCGCCACGCGCATCCCCATCGCCCGCGCCGCGATGACTTCCGGCACGGTGGACATCCCCACCGCCTGCGCGCCGAGCGTCGCGAGCATCCGCACCTCCGCGGGCGTCTCGTAGGTGGGGCCGAGCAGTCCGGCGTACACCCCTTCGCGCAGGGGGACGCCGGTGTCGCGCGCCGCCTCGCGCGCCAGCACCTGCAGTTCCGCATCGTAGGGCGCCGACATGTCGGGGAAGCGAAGGTCCCCCGCGCGCACCGGCCCGATGAGCGGGTTGCGGAACATCAGGTTCAGGTGGTCGCGGATGAGCATCAGGTCGCCGGCCTCGAAGGACGGATCGATCCCGCCGGCGGCGTTGGACACGAAGAGGATCGTGGCGCCCATCGCGTGCGCGACGCGCACGGGGAGCGCGGCCATCTCCGCCGTGTGCCCCTCGTACATGTGGAAGCGCCCCGCGAGCGCGAGCACCGGCACCCCTTCGAGACGACCGAGCGCGGCGACGCCCGCGTGGCCGGACACGGACGTCGCCGGGAAGCCGGGGATCCGCGCGAAGGGGACCCGCGCGCCGCCGTCCACCTCGCTCGCGAGCGCGCCGAGCCCCGAGCCGAGGATGAGCGCGATCCGCGGACGCAGCCCCCCCGCCGCGCCGGCGATCGCGCGCGCGGCCGCGGCGGGATCCGGCGCCGGTGCGGGCGCGGTCACGTCCCGAGCGCGGCGATCTCCTTCGCCGCGCGGTCGATCAGCGCGCGCCGCGCCTCGTACGGCAGGAACGCGCTCTCGAAGCCGTTCAGCGCCACGCGCGCCAGTTCGGCCTTCGTGAATCCGCACGATTCGGCCGCGTGCGCGTACTCGTCGGTGAGCGTCACGCCGCTCATCAGGCGGTTGTCGGTGTTCAGCACCACGTTCATCCCGCGGTCGTAGTAGCCGCGCAGCGGGTGCGCCGCGTAGCTCGGCGCCGCGTGCGTCTGCACGTTGCTCGTGAGGCAGACCTCGATCGCGATGCGACGGTCGTTCACGTACTGCGCGAGCGACGCATCCTCGCCGAGGCGGGTGCCGTGGCCGATGCGGTCGGCGCCGCACTCGTGCACCGCCTGGCGCACCGACTCGGCGCCATCCCCCTCCCCCGCGTGCACCGTCACGGCCAGGTCGTGCTTCCGCGCGTACGCGAAGGCGGCGGCGTGGTCGCGCGCGGGATGCCCCTTCTCCCCTCCGGCGAGATCGAAGCCCACCACCCCCTCCCCGCGGCACGCCACCGCGAGCTCGGCGAGCTCCATCGAGACCTTCGGGTCGAGGTGTCGCAGCCCGCAGATGATCACCGTCGAGACGATCCCCGTCTCGCGCGCGGCGCGCGCGAGACCGCGCAGCGGCGCGTCCACCGCGCCGTGCAGCGAGAGCCCCTCCCGCGTGCAGAGCACCGGCGCGTAGCGCACCTCCAGATAGCGCACGCCGTCGGCGTGCGCGTCGAGCGCGAGCTCGTACGAGATCCGCTCCAGCGCCTCCGGGCGCTGCATGACGGAGAGCGTGATCGCGAAGCGTTCGAGGTACTGCTCGAGGTCGCGCGCGTCCTTCACGACCATGTGGTCGGCGAGCTCGGCCGCGGAGCCGCCGGGCACGGCGCGGCCGTACTCCTTCCCGAGCTCGAGCAGCGTGGCGGGGCGCAGCGAGCCGTCGAGGTGGCAGTGCAGCTCGGCCTTCGGCAGCGCGCGGAGCCACTCGCGCGGGATCGGAGCGCTCACGCTATTCCTCCGCCGCGGCGCCGCGCGCGAGACCCACGCGCACGATCGATCCCGCGGCGAGCTTCGCCGAGGGGTCGAGCGGCAGCCCGCGGCTGTCGGTCAGCGGTCGCGCGCCGGCGGCGACCTCACGCGCGGCCTCGGCGTCCCACGCGCGCAGGGCGTCGGCCACGAGGGCGCCGGGCGGGACCTCCACGCGCACGCCGTTCACGAACACCGGAACAGTCTCCATCCGTGGAAACTAGCGGCGCCGCGCGCGGCGAGCGAGGGCGGGTGCGCCGCCCGTTGACCGCGCCCCCGCGGCGGGCGAACTTCGCAGCGTGCCGCCGCGACCGGTCCGCCGATACACGATCGTGACGCGCTCGCCGCTCCCCCGCGGCCCGCGCGCCGCCCACGTTACCCGCGGGCGCGCATGAGCGCGAAGCCCCTCATCATCGGCATCGCCGGCGGCACCGGCTCGGGCAAGAGCACGGTGGCGCGCCGGGTGGGCGAGGCGCTCCGCGGCGCGTCGGTGATCGCGCTGGACATGGATGCCTACTACCGCAACCTCGCGCACCTCACGCTCGAGCAGCGGCGCCACGTCAACTGGGACCACCCGGATGCCTTCGACGTCGATCTCCTCCTCGAGCACCTGCAGGCCCTCGCCGAGCGGCGCGCGATCGAGAAGCCCGTCTACGACTACGTCTCGCACCTGCGCGCGGCGCACACGGTGCGCGTCGAGCCGGCGGACGTCGTCGTCATCGACGGCATCCTCCTCTTCGTCGACCCGCGCGTCCGCGCGCTCTGCGACGTGAAGGTCTTCGTGGACACCGACGCCGACATCCGGCTCGTGCGGCGCATCCGCCGCGACATGCGCGCGCGCGGCCGCCCGCTGGACGAGATCCTCGAGCAGTACCTCTCGACCGTCCGCCCCATGCACCTGGAGTTCGTCGAGCCCACCAAGCAGCACGCGGACGTCATCGTGCCGCGCGGCGGGCACAACGAGATCGCCATCGAGATGATCGTCGCGCGCGTGCAGCACGCGCTCGCCGCGCCGCGCCCATGAGCGCCGCCGCCGGCGGGGAACGCGTCCTCGTCGTGGACGACGAGCCCGACATCGTCGCGCTCGTCGCCTACCACCTCGCCAAGGCCGGCTACCGCGTGAGCACCGCGGCCACCGGCCCCGACGCCCTGCGCGCCGCGCGCGAGGAGCGCCCCGCGCTCGTCATCCTCGACCTCATGCTCCCCGGCATGTCGGGATTCGACGTCCTCGAGAAGCTCCGCGCGCACGACGCCACCCGCGACGTCGCCGTGCTCATGCTCACCGCGCGCAAGGAGGAGCCCGACCGCGTGCGCGGCCTCACCCTCGGCGCCGACGACTACCTCACCAAGCCCTTCAGCCCCGCCGAGCTCGTGCTCCGCGTGGGCGCGATCCTCCGCCGGGTCGGCGCGGCGGCCGGCGGCGCCGACACTCTCGTCATCGGCCCCATCACGATCGACCGCGCGGCGCACGCCGTCGCCGTCGACGGGCAGGCGCTCGACCTCACCGCCACCGAGTACAAGCTCCTCCTCACCCTCGCCGAGCGCCGCGGCCGCGTGCAGGCGCGCACGCAGCTGCTGCAGAGCGTGTGGGACGCCGCCCCCGACATCCAGACGCGCACCGTGGACATGCACGTCCAGCGCCTGCGCGCCAAGCTCGGCGCCGCCGGCGCGCTCATCGAGACCGTGCGCGGCTTCGGCTACAAGATCAAGGGCGCATGAGCCTCGCCCAGCGCCTCCTCGCCGGCGTGGCGCTCGTCGTCGCGGTGCTCGTGCTCCTGATCGTCGTGCTCAGCGGCGGGCGCCTCTCCCGCGAGCTCGAGCAGTGGGAGGTGGACGACCTCGCGCGCGATGCGCGATTCGTCGCCGCCGAATGGAAGCCCGGCGTCGACGCCGAGGCGCTCGCCAAGGCCGCCGGCGCCGCCCTCGGCCACCGCGTCACCCTCATCGCCCCCGACGGCAGGGTGCTCGGCGATTCCGAGTTCGAGGGCGACGCGCTCGCCCGCCTCGAGAATCACGCCGGCCGCCCCGAAGTGCGCGCCGCGATGCAGGGGGAGACCGGCGTCTCCCGCCGCGTGAGCCCCTCCATCGGCGACCAGCGCCTCTACGTGGCCGTGCGGGCGCCGCTCGGCGTCGCCCGGCTCTCCATCGACACCGGGCAGCTCGACGCGATCATCTCCCGCGCGCGCCGCGACGTCTTCGCCTCCGGATTCGCCGCGCTCGTCGCCGCGCTCCTCCTCGCCGTCGTCTTCGCGCGCTCGGTCTCGCGCCCCATTGTGGAGCTGCGCGACGTCGCGCGCGGCCTCGCCGCCGGCGACCTCTCGCGCCGCCCCGCCCTCTCCGCCCCCGGCGAGATCGGCGACCTCGCCGACGCCGTCCACCGCATGGCCGAGCAGCTCGAGCTCCGCCTCGCCACGCTGCAGTCGAACGACGAACTCATGGCCGCGCTCATCGATGCGCTCCAGGAGGGCGTCGTCGCCGTGAGCGCCGGGCGGCAGGTCGTGATCGTCAACGCCCCCGCCCGCCGCCTGCTCGGCATCGGCGACGCCGTCCCCTTCTCCGCCGACCTCCTCCCGCGCGGCTTCGAGCTGCGCGAGGCGCTCGCCGGCGCCCTCGCGGGCGCACCCTCCGAGCCCGCGGAGCTCGTGCTCGGCGGCCGCACCGTGATGCTCACCGCGCGCCCCCTGCGCGACGGCGGCGCGCTCCTCGCCCTCCTCGACCTCACCCGCACCCGCCGCCTCGAGGCCGTGCGCCGCGACTTCGTCGCCAACGTCTCGCACGAGCTCAAGACGCCGATCACCGTCATCGGCGGCTTCGCCGAGACGCTCGCCACCGACGATCCGCCGCCCGAGCAGCGCCGGCGCTTCGTGGACGCCATCCGCGGCAACGCGCGTCGCATGCAGCGCCTCGTCGATGACCTGCTCGACCTCTCCCGGATCGAGTCCGGCGGCTGGGTGCCGAAGCCCGAGCGCGTCGACCTCGCCATGCTCGCGAGCGAGACCGTCGCCGCCTTCGCCCCCGCCGCCGAGGCCGCGCAGGTCACCCTCGGCACGCGCATCGACGCGCGCGCCGCCACGCTCACCGCCGACGCCACCGCGCTCCGCCAGGTGCTCAGCAACCTCGTGGACAACGCCATCCGCCACACCCCCGCCGGCGGCCGCGTCACCATCCTCTCCGAGCCCGCGTCCGCCGGCGGCGTCGTGCTCTCCGTGAGCGACACGGGCATCGGCATCCCCGCCGAGCACCTGCCGCGCATCTTCGAGCGGTTCTACCGCGTGGACCCCGCGCGCTCGCGCGACGCCGGCGGCACCGGGCTGGGACTCGCCATCGTGAAACACCTCGTCGAGGCGCACGGCGGGCGCGTGACCGCCGAGAGCGGCGCCGGGCGCGGCACCACCGTGCGCGCCGTCTTCCCTCCGGGCGCCGTTACCACCTCGTGACCCCGGCGCCCGCCCGGGCGTGACCGCGGGGCGCCATCCATTCCGCACACCTTAGCGCAATGCGGAGTGGTCCCATGCACGGTCCCCTGCGGTACACCCTCGAGGCTCATCACGATGCGGCGACGCTCTACGTGACGGGCACGATCTCCATCGCCGGCGTCGTCGCCGCGATGCACGCCTGCGAGACGCTTCCCGCGCGCGTGCGGTCGCTGCGCGTCGACCTCCGGCGCAGCACCGGCGCCGAGCCCGGCGCGCTCGATTCCCTCGCCCTCGCCGCCCGCCGCTGGCGCGATGCCCGGCAGGGGGTCACCCGCTTCGATCTGCCGCGCGTGGAGGCGCCCCCCGCCGCGGCGTGACCGAAGCGTTACAGCCCGGTCGTGGGGCCTTTACCAGGGAGGGCGAGCTTCCTCGCGCAACCCAACCCCTGGAGTGAAACGTGCTGAAGCGACTCGTCGTACTCGCGGCCGCCCTCGTGGCCGCTGCGGGAACGGCCCGCGCGCAGGATCTGAACGGCGCCGGCGCCACCTTCCCCGCCCCGATCTACACGAAGTGGTTCGACATGTACGCCAAGGAGACCGGCGTCAAGATCAATTATCAGGCGATCGGCTCCGGCGGCGGCATCAAGCAGTTCACCGCCGGCACCGTGGACTTCGGCGCCACCGATGCCCCGATGTCCAACGATGAGATGTCGAAGCTCCCCGCCCCCGCCTTCCACTTCCCGACGGTCATGGGCGCCGTCGTCATCACCTACAACATCCCGGGCTTCGACGGCGCGCTGAAGCTCACCGGCGACCTGATCGCCGACATCTTCGCCGGCCGCGTCACCAAGTGGAACGACACGCGCATCACGTCGCTCAACCCCGGCGTCAACCTGCCCGGCGCCGACATCCTCGTCGTGCACCGCTCCGATGGCAGCGGCACGACCTACATCTTCTCCGACTATCTCAGCGCCGTGAGCCCGTCCTGGGCGCAGGCGCCGGGCAAGGGGAAGGAGCTCGCCTGGCCCGTCGGCCTCGGCGGCAAGGGGAACGACGGCGTCACCGGCCTCGTGAAGCAGACGCCGGGCTCCATCGGCTACGTCGAGCTCGCGTACGCGGTGCAGAACAAGCTCCCCTTCGCGACGATCAAGAACAAGGACGGCCAGTGGGTCGCGCCCTCGCTCGAGTCCGTGTCCGATGCCGCCGCCGGCACCGTGAAGACGCTCCCCAAGAACACCGACTACCGCATCTCGATCGTGAACGCGCCCGGCAAGGGCTCGTACCCGATCTGCAGCTTCACCTGGCTCCTCGTCTACAAGACCCAGACGGACCCGGTGAAGGGGAAGAAGCTCGTCGACTTCCTCAACTGGTACATGAAGAAGGGCGGCTCGGCCGCGAAGGATCTCCTCTACGCGCCGCTCCCCTCCGAGATGGTGAAGATGCTCGAGAAGCAGGTCTCCGAGATCAAGCTGGCGGGCATGTGACGCCAGTCGCCGGGCGTCCGGACTCTCCCGGATCGGGCGCCCGGCACCACCCCACACTCACGAGCGTGACATGACCAACCGGACCATCAGTTCGTTCGCCGTCGTGCTGGCCTCGGCGTTCGCCGCCGCTCCGGGCTTCGCCCAGACGCCGTCGCTCGCCGCCGGCGCCACGGCTCCCGCGGCCACCGCGACGACGCCCGACAGCGCCTCCAAGCAGCCCGCCGCGAAGCAGGACTCCACCCCCAAGCCGGAGTTCAAGCCGAGCTGGAACTTCAGCGCGTGGATCTTCGGCGCCTACAACTACCAGACCGACAGCACCACGAAGGCCGTGAACAACGGCAACCCGACGTCCAAGTTCACCGTCGATCGCGCGTACCTGACCTTCCGCGGCATGGTCGCCCCCGACTGGGGCTTCCGCGTCACCACCGACGTCGTCACCCTCGGCAGCGGCGCGGGCTACAGCGGGCTGACGATCCGCCTCAAGTACGCCTGGATGCAGTGGGACTTCGCGCACGCCGCCGATCCGAACGACATGTCCGGCTTCGCGCGCATCGGCCAGATCACCACGGTCGCGATCGACAACGAGGAGCGCTTCTGGCCGCGCTGGATCCAGAAGACCGGCCTCGAGTACTGGGCGATCCAGCCCAGCTCCGCGGACCTCGGCGCGGGCGCGCAGCTCAACCTCCCCGGCAAGTGGGGGAACGCGTACTTCGTGCTCGACAACGGCACCGGCTACTCGGTCGCCAACGACGCCGACCGCTACAAGGACGCGGCGCTGCGGCTCTCCCTCACGCCCATGGGCAAGAGCACCGGCCTGTGGAAGACCCTCGAGCTCAACGGCTGGTACCAGGTGGGGCGCAGCCAGAACACCTTCGCGACCGGCCCGGGCGCGTACAAGGCGGGGCTCGAGAACAACTCATACGGCGTCTTCCTCGGCAATGCCGACCCGCGCTTCCAGTTCGGCTTCGACTACGCCGAGCGCATCACGCAGTCGGTGAAGGCGTCGGACTCGTCGATCGTGGACAACACCGCCAAGCTCACCGACGGTTTCGTGGTCGTGCGCCCCTTCCTGTTCAACGACCCCAAGGGCACGCCGCTGGGCGTCATCCTGCGCTACGATACGTACCAGGGGAACACGAACGTCAGCACGAAGAACCACCTGTTCATCGCCACGCTCTTCTACGATGTCGCGAAGTCGTCCTCGCTCGGTATCTCGTACCAGGGGCAGACGCAGGCCTCGCCGTCGAGCCCGCTCGCGGACAAGACCATCTGGCAGCTCAACTACCAGATCACGTTCTAAGGTTCCTCCCGGCGGGGTGCGCTCCGCACCCCGCCGGCACGCGGCCGGGCTCGTGACACCATCGTTACGGGCCCGGCCGTCTGTCATCCCCCCGCGCCGGACATCTTTCTCACTCTGATGAGCGCGCCCAATCCCACGGCCCCCGCACCGGTCACCATCGAGGGGAAGTCGCGCGGCGACGCGGTGTACGGTTCCGTCATCACCGCGTTCGCCGCCTGCATCCCCCTCCTGCTCGCCGCGATCGCCACGGCCATCCTCGTCGCCGGCTGGCCCGCGCTGCGGAAGTTCGGCTTCGGCTTCCTCACCACCAGCGTCTGGGACCCCGTCAACGGGCAATTCGGCGCCGCGCCCGCGATCTACGGCACCATCGTGTCGTCGCTCATCGCGCTCATCGTCGCCACGCCGCTCGCCCTCGGCGTGTCGCTCTTCCTCTCCGAGTTCGCACCGGCGTGGCTGCGCCAGCCCGTGGCCTTCCTCGTCGACCTCCTCGCCGCCATCCCGAGCGTGGTCTACGGGCTCTGGGGGATCTTCGTGCTCCTCCCGATCCTGCGCGACCCCGTCATGCCCTTCCTGCGCGACACGCTCCACCTCGGCGCGACGGGGCTCTTCTCCGGCCCCGCCTACGGGCCGAGCATGCTGGCGGCGGGATTCATCCTCTCCGTCATGGTGCTCCCCTACATCGCGTCCGTGTCGCGCGAGGTGCTGTACGCCGTGCCCCGCTCGCAGCGCGAGGCCGCGCTCGCCCTCGGCGCCACGCGCTGGGAGATGATCCGCCGCGCGGTGCTCCCCTTCGCGCGCTCGGGCATCATCGGCGGGATCATCCTCGGCCTCGGCCGCGCGCTCGGCGAGACGATGGCCGTCACGATGCTCATCGGGAACCGCCACGAGGTCTCGCTCTCCCTCTTCGCGCCGGGCTACACCATGGCGTCGGTCATCGCCAACGAGTTCACCGAGGCCACGGGCGACGTCTACCTCGCCGCGCTCGCCGCCATCGGCTTCCTGCTGTTCGTGGTCACGCTGCTGCTCAACGTCGCGGCGCGCGCGCTCGTGTGGCGCGTCGCGCGCG
>DATKOH010000158.1:0-5733 GCA_035524735.1 Gemmatimonadaceae bacterium
ACGACGACCCGGTCGGCGAGCGGCTCGACCTTCACCGACTTCGCGCTCTTCGTGGCCATGCTGGTCCTCCTCAGCTATGGGTTCAGTAAGACTCTATAGATTGGCTGTTAGCACTCTCACACGAGGAGTGCCAAGGACCGAATACTAGACGCCACGGACGTTTCCGTCAAGTCGCGAGAGCACTACAGGTCGCTCCGCGAAAGTCCTTGAATATCAAGTGTTTACAAGGACGGCCCGTCGGGGTCTCCGGCAGGACGCGACGCATCATCACGGCTCTGGCGGCCACCGGCCGCGAGCGGTATCGTCCCGCGGCTCTGATCTACGGCTACTACCAGCAGCGCCCCGTGTTCATCGAGCCGATGATCGCGAACGCGACGCTGCTCGCCGGGAAGGGATTCACGCTGCCGGTGGCGGCGGCGCCGGGACAGGCGGCGTCGGTGCACACGCCGGCCGCCTTCCGCGCGGACTGGGACAGCGCCGGGGCGCGCTACCGCTTCGTCTTCACCGCCGCGAAGGCGGGAGGGAAGTAGCGGCGCGCGGTGGTCAGGCGGCGAAGGCCGCCACCACCGCGAGGTCCGTCACCGCCCAGGCGGTGAGCGCGGCGTACATGCCGCGCTGATGCTCGCGCGCCGACATCGTGCGGTGGCGCGCGAGCCAGGGGAGGAGCACCGCCGCCCAGCTGCCGGCGGCGACGGCGAGCGCGCCCCACTGCCAGGGCGCGCACTCGGCGCGCCACGCCGCCCACGCGAGCATGCCGAACGCGACCGCCGCCGCGCCGAGCGCGACGAGGAGACTCCCGCGCATCCCGAGCATGAGCGCGAGCGTGCGGTCGCCGCGGCGCGCATCCTCGTCGAACTGGTACAGCTGGGTGAGCGGATAGAGCGAGCCGAAGAGCGCGGCGAAGCTCCAGAGCACCACCGCCATGCCGCCGGGGAGCGGGCGCCCGGTGATCGCCCACCCGGCATAGGGGGTGAGCGTGCCGAAGCCCACCATGTTGATCACCCAGTCGGCGCCGGCCACCGCCTTGAGCCGGAGCGGCGGCACGCTGTAGGCGAGCGACATCGCGAAGCACGCGGCGTACGCGAGCGCGAAGCGCGGGCCGAGGAGGAGCGAGAGCCCCTGCCCCGCGATCATCAGCGCGAAGGCGAAGCCGGCGAGGTGCGCGGGTGGCGGCGGCGGATCGTCGAGGTAGCCGATGTCGCCGTCGTCCTTGTCGAACGCGCTGTTGATCGCGAGCGTGCCGCCGTTGCCGAAGATCACCCAGATGACGAGGCCGAGCGCCAGCGCGCGCAGTCCGCGCCCGCGCACGACGCCGAGCACCCCCTCGGCGAGGATCCAGCCGAGCGCCGTGTGCGCGGCCATGATCGGCCATTCGCGCGGGCGGAGGTGCAGCACGTAGCTGAAGGCGTCCGCGGGGAGGATGCGATAGCCGAAACGGCGGAGCGCGCTCGTCACGGCCGCGCTCCCTCGAGCAGCTGGAAGGCCATGCGCAGGCCGTAGAGGGTGAGGAAGGGCTCCACGCGCTCGATCTCCTCGGAGAGGGGCGCGACGCTCTCGGCGAGGCCGCCCGTGGCGACCACCTTGGGGACGCGCGGCGTGGGCCACTCCTTCTTGATGCGGCGCACGAGGCCATCGATCATGTCGGCGGTGCCGAGCATGATGCCGGCGCGGATGCACTCCTCGGTGCGGCGCCCGATCGCGCGCGCGGGCGCGATGAGCTCGGTGGCGGGCAGCTTGCTCGTGCGGCGGAAGAGCGTCTCCGCCGACGTGCGCAGCCCCGGCGCGATGATCCCGCCGAGGAAGACGCCCTCGGCCGTGATGCAGTCGTAGGTGGTGGCGGTGCCGAGGTCGACGACGATCGTGTCGCTCTCGTAGATCCGGCTCGCGGCGAGCGTGTTGATGATGCGGTCGGCGCCCACGGACTTGGGCTCGTCCACGTCGAGCACGATCGGGAGCGGGGACGAGGCGTCGACGATGCGCGGCACGACGCCGAGGGTGGCGTGCAGCGCGTCGGCGAGCGGGCCGGTGAGCGCGGGGACGACGGAGCCGATGGCGGCGCCGCGGATCTCGTCGCGGCGTTCCTCGCGGTTGCGGAGGAGCCCGTCGAGCAGGATCCCGAGCTCGTCCGGCGTGCGCGACGGGTCGGTGGTGAGGCGCCAGTGCGCGCGCAGGCGCTCGTCGGCGAAGAGGCCGACGGTGGTCTCGGTGTTGCCCACGTCGAAGACGATGATCACGCGAATCCCTCCTCCAGGACGAGGGAGCCGGAGCGGAAGATGGCATCGCCGGCGGCGGTGCGGATGATGAGGCCGCCGCGCGGGTCGATGCCGCCGACGGTGCCGGCGGCGGGCTCGGTGCTGCGGCGCCCGCGCGCGAGGTCGCGCGCGGCGAAGGCGGCGAGCTCGCCGGCGGTGAGCGGCCCCGCGGCCGCGGCGGCGGCGCGAAGCGCGGGGACGAGCTCGGCGAGCACCTCCACGCGCGTGGCGCCCTTGCGGAGCGTGGCGCCGGGGACGCCGAGCGGCCGGCGGAGGTTCACGCCGATGCCGACGGCCGCCCACTCGAGGCGCTCGTCGCGCCAGCGCGCCTCCACGAGCACGCCGGCGAGCTTCTCGCCGCCGACGTAGAGGTCGTTCGGCCACTTGAGGCGGATCGGCGATCCGGTCCAGCGGTCGAGGGCGCGCGCGGCGGCGAGGCCGATGCGCAGGGAGAGCATCTCGAGCGCGGCGGGATCGGGCGGGCGCTCGATGAGGGTGAGCCAGATGCCGGCGCCGGGGGCGGACGCCCACGTGCGGCCGCCGCGTCCCCGCCCCGCGGTCTGCTCCTCGGCGAGGACGAGCGTGCCGGCGGGCGCGCCCGATTCGGCGAGCGCGTGCGCGACGTCGAGGGTGGAGGTCACGGAGTCGTACACCTCCACGCGCGGGAGGTCGAGGAGCTGCTCGAGCACCGCGCCCCCGCGGCCGTCGTAGCTGTCGCCGGCGCCGGGGCGACCCTCGCGGCGTTCAGCCACGCTGCCAGACGAGCATGAGCACGATCACGCCGAGCACGATGCGCCAGAGCGCGAAGACGCCGTAGCTGCGCTGCACCACGAAGCGCAGGAGGACGTCGATCGCGAGCCAGCCGCTCACCGCGGAGGCGAGGATGCCGGCGGCGGCGGGCCAGCCGAAGGCGGGCGAGTGCAGCAGGGGCCGCGCCTCGAAGAGCGCCGCGCCGGCGATGATCGGCATGCTCATGAGGAAGCTGAACGTCGCGGCGGAGGCGCGGTCCAAGGTGCGCGCGCGTCCCATCGTGATCGTGGCGCCGGAGCGCGAGACGCCGGGGACGAGGGCGAAGACCTGCGCGATGCCGATGAGGAGGGCATCGACCCACGTCATGGACGCGAGCGCGCGCCGCTGCGAGGCGATGGCGTCGACGAGATAGAGGAGCACGCCCATGGCGATGAGCGCGACGGCGATGAGCCAGGGGGCGCGGAAGGCCGTCTCCGCCTGTTTCTGGAGAAGGACGCCGCCGATGACGCCGGGGATGGTCGCGACGACGAGGTAGACGGCGCGGCGCTCCTCCTCCGTGTCGGCGCGGCGCGTGCGGAGGACGTGGAGCGCGGCGTGCGCGAGGCGCGCCCATTCCGCGCGGAAGTAGACGAGGACGGCGATGAGCGTGCCCACGTGGAGGGCGACGTCGAAGGCGAGGCCGGGCTCCGGCCAGCCGAAGATCCAC
This sequence comes from Gemmatimonadaceae bacterium, assembly GCA_035524735.1. Taxonomy (GTDB): domain Bacteria; phylum Gemmatimonadota; class Gemmatimonadetes; order Gemmatimonadales; family Gemmatimonadaceae; genus DATKOH01. The sequence continues at coordinate 3,709 of DATKOH010000158.1, forward strand.
GGCACGAGCGCGAGATGCGCGGAGCTCGAGATCGGGAGGAACTCGGCGAGGCCCTGGATCGTGCCGAGGATGATCGCGTGGAGGAGGGTCATGCGGCGGCCGGGAAGGTCCGGAAGACGAGATGGCCGGAGTCGTTGAGGGCGAGGACGCAGAGCATGGCCAAGAACATAGCCATCTTGAGCGTCCGCGGCGCGGCCGCGGAGTCCCGGCGGATCTCGAGGGCCGCCGCGAGCAGGAGCGCCGCGACGAGCAGGAAGGCGGCGACGGCCCACGCGTTCGCCGCGAACGTCGCGGCCGCGGTCCAGAGGAAGAGGGCGAGCATCGCCAGCGCGGCGAGCTTCGCGCCCCCGGCGCCGAAGGCGACGGGGATCGTGCGCCGGGCGCCCGCGTCGGCGGGCATGTCCACGAGATCCTTCGCCACTTCGCGCGCGAAGTGAAGGAGGAAGGCCAGCAGGGCGAGCGCGGCGGCGCGGGATCCCTCGCCGACCGCGAGACCGCCATACAGGAAGGGGAGCGACGCGAGCACCGCGACGATGGCGTTGCCGAGCACCGGGCGCGTCTTGAACCAGCGGCTGTAGGCGAGCATGGCGGCCACGACGATGATCGAGAGCGGGCCGAGGGAGCGGTTCGCGGCGAAGGCGAAGGCGATGCCGGCCGCGGCGGCGACGAGCGCGAACCGCCGGGCCGAGCCCGCGCCGAGCGCGCCGCGCGGGAGCGGGCGCTCCGGGTGCGCGACGCGGTCGATCGCGACGTCGGCGGCGTCATTCCAGGCGTTGGCGGTGGCGGTGAGCGCGAGCGCGGCCCCGATGGCCGCGAGGAGCGGCGGCGGGAAGGCGTACGGCACGGCCCCCTGCTCCACGCGCGCCCCGACGATGACCCCGAGCCCCGCCATCACCGCGTTCGGCCAGCGGGCGAGCTCGAGATACGCCCTAACCGAGGACACTCTCGTAGAACCGCTCGTAGCGCGCGACGATGTCGTCCTGCGAGAAGCGCGCGCGGGCGTCGGCGGCGGCGGCCGCGCTCATGCGCCGCCACCGCTGAGGATCGCGGAGCACGCCGATCGCGGCCTCCGCCATGGCGTCCACGTCCCCCACCGGGCGGAGGAAGCCGGTCTCGCCGTCGCGCACGACTTCGGGGAGCCCGCCCACGGCGGAGGCGACCACCGGCACGCCGCAGGCGAGCGCCTCGAGCGCCGACAGACCGAAGGACTCGCTCGCGCTGGGGAGGAGGAAGAGGTCGGCGCTCGCGAGGATGGGCGCGACGGCGTCGAGCTTCCCCGGGAAGTGGGTGTGCTCCTGCACGCCGAGCTCGCGCGCCTCGTGCTCGGCGGCGCCGCGCTCCGGGCCGTCGCCCACCATCACGAGCGCCGCGGGCATCGCGGCGGCGATCCTGGCGTAGATCCGCACGATGTCGCGCACGCGCTTCACCTCGCGGAAGTTCGACACGTGCACGATCACCTTCCGCCCCGCGCCCACCTGGTCGCGCAGCAGCGGCGGGTAGAGCGCGCGGTCGTAGACCGCGGGATCGACGAAGTTCGGGATCACCTCCACCGCGCAGGCGCTGCAGCCGAAGGCGCGATAGGTCTCGTCCTTCAGGAACTGCGAGACGGCGGTGAGCGCGTCCGAGCGCTCGATCGAGAACTTCGTGATCGGCCGGAAGCTCGGGTCCTGTCCCACGAGGGTGATGTCGGTGCCGTGGAGCGTGGTGATGATGCGCACCGAGTGGTCGTTCTCCTCGAGCATCTCGCGCGCGATCCACGCGCTCGTGGCGTGCGGGATGGCGTAGTGCGCGTGGAGCAGCTCGAGTCCGTGGTCGCGCACCACTTCGTGCATGCGCACGGCGAGCGCGAGGTCGTACGGCGGGTACTCGAAGAGCGGGTAGCGCAGCACGTCCACTTCGTGGAAGTAGACGCGGGGGAGGAAGCTGGGCAGGCGGAAGGGCTGCGCGTAGGTGATGAAGTGCACTTCGTGGCCGCGCGCGGCGAGCGCGATGCCGAGCTCGGTCGCGACGGCGCCGGAACCGCCG
>DATKOH010000159.1:0-6014 GCA_035524735.1 Gemmatimonadaceae bacterium
GGACAGTGCGCGCCGGCAGGGGAAGGGGAGGGGTGGGCGGGCGCAGCAGCGGGGGCGGCGCTCGTCGCCGGCGGACAGCGGCGGGCCCGCGCCGACGCCGTCCGGGGGGACGTGGGAGCCGGACCGGGGGGCGCCGCCTCGCGTCTACTACCTGTCGCCGGGGAGCACACGGGCGGAGCGGATGGGGGCGGTGCGGGCGGCGCCCGAGGGATCGCCCGGGGGGGCGCCCGCCGGGCTCGCGCCGGGACTCATCCCGGCGTCGACCGTGGACATGGACGTGGCGTCGGCGGCGGAGATCGAGCGGCTGCCGCGGATCGGTCCCGCGCTGGCGCGCCGGATCGTGGAGGACCGGACGGCGCACGGTCCCTTCGGTTCGCTGGAGGAGCTGATGCGGGTGAAGGGGATCGGTCCGGGGATCGCGCGCGCGATCGCGCCCTTCGTGACGTTCACCCAGACCCCGCGTCCATCCTCCGAGGGAGAGGGGGCCACCGGCGCGGCCGGCGGCCGCGGCCGGCGCTTGCGGAAGCCGCACTCTCCATGACAGGATTACCACGCGGTGAGCCCGTCGGTGCCGGACCGGCGGCGCCCTGCGCCCGCCGTTCCACCCCCACGACCACGCATGGCCGCTCAGGCGACTGCTGGCACAGGCTTGAAGATCGGAGAGCTCCTCGTCAAAGAGGGGCTCATCACGCGTGAGGCGCTCGAGAAGGCGCTCTCCGAGCAGAAGTCGTCCGGCTACCGGGTGGGCTACAACCTCGTGAAGCTCGGTTTCATCAACGAGGTGGAGCTCACGCGCATGCTGGCGCGGCAGTTCCGCATGCCGGCGGTGGACCTGTCGAACTTCGAGGTGGACCCGCGGATCGCGAAGCTGATCCCGGCGGAGCTGGCGCAGCGGCACCTGGTGCTGCCGCTCAAGCGCGAGGGGCGCACGCTCACGGTCGCGATGGCGGACCCGTCCGACCTCGGCGTGATCGACGACCTCAAGTTCATCACGCGCTACGACATCTTCCCGGTGATCGCGGGGGAGTACACGCTGCGCAACGCCGTGGACAAGCACTACGGCGATTCGTCGGAGGATGTGCTGCAGAACATCCTCGGCGAGATGGAGGACGACGGCGACGTCGAGGTCGTGGAGGAGAAGGAGGAGGAGGTCAACGCCTCCGTGCTCGCGGCCGCGATCGACGATGCGCCGGTGGTGAAGCTGATCAACGGGATCCTGACCGACGCGGTGAAGAAGGGCGCCTCCGACATCCATTTCGAGTGCTTCGAGCACGAGATGCGGGTGCGCTACCGCATCGACGGGGCGCTGATGGAGATCATGAAGCCGCCGATGAAGCTGAAGGCCGCGCTCATCTCGCGCTTCAAGATCATGGCGAACCTGAACATCGCCGAGCGCCGCGTGCCGCAGGACGGGCGCATCAAGCTGAAGATCGGCAAGAAGGTCATCGACTACCGCGTCTCCACGCTGCCGACGCTCTTCGGCGAGAAGGTCGTGCTCCGGATCCTCGACAAGGGGAACCTGACGCTCGACCTGGAGAAGTTCGGCATCGAGCCGCGCGCCGAGCACGACCTCATGGAGGCGGTGTCGAACCCGTACGGCATGGTGCTCGTCACCGGCCCCACGGGCTCGGGGAAGACGACGACGCTCTATTCGGCGCTGTCGAAGGTGAACAACATCGACGTGAACATCATGACCGCCGAGGATCCCGTGGAGTACAATCTCTTCGGGATCAACCAGGTGCTGGTGCGCACGGAGATCGGGCTCACCTTCGCGGCGGCGCTGAAGGCGTTCCTGCGGCAGGACCCGAACATCATCATGATCGGGGAGATCCGCGACCTGGAGACCGGGGGCATCGCGATCAAGGCGGCGCTCACGGGGCACCTGGTGATGAGCACGCTGCACACGAACTCGGCGCCGGAGACGGTGACGCGACTGCTGGACATGGGGCTCGAGCCCTTCAACGTGGCGAGCGCGCTCAACCTGGTGCTGGCGCAGCGACTCGTGCGGCGGATCTGCGGCACGTGCAAGTACAAGTACGAGCCCGACGTGGTGGAGCTGAAGGCGGCGCATCTGGACCCGGACCTCTCCTTCGGCGACATGAAGTTCACGGAGGAGGCGATCCAGAACATGAAGCGGATGGCCACGAAGGAGGCGGCGCCGCTCGTGAAGGACTTCTCGCTCAAGACCAAGGTGCGCGAGATGCCCATCTTCAAGGGGCGCGGCTGCGACGCGTGCGGGGGCACGGGGCTGAAGGGGCGCCAGGGGCTGTACGAGGTGATGGCGATGACCCCCGCGGTGCGGAAGCTCATCATGCAGAACGTCGGCGCGGCGGAGATCCGGGACCTCGCGGTCGCGGAGGGGATGCTGACGCTGCGCATGGACGGGCTGCTGAAGGTCATGAAGGGGATCACGACGCTGGAGCAGGTCATCCGCGAGACGGCCGCGTAGGCGGGCGGGGGCCGTTCGGGCGGCCCGGGCCCGGTGGGGAAGCCGGGGCGGGCGGGGGGCCGGCGGGGGCATATCCTTCCGCCGGCTTCATCGTCTATATATGAGATGTGGCCGCCCTGCGGCCAGGACCGCACACGCCCCGGAGCGACATGACCGTACCGACCGCCGCCGCCGCCCCTGCCGCCGCGCCGCAGGGCTTCAACCTGCGCGGGCTGCTCGAGGAGATGATCGAGCGGGATGCCTCTGACCTGCACATCACGGCCGGCGACCGGCCGAAGCTTCGCATCGACGGCGACATCACCGACTCGAACGCGGACGGGGTGCTCTCGCCCAAGGACACGCTGCAGCTGGCGTACTCGATCCTCACCGAGAACCAGAAGAAGCGCTTCGAGACGGAGGATGAGCTCGACTTCTCCTTCGGCATCCAGAACCTGGCGCGCTTCCGCGGCAACTGCTTCAAGCAGCGCGGGTGCGTGAGCCTGGTGATCCGGCAGATCCCGTTCAACATCCGGACCTTCGACGAGCTGGGGCTGCCGCCGGCGGTGGCGCGGATGGCGGAGCGGCCGCGGGGGCTGGTGCTGGTGACGGGCCCGACGGGCTCGGGGAAGAGCACGACGCTGGCGGCGATGATCGACAAGATCAACCGCGAGCGGCGCGGGCACATCATCACGGTGGAGGACCCGATCGAGTTCATCCACCGGCACCAGAGCTGCATCGTGAACCAGCGCGAGGTGGGGACGGACACGAAGAGCTTCCAGAACGCCCTGAAGTACGCGTTGCGCGAGGATCCCGACGTGATCCTGGTGGGCGAGATGCGCGACCTCGAGACGATCGCGGCGGCGCTGACGATCGCCGAGACGGGGCACCTCTGCTTCGCGACGCTGCACACGAACTCGGCGCCGGAGGCGATCAACCGCATCATCGACGTCTTCCCGGCGCACCAGCAGGGGCAGGTGCGCGCGCAGCTGGCGTTCGTGCTGGAGGGGATCATCACGCAGACGCTGCTGCCGCGCGCGAAGGGGCGCGGGCGCGTGATGGCCGCCGAGATCCTGGTGGCGACGTCGGCGGTGCGGGCGCTGATCCGCGACGCGAAGATCCACCAGGTGCATTCGTCGATGCAGTCCGGGAAGAAGTACGGGATGCAGACGCTGAACGACGCGCTCTACCAGCTGTACACGGCGCGCGAGGTGGTGCGGGACGAGTGCCTGCGCGTCTCCCCCGAACCGAACGAGTTCCTGCGCATGATCGGCGAGCCCCCGCTCACCGACGACACCGATCCGCGCATGCAGCAGTCGACGCGCGACCCGCGGATGGCGGGCGCCGGCGCCAAGCGGTGACCGCCACCATCTGAGGACGAGCAATGCCCACCTTCGCCTATACCGCCCGCACGCTCAGCGGAGAGCTGAAGAACGCGACGATGGAGGCGTCGTCGCGCGACGATGTCGTCGCCCAGCTCCGCAAGCAGAAGCTCATCGTCGTCAAGGTGGACGAGGAGCAGAAGAAGAAGAAGGGCGGGAAGATCAAGACGCGCGACATCGTCATCTTCACGCGGCAGTTCTCGACGATGATCAACTCCGGCCTGCCGCTGGTGCAGGCGCTCGACATCCTGAGCAAGCAGAGCGAGAACCCGGCGCTGCAGGAGGTGACGCGGCAGGTCGTGTACGACGTCGAGTCGGGGCACACGGTGGCCGACGCGCTCCGCCGCCACCCCAAGGCGTTCACCGACCTCTACGTCAACATGGTCGCGGCCGGCGAGGCGGGCGGTATCCTCGACACGATCCTCATGCGTCTCGCCACCTTCCTCGAGAAGAACGACGCCCTCATCGGCAAGGTGAAGAGCGCGATGATCTACCCGGTGGTCATCATGAGCGTGGCGTTCATCGCCATCGTCGTGCTGCTCATCTTCGTCATCCCGGTCTTCCAGAACATGTTCGCCAGCGTGAACATGTCGCTCCCGCTCCCCACGCGCGTCGTGATCGCGCTGTCCGAGCTCGTGAAGGGCTACTGGTGGGCCTTCCTCGCCGGCGGCTTCGCCCTGCAGTACTCCATCAAGAAGTACTACGCCACCAAGGAAGGGCAGCTCAAGATCGACCGCTTGATGCTGAACTTCCCGGTGATCGGCGACATGCTCCGCAAGTCGGCGGTGTCGCGCTTCACGCGCACCCTCGGCACGCTCATCAGCTCCGGCGTCAGCATCCTCGACGGCCTTGAGATCACCGCCAAGACCGCGGGCAACCGCGTGATCCACGACGCCATCATGGACAGCCGCGCCTCGATCGCGGGCGGCGACACGATCTCGGCGCCCCTCCAGAAGTCCAACGTCTTCCCGCCGATGGTCATCTCGATGATCGCGGTCGGCGAGCAGACGGGCGGCCTGGACGAGATGCTCACCAAGATCGCCGACTTCTACGACACCGAGGTGGACACGGCCGTGGGCGGGCTCCTCTCCCTCATGGAACCGGTCATGATCGTCTTCCTCGGCGTCATCGTCGGCGGCATGGTCGTCGCCATGTACCTGCCGATCTTCGACATGATCAACGCGGTGCAGTAGCGCCCGGTCCGCGGGCATGGGGCACCGGAAGGCGCGCGGGGAGGGATCCCCGCGCGCCTTCCCGCATCCGGGCGCCCGCCGGCGCTGGCCGCGGGGCGCGGCGGCGCGCATCTTGTGCCCCATGCGCGCTGGACCCCTCATCGCGGCGGCGCTGATCGCGCCGGCGGCCGCCCACGCCCAATCGACGGCGCCGCTCCGCAGCGTCACCCGCGCGGAAGCGATCGCCGCGGCCGACACGGCGGGGAGCCGCGCCCTGCTCGCGCGCACCGACACGGCGTTCGCGAACGCCCTCGCGCGCATCGCCTCGGCCTACCCGAACCCCGCCCTCGCGGCGAGCTACAGCAAGTCGCTGCCGCAATACCACGTGAGCGTGGACCAGCCGGTGGAGTACCCGTGGATGCGGAGCGCGCGCTCGGATGCCGCCGAGCAGTTCCGCCGCGCCGCGCTCTACCGGAACGCGCTGGAGCTCGCGTCGCTCGAGGTGGAGACGGACACGCTCTACACCGCCACGCTCGCCGCCGCCGCGCACGCGCGCCTGTCGCGGCTCACCGCCATCGCGTCGGACAGCCTGCTCACCCTCGCGCGCGTGCGGCGCGACGCGGGCGACGCGAGCGACCTGGACGTGGAGCTCGCGGCGGTGAACGCGGGGCAGGCCGAGAACGCGAGCGCGGCCGACTCCCTCGCCGCGCTCGCGGTGCTGCTGGAGCTCCAGCGCGTGATGGGGCTGCCCGCCGACCGGCCGTCGATCACGCCGGCCGATTCGCTCCGCGGCGCGCTGTCCATCGCCCCCGCGGCGGTGCCGGCGGACAGCACCGTGGCGCCGCTCGCGATCGCGGCGGCGCAGGCCAACGTCCACGGCGCCGAGCGCGCGCTCAAGACGGAGGTCAACAGCGTGTTCGCCACGCCGTCGGTGTTCCTCGGCGTGGAATGGGGCGACGCCACGCAGCCGGGCAATCTGCCGACGTTCGGCATCTCCCTCCCGCTGCCGATCTGGAGCGCGCGCAGCGGCGAGAT
>DATKOH010000160.1:0-15292 GCA_035524735.1 Gemmatimonadaceae bacterium
GCCGCGATGAGCAGCGTGTACACCGGCAGCCGCGCCGAGCAGGACATGAGCGGCACCACCATGATGGTCGCGATCCGGTCCTTCGGCTCCTCGATGCTCCGCGTGCTCATGATCGCGGGCACCGCGCACGCGTAGCCCGAGAGCAGCGGGATGAAGCTCCGCCCGTGCAGCCCCACGCGCCGCATGTAGCGGTCCATGAGGAACGCCGCGCGCGCCATGTAGCCCGAGTCCTCGAGGATGCCGATGCAGAGGAAGAGGATCGCGATCTGCGGCAGGAAGGTGAGCACGCTCCCCACGCCGCCGATCACGCCGTCCTGCACCAGCGAGCGGAGGTCCCCCGCCGGCAGGTGCGAGCCCACGGCCACGCCGAGCCAGTCGAAGAAGGCGCCGATGCGCGTCATCACCGGCTGCGCCCAGGTGAAGATCGACTGGAAGACCACCGCCATGAGCCCGAGGAAGATCAGCGGCCCGCCCACGCGGTTGAGGAGCACGCGGTCCACGCGGTCGCTCCACGTGCGCCCGCCGGGGGGCGGCCGCTGCACCGTGCGCTGCATGACGCCGGTGATCCAGTGGTAGCGGCGCTCCGCCTCCAGCGCGTGCGCGTTCACGCCGCGCGCGGCGAGCGCGGCGCGCGACTCCTGCAGCGCGCGCTCCACCGCCGCGCCGTAGCGGTGCGGGTCCTCCGGGTTCACGTGCGCGAGCAGGCGCAGCGCCTCGAGCGCGGCGGCCGCCGGCGACAGCCCGGCCACTTCCAGCGCGCGCTCGAGGGGCGCGATGCATTCGGCCACCGCGGGCTCCAGCGTGAAGCGCCGCGCCGGGCGCGGGAAGTCGGGCGCGCGCGACACGGCCCGCCGCAGCGCGTCGATCCCCTCGCCGCGCGTGGCCACCGTGGGGATGATCGCGACGCCGAGCTCGTGGATGAGCTCGGGGACGTCGATGCGGATCCCCATCTCCGCCGCGGCGTCCATCTGGTTGAGCGCGATCACCATCGGCACGCCGAGCTCGAGCAGCTGGCTGGCGAGGAAGAGGTTGCGGTCGAGGTTCTGCGCGTCGACCACGACCACGATCACGTCCGCCGCCGGCACCCCCTGCGCGCGGCCGAGGAGCACGTCGAGCGCGATCGCCTCGTCCGGCGCGTGCGGGGAGAGGGAATAGCTCCCGGGGAGGTCGAGCACCGTCACGCGGCGCCCGTCCTCCTCGCGGTAGCTCCCCTCGAGGCGCTCGACGGTGACGCCCGGGAAGTTGCCGACCTTCTGGCGCATCCCCGTGAGCGCGTTGAAGAGCGTGCTCTTGCCGGTGTTGGGATTCCCGACGAGGGCGACGCGGAGCGGGGTGCGGGCGCCGGGTGCGGGTACCGCGGGCGCGCCGGCCGGGGGGGCGCCGGACGCGAGGCCGGTCATCTCAGGCGGCGAGCGGGAGGACGCTGATGAGCCGGGCGAGCGACCTGCCGAGCGCGAGACGGGATCCGCGGACGTCGAGGATCAAGCCGTGGCGCGTGTCGACGATGCGGACGCGGGCGCCCTCGTAGACGCCGAGGGCGCGCAGGCGGCAGGCGTCATGGTGGGAGCACTCGACGCGGACGACGAGGGCATGCCCGCCGGCGGCGCAGGTGGAGAGCGCGCACTCCTGCTGGCAACCCTGGGGGAGGGCGCAGTGGGCGTCGGCGAGGGCTGGGCGCTTCATCTGGAGCCAGCGAGGGAGCATTTGCGAGGTCGGCGGCGCGGGCGAGACTGGTTGAGAATGATTCTCAACTGCGTTGAAAGATAATGCAAGAGAATCATTCGGGAAAGGAAGAGGGATTTCCCTTAGACCGTTCTAAGTCCGTGTGAATGAACGCGAAACGGGATGCCGGGACGGGCGTCCTAATGATATGGCGACGGACGAACAGAGGGCCCCGCTCTCGGCCCGATTCCGAGCGTGGATCACGGACTGGGGGAACGCGCTCGCCGTGATCCTCGTGCTGTACTGCGCCGCGTACGTGCTGTTCCAGATGCGGCCCTCGTCGAACGTGACGCTGCGCGTGATCGCGTCGAAGCTCGCGTTCCTGCCGCTGAACGTCGGGGCCGGCGTGCTGGCGCTGCGGGCGAGCATGCGCGCGAGCACGGACCCGCGGGTGCGGCGGTCGCTGCTGTTCTTCGCGGCGTTCTACGGCTGGGTCTTCCTGTGCAACGTGGGACTCTTCTGGGTGGGGGTGGTGCGGGACGGCGATGCGCCGGGCTCGCTCTGGAACCTCGCGGCCTTCGCGGGCTACCTCACGGCGCTGATGGCCTTCCTCTCGATGCCGATGTCGCGGCGCGTGGAGGGGGAGCGGTGGAAGTTCGTGCTCGACGTGGCGATGGTGATGCTGGGCGGCGGGCTCGTGATCTGGTACTTCGTGATCCGGCCGAGCTACATCGACCAGCCGGACCAGAGCGCGGCGGCGGCGGCGTACAATCTGATCTACCCCGTCCTGTCGCTGATGGTGATGACGGGGGTGGCCTCGGCGCTGCTGCGGCGGCCGGCGAACGTCCAGCGGTGGGCGCCGGGGCTGCTGCTGGCGGGCTGGCTGATCTACCTGGGCATGGACCTGCTGAACGACCTCACGGAACTGGACGTGGGGTTCCTCGGGGTGAGCTGGCTGGACTATCTGTACGTGACGTCGTACACGCTGATCATCTGGAGCTTCCGGCAGTACTACTGGCGGGTGCCGGAGATCGCGGCGCGGCCGGAGGCGGAGACGCCGCTGGCGCAGCCGATCAGCGGGATCCCGTACGCGGCGGTGGCGGCGGCGTACGGGCTGCTGATGTGGCTGGCGATGCGGCAGTGGCCGTCGCCGCTGAGCGTGATGACGGTGGGCACGGCCGCGCTCGCGTTCCTGATGCTGATGCGGCAGCTGATGGCGGTGCAGGAGAACGTGCGGCTGATCGACGAGCGGTCGGCGCGCGAGACGGAGCGGCGGCTCTCGGCGCTGGTGCAGCGGTCGTCGGACGTGATCGGGATCATCGACGCCGAGGGGGCGCTGCGCTACGTGAGCCCGTCGGTGACGCGGATCTTCGGCTACCAGCCGTCGGAGCTGGACGGCGCGCCGGTGTTCGAGCTGGTGCACCCGGACGACCGGGTGCACGCGGAGTCGGTGTTCGCGGAGGCGAAGCTTCCCCACGCGGCGCCGGCGCCGGCGGAGTGGCGGGTGCGCCACCGCGACGGGAGCTGGCGGGACGTCGAGACGATGATGACGAACCTGCTCGACGAGCCGTCGGTGCGGGGGATCGTCCTGAACACGCGCGACGTCAGCGAGCGGCGCGCGCTGCAGGCGCAGCTCACGCACCAGGCCTTCCACGACCAGCTCACGGGGCTGGCGAACCGCGCGCTCTTCCTGGACCGCGTGGCGCACGCGCTGACGCTCGCGCGGCGGCACCAGCAGAAGCTGGCGGTGGTCTTCCTGGACCTCGACAACTTCAAGACGGTGAACGACAGCCTGGGGCACGCGACGGGGGACCGGCTGCTCACGATCGCGGCGCAGCGGATCCAGGCGTGCGTGCGCACCGCCGACACCGTGGCGCGCCTGGGGGGCGACGAGTTCGCGGTGCTGCTGGAGGACGCCGGGCGCGACGACGCCGCGATGATGGTGGTGGAGCGCATCGTGCAGTCGCTCAAGCATCCCTTCGCGCTGGACGGGCGCGAGGTGTTCGCCACCGCGAGCCTGGGCATCGCGATGGCCGCCGACACCGACAGCGCGCAGGACCTCGTGCGCAACGCCGACATGGCGATGTACCTCGCCAAGGGGGGCGGGAAGGCGCGCTTCGAGCTGTTCGAGCCGCGGATGCACGCGCAGGCCGTGGAGCGGCTGGAGCTCGAGGCCGACCTGCGCCACGCGATCGAGCAGGAGCAGTTCGTGCTGCACTACCAGCCGATCGTGCTGCTCCACACGGGGGAGATCACCGGCGTGGAGGCGCTCGTGCGCTGGCAGCATCCGCGGCGCGGGATGATCGCGCCGCCGACGTTCATCCCGATCGCGGAGGAGACGGGGCTCATCGTGCCGCTCGGCCGCTGGGTGGTGCGCGACGCGTGCCGCCAGGCGGCGCGCTGGCAGCGGATGCGCGCGCAGCCGCTCACGCTCACGGTGAACGTGTCGGGGCACCAGATCCAGGGCGACCACATGGTGGAGGACGTGCGCGGCGCGCTGGAGGACAGCGGGCTCGACCCGCGCAGCCTCGTGCTCGAGATCACCGAGAGCGTGCTCATGCAGCATTCGGAGACGCTCCTCCACCGGCTGCGCGCGCTCAAGTCGCTCGGCGTGCGCCTCGCGATCGACGACTTCGGCACGGGCTACTCGTCGCTCGGCTACCTGCACCGTTTCCCGATCGACATCCTGAAGATCGACAAGAGCTTCGTGGACGGCGTGGGCACCACGGGGAGCGAGCCGGCGCTGGCGCGCGCGGTGATCGCGCTCGGCGAGACGCTGCGCCTGCAGACGATCGCCGAGGGGATCGAGCAGCGCCGGCAGCTGAACGGGCTGCAGGAGCTCGGCTGCGAGATGGGGCAGGGTTTCTACTTCGCGCGCGCGGTGGCGCCGTCGGCGATCGACGAGATCCTGCAGGGGGAAGGGGTGAGCGCGCCGCCGCCGTACGAGCGGCTGGTCACGCGCCGCGAGACGCTCCCCGCCTGACCCGCGCGCGCCGCGCCGCTCTCAGGCCTCGCGCGCGATGACGGCCTTCGCGGCCGCGATCCCGGACTCCACCGCGCTCTCGATGCACCCCGCGTTCCACTTCCCGTGCGTCCAGTCGCCGGCGAGGATGAGGTTCCGCACGCCGGATCCGTTCGCGGGGAGCCGGGCCGCGGTGCTCCCCGCCACGGAGAGGACGTAGCGCTCGGACGGGTCGATGTTGGCGCGGATGTACTGCGCGTCGAGCCGTTCGGGGCCGGCCGCGCGCCCCGGGGCGCGCAGCAGCGACCAGTCGAAGCCGCCGCCGCGCGTGCTCTCGGGCCAGAGCGCCGACGCGTTCGCCTCGAGCCACCGCTTGGTCTCCTGCACCGCGGCGGCCTTCGCGGCCACGGGGAAGCCCCGGTCGCGGGGGACGCCGTTCGCCCAGCGCTCGTCGAGCGGGCCGCACAGGTAGTGCAGGCTCTTCGGCGGGTCCTGCGTCCAGCGCTCGCGGGGCAGGACGTCGCTGCGGTCGGCCCACACGTCGAGCGGCTCGGGGCCGGCGTCGATCGGCACGGCGCCGTCCTTCCAGCCGAGTTCCTCGAGCGTCTTCGTCATCCAGAGCTGCGCCGACGCGGTCTCGACGGTGCGCATCGTGTCGAACATCCGCTTCCACGCGGGGAGGCGCGTGAAATCCGCGCACACTTCCGTCACGCCGTGCAGGGAGATGCCGAGCACGAGCACGTCGTAGTCCTCTCCCGCGCGGAGGACCACGGGGCCCACGCCGGGCCAGTCGCTCCACTTCGACTCCAGGTCGTAGCCCTTGAGCGCGTCGCCGTCCTGCAGGAGCTCGTACTTCGGCGTGTCGGGCCAGCAGGCGAGCGTTTGGATGCCGTCGCGCGGGCACTCGAGCTCGAAGAGCGGGTCGTACTCCACGCCGGGCTTCACCCGCGCCTGGAGGGTGCAGTGCACGGCGTCCACCGCCGTGCCGTCGGCGGAGAGCTCGAGGCGGTCCACCTGGTGGAACCAGGCGAACTTCACGCCGTGCTTCCTCAGATACTGGTACACGGGGGCGATGACCACCTCGCCCATGCCGGCGCGCATCTCGTACACGACGTAGTCGGGGTACTCGGAGACGATGCGCAGCACGGTGACGAGCGCGGCGCCGGCGGCGAAGTCGGCGTTGTCCCAGCTCACGGCGCCGCCGCGGTAGGCGAAGCAGAGATCGTAGAGCGCGCGCATGGGCGCCGCGGTGAGCGTCTCCTCGCGCGCGCCGTGGCGCTTGAACCAGGCGCGCACGTCCTCGGTGTCGAGCGGGTCGAAGCCGCGGATCGGCACGAGGTCCTCGGCCATCCCCTTGAGCGCGGTGACGGCGAGGTCGATGAGGATGGCGTCGCGGCGGATGTCGTCGTCGAGCGAGCCGATGGGGGTCGGGTCGCCCAGGAGGAGCGCGCGCACGGCCTCGGCGGCGATGACGACGCCGCGGTGCGGGTCGCCGGCGTCGGTCTTGTCGCGGATCTGGTCGAAGAAGGCGCGGAAGGCGGCGAGGTGGCGGCCGAGGTCGGCGACGGCGCCCTCGGTGTCGTCGATCAGCTTGCGGAAGAAGCTCTGGTGCGGCGCGCTCGCGTCGGGGGCCATCGCCTTCGCGTGGCCGACGAAGCGCTTGATGAGCTCCCAGAGGAAATCGGCGATCACGTGCATGTAGCCGAGGATCTCCTTCTCGAGACTCTCGCCGCCGAGGGTGCCGTACTTCCGCGGGAAGTGGATGGGCCACACCTTCCAGCCGTTCACGTCCTCCATGTACGGCGTGTCGGTCTGCCCCTGGAAGAGCTTGAGCATGTCGTCGTGGCGGTCGAGATCATCGTAGCAGCGCTGGAGGAGCGCCCACGCGTCGTCGTAGCACCCGAACCAGACGTGCAGCCCATGTTCCTCGATGCGCATGCCCATGTCCGGCCGGCGGTCGCGTCCGCTCGCGCCCTTGCCGCCCACGCGCCAGCCGAGCTGGTAGACGGTGATGTCGTACTTGTCGGCGGCGCCGGGCTGGCGCACGAGTTCGGCGGCGGCGGAGAGGGAGGCCATGCCGCCGCCGAGGATGGCGACGCGCTGCTTGGCGGCGGGCTGGGGCATGCGGGGACTCGGTGAAGGGAGGGGCGTGACGACGCGCGAAGATAGACGGCGGGGGGAGCGCTGTCGATGCGCGCGGTGACGGGCGCGCGCGCGGGCTGGCTGCCGCGGATGCTGCAGCGGCTGCTGGACGACGGGCGCGCGGCGGCGCTGCCGGCGGGGGGGCGCGGCAACGCGGCGGCGCTGGTGATGGACGTGACGGGGTTCACGGCGCTCACCGAGCGGCTCGCGGCGCGCGGCCCCGCGGGGGCGGAGCGGCTCACGGAGCTGCTCAACGCGCGCTTCGGCGCGATCATCGACACCGTGGCGCGGCACGGCGGCGACATCACGCACTTCGCGGGGGATGCGATCGCCGCCGTGTGGCGCGCGGACGACGATCCGTACCGCGAGCCGGTGCTGGAGCGCGCGGCGGCGTGCGCGCGCGCGGTGCAGGCGCTGCCGGCGATGGCGGAACCGGGGGAGCCGCCGCTGCTGGTGCGCGCGGGGATCGCGGAGGGGGAGATGTGGTGGGCGCTCCTGGGGGGCGGGGAGGACCGGCTCTTCGTGGCGGGGGGCGCGGCGCTCGCGGCGGCGGCGGATGCGGCGGCGGCCGCGGCGCCGGGCGCGGTGGGGCGCGGGGCGGCCGCGCGCGCGGCGGGCGCCGTGACCACGCGCGCGCCGGGGGACCGTGCGTCCCCCGACGCCGCGCTCTTCCTGCCGCGCGCGATCCGCGCGCACCTCGGGCAGCCGGAGCGCTGGCTCGCCGAGTTCCGGCGCGTGACGGTGGCGTTCGCCGCGTTCGGCGACCGTGAGTTCGCGGCGCCGGAGCGGCTGGCCGCGGCGCAGCGGGCGGTGCGCGGGGCGCAGGGGGCGGTGGCGCGATGGGATGGCGCGGTGCACCAGCTGGTGGCCGACGGGCCGGGCGCGGTGATGGTGGCCGCGTGGGGGCTGCCGGGGAACACGCACGAGGATGACGCGCGGCGCGGCGTGGAGGGGGCGCTGGCGATGGAGCGCGCGCTGGCGCAGGCGGGGATGCCGGCGGCGGTGGGCGTGGCCACGGGGAAGGTGTTCTGCGGCGTGCGGGGGAGCGCGGTGCGGCGCGAGTGGGCGATGCTCGGCGACACGATGAACCTCGCCGCGCGGCTGATGCGCGCGGCGGGGAGCGGCGTGCTCTGCGACGCGGAGACGACGCGCGCGGCGGGGGCGCGCGTGCGGATGACGGCGCAGGCGCCGGTGGCGCTGAAGGGGAAGGCGCGGCCGGTGGAGGTGTTCCGCCCGTCGTCGGCGGCGGCGGGCGCCGCGCCCGCGGCCGCGCCGGGACGCGCGCTGGATGCGACGCGCACGGTGGGGCGCGCGGCGGAGCTCGCGCGCATCGACGCCGCGCTGGCGCGGCTCGCGGAGGGACGCGGCGGGGTGCTGGTGCTCGAGGGGGAGGCGGGGATCGGGAAGTCGCAGCTGCTCGCGGCGGCGGCGGCGCGCGCGACTGCGCGCGGCGTGCGCGTGCTGCGCGGCGACGCGGACGCGGTGGAGAGCGCGACGGCGTACTTCGTGTGGCGCGGGGTGATGGCGCAGCTCTTCCCGCCCGCGGCGGGGGCGACGGCGGGGGAGCGCGTGCTCGCGGCGCTCGCCGACGCGCCGGCGCTGCGCGCGCGGGCGCCGCTGCTCAACGACATCGCGGCACTGGAGATCCCGGAGAGCGAGGAGACGGCGCGGATGGAGTCGCAGGGGCGCGCGGACGCGCTGCGCGACCTGGTGGCGGCGCTGCTGCGCCGCGCGGGGGCGCGGGAGCGCGTGATGGTGATGCTCGACGACGCGCACTGGTTCGACTCGGCGAGCTGGGCGCTCGCGGCGGCGGCGGCGCGCCGCGCGCCGGAGGTGCTGTTCGTGATCGCGACGCGCCCGCTCGGCGCGCCGCTGCCGGCGGCGTACCAGCAGATGATGGCGGGCGGGGCGGAGCGCGTGGTCGTGCCGCCGCTCGCGGCGTCGGACGCGGGGGCGCTCGTCTGCGCGCGGCTCGGCGTGAGCGCGCTGCCGCCGGCGGCGGCCGCGCTCATCATGGAGAAGTCGCAGGGGAACCCCTTCTTCGCCGAGCAGCTGGCGCTCGCGCTGCGCGATGGCGGGCAGCTGGTGGTGGAGGGGCGCGGCTGCCGCATGGCCGGGGGCGCCGATGCGCTGCGCGCGGTGCGGCTCCCCGACACGGTGCAGGGGGTGATCACCGGGCGCATCGACCGGCTCCTGGCGCCGGAGCAGCTCACGCTCAAGGTGGCGAGCGTGATCGGGCGGAGCTTCCCCTTCCGCACGCTGCGCGACGTGCATCCGGCGGAGGGGGAGCGCGGGCGGCTGCGCGGGCAGCTCGACCATCTCACGGCGCTCGACCTCACGCGGCTGGAGGCGCCGGAGCCGGCGCTCACCCACCTGTTCACGCACGTGATCACGCAGCAGGTGGCGTACGACCTGCTGAGCTTCGCGCAGCGGCGCGAGCTGCACCGCGCCATCGCGCGCTGGTACGAGGCGCGCCACGCGGCCGACCTCTCGCCGCACCTCGCGCTGCTGGCGCACCACTGGGGGAACGCGGAGGAATACGCGACGGCGGTGGGCTATCTCGAGCGCGCCGCGGCGCAGGCGCTGGAGCGCTACGCGAACGAGGAGGTGCTGCGCTTCATCGGCGACGCGCGCGCGCTCGCGGCGAAGGGGGGGCTCGACGTGGGGGAGGCGCGGCGCGCGCGCTGGGAGTGGTCGGAGGGGGAGGCGCTGCTCAAGCTCGCGCGCTACGCGGAGAGCCGGGCGCACTTCCTCGCGGCGCTGCGGCTGCTCGGGCATCCGGTGCCGGAGGGGCGGCTCGCACTGCTCGGGCGGCTCGCGGCGGAATCGGCGCGGCAGGCGTGGCGGCGCGCGCTGCGCCGCGCGCCGCGGGCGCGCGACGCGGAGGAGCGCGCGGCGCTCCTGCTCGCCTCGCACGTGCACCAGCGGCTGGCCGAGGTGGGCTACTGGTCGCACGACATCCTCACGCTCACGCACAGCGCGGTGGCGTCGGTGAACCTCGCGGAGCCGGCGGGGACGACGCGCGAGCTGCAGATGGCGGACCACGTGCTGGGATTCGTGGCGGGGCTGGCCGGCTCGCGGCGCCTCTTCGAGCGCTACCGGCGCCGGTCCGCGGAGGTGGGCGCCCACGTGGAGCACGTGGAGACCGCCGCCTTCGGCGCGCAGCTCGACGCGATCTACTTCAACGGCACGGGCGAGTGGGCGTCGCTGCACGAGGCGGCGAAGCGCGCGGGGGCGGGGTTCGAGCGGATCGGCGACCGCTTCCGCCAGCAGACGTGCGTGGTGCTGCGCGGCTGGGGGCACCTGCACGAGGGGGACGCGGCCGCGGCGCGCGCGCGATTCGAGGAGGCCTACGCGATGGTGCGCGCGGAGGGGGCGACGCAGGTGCAGGTGTGGAGCGTGGCCGGGCTGATGGCGGTGGAGCTCCACGAGACGGGGCGCGCGCCGGCGGAGCGGATCGCGGCGCTCGAGTCGCTGCTCGCGCAGGGGGTGGACCACAGCGACGCGATCATGTGCCACGGGCTGCTCGTGGAGGCGCACGCGGCGGCGGGGGACCTCGCGGCGGCGCGGGCGCACGCGGACGCCGCCACGCCGCTGATCGACAAGTTCCCGCCGGCGAGCTTCCACACGCTGCTCGGGAACCACGCCGTGGCGATGCGCCGGATTGCGGACCACGAGTGGGAGCGCACCGGCGCCTCGGGGCGTGCGGCGCGCCACGCGCTGCGCGGACTCGGCGCCTTCGCGCGCAGCTGCCGGATCGGGCGGCCGCGTGCGTGGCTCGCGCGGGGGATGCTGCAGCGCGCCGCCGGCCGCCGCCGGCTCGCGCGGCGGAGCTTCCGCCGCGCGCTCGCCGAGGCGGAGCGCCTCGGCATGCGCATCGACGCCGAACTCGCGCGCCGCGCGCTCGCGGAGTGAGCCGTCAGCCGAAGAGCGACCGCTTCGCCCGCTCGATCGCCCAGATGAGCTTGTCGAGCTGGATGAGCGGCCAGAGCTCCGGCGGCCGGTAGAGCGGCCAGATCTCGCAGCGGGGCGCGGCCGAGCCGTCGGCGTCCAGGATCGCGTTCACCGCGCGGCGCGCCGCCTCGTTGGCGGCCTCCATCGTCGCCAGGTTCGTGAAGGTGCGCACGTAGTCCGCGGCGAGCGCGAAGTTCGGGATCGCCGTATGCGCTTCGGGGCGGTACTTCCACGAGCCCACCTCGTTCACGAAGAGCTTGTTCTCGTTGCGCACCGGTGTGGGATCGAAGACCATCCCCGGATCGATGAAGAAGCGCGGGCGCCGTTCGGGGAGCGGGCAGCCGCCGTCGGGCTGCGTGAGGCTCTTCCGCATCTGCGTCCACACGTCCTCCGCCACTTCGTCCTTCGTGCACTGGCGCGCGGTCTTGTTCTTCCCGTCGGGGCCGGGGAAGCAGAGGCCGGGGGTGTCCCACTCGGAGATGTCGATCGAGAGGATGCCGTTCACGCGGCCGTCGCCCAGGTGCGCGAAGTCGATCCCCGGCCAGAACTGCCGCTGCGAGATGCCGGTGAGCGCCCACGGCGTGTCGATCATGGACATGTGCCCCTTCACCAGCGGCACGTCCTGCTCGAGGTAGAACTGGATGCCGGTCATGTCGTACACCTGGCCGGCGATGCGGAGGATGCCCGCGAGGGCCGGGTCGGCGGCGAGGATCTCCTTCGTGAGCAGGGGCGCGGTGTACTCGATGGGGAGCGCGCAGATGTAGTGGTCGGCGGTGAGCGCGCCCTCCACGGCGCCGCCGCCCGGGCGCGTGCGCACGCCGGTGATGCGGCGGCCGTCGCACTCGATGGCCGCGACCTCCGTGGCGAAACGGAACTCCACGCCGCGCGCCGCGAGATAGTCGCGCCAGGGGTGGATCCAGACCTCGGTGGTGGGGCCATTGAGCAGGCGGTCGAAGCTCGGCGCGCTCGCCATGGAACCGTACACCAGCTGCGTGAGCACCACGCCCCCTGCGCGGACGTTGGCCACCTTCGCCTTCGCGGCCACGAGGCAGCGCGTGAGCCCTTCCACGAAATAGTGGCGGAAGGCCGCCGAGCGATGGTCGGCGTCCATGAACGCCCACCAGCTCTCGTTCTCGTACTCCTCGAGCGAGCGCGCCGGGCAGGCGGTCATGAGCCGCCAGAGGCGGTCGGCGAAGAAGAGCATGTCGTCCTCGGTGAGGCCGGTGTGCTCGTTGGTGAACATGAGCCGGAGCATCTCGGCCAGCTCCCGCATCGTGCGCGGCGCGTGCGCGGGGAAGGTGATCGGCGGGTAGCCGAAGCGGCCGAGGAGCTCGCGGTTGGCGTAGACGAGATTGTCCACCGCCGTGCGCCCGCCGCCCACCGGCGTGCGCGCCATGGTGTCGATGATGTGGCGGTAGAAGTGCGGGAAGAAGCGGAAGCCGTGCTCTCCGGGGAGGGGCGCGTTGGGCGGCACCGCGGAATCGGGGACGAGGAGGCTGCGCGCCTTGCCGCCGGGGACGTCGCGTTTCTCGAGGACGGTCACGCGATAGCCGCGTTCGACGAGCTCGTGCGCGGCGCTCATCCCGGCGACGCCGCCGCCGAGGATCAGTACGGTTGGGGTCATGGGTGGGGGGATGTAGCCCGGCGGGGGTGCGTTGACAAGTTGCGGGGCGAAGGGCGGACGGGGGTGAGTTCCGTACTCTCCGTCGCCATGTAGGGGGAAGTCCGACGCCGCAGGCCGCGAACTCCTGTTTGCTTGCTGGCGTCAGAACGTATGATTCCCGCAGTGCGATGTCCGTACGAACACTGAACGACGGAGCCTTCCGAATGCGCAACAGCGTCAGAACTTCCCTCGCGCTCGCGGCCGCGATGGCGATCGCGGCGGGCGCCCTTGCCGCCCAGCAGTCGGCGCCATCCGCCGGCGAGAAGCCGGTGGACATGGAAAAGGTCCAGAAGGACGCGCAGAACCCCGTGGCCGACATGATGAGCTTCCCCTTCCAGCTCAACTCGAGCTACGGGCTCTACCAGCCGTACGGGCGGACGCAGAACATCCTGAACGTGCAGCCGGTACTCCCCTTCCACCTCTCGGAGAAGTGGAACCTGATCACGCGCACGATCATCCCGATCATGTGGCAGCCGCAGAACGCGGACTCGGGGATGGCGGCCGGGATGGGCGACATCAACCTCTCGCTCTTCCTCTCGCCGGCGAAGCCCGGGAAGGTGATCTGGGGCGCGGGGGCGGCGTTCGGGCTGCCGACGCGCACCTACCCGCTGCTGGGCTCGGCGCTCTGGTCGGCGGGGCCCTCCATCGTCGTGCTGACGATGCCCGGGCACTTCGTGCTCGGCCTGCTCGCGCAGAACACCTGGTCGTTCGCCGGCCCGTCGGACCAGCCGTCGATCAACTACTTCTACAGCCAGGTCTTCATCAACTACAACATCGGCAAGACCGGCTGGTATCTGCTCACGCAGCCGATCATCACGGCCGACTGGACGCAGCCGAGCAACAACCAGTGGACGGTGCCGTTGGGCGGCGGCGTGGGCTACATCCACCGCTTCGGGAAGCTCCCCCCGCTGAACCTGCAGCTCTCCGCGTACGGCTACGCGGTGAAGCAGGAGGGCGGGCCGGACTGGACGCTGCGCTCGATGGTCGTGGTGCTGCTGCCGAAGTGAGCGACGCGCACGAATGGTGATGGACGCGGCCGGCGCAGCGATGCGCCGGCCGCGGTCGTTTCAGCGGCGGCTGGCGACGCCCACGCGGCGGAGGACGGCGTCGAAGCGCGGCTCGCCGCGCAGGGGATCGAGCCCCGGGCGCACGGCGATCCAGGTGAGGTCGGCGGCGCGCTCCTCCGCGGCGCGCTCGATCTCGCGCAGCGCCTCCTCCCGCTCGCCGAGCGCGGCGTGCACCTGCGCGAGGAGGCTCCCCGACACATAGCGCTCGCGCTGGCGCGTGCGGAGATCGGCGAGCAGCGCGCGGGCGCGCGCCGCGTCGCCGCCGCGCGCGTGCGCGCAGGCGAGGGCGGCGATCATCTCGACGCTCGCCGGGTCCGCGGCGGCGGCGCGCTCGAGCGATTCCACCGCCTCGGCGGTGCGGCCGAGCTCGGTGAGGGCGAGCCCGCGGAAGTAGATGCCGAGCGCCGCGTCGGCGGAGATCTCCACCGCCTCGTCGATGGCGCGGATGGCGTCGTCGTAGCGGCGCGCGTAGTACGCGCTGGCGCCGCGCGACACGCGGAGCACGGGGGAGAGGGGGTCGAGCGCGATCGCGTCGGCGAGGGTGCCCATCGCGCGGTCGTGCCGCGCGGTGGGGGTGAAGATGAGCGCGGCGAGCCACTGCCGCGCGGTGGGGTACTGCGGATCGATCTGGATGGCGCGCTCGAGCTCGGCCTCGGCGTCGCGCCACTCCCAATCGTGCACCGCGCGCACGAAGCCGAGCACGGCGCGCGGTTCGGCGCGCGCGGGATCGAGCTCGATCGCCCGCGCGACCGCCTCCTTCGCGCGGGGCATCGCCTCCGCGGGGGAGACCGCGCCGTACACCGCGCGCAGCGCCCACGCCTCGGCCTCGCCGGCCCAGGCGAGCGCATGGCGTTCGTCGCGCGCGAGGGCGAGGCGGTAGTAGTCGATGGCCTTGTGCAGCCCGCTCTCGGTGCGCCGGTTCGCGGAGTGGCGGCCGCGCAGGTAGAGCTCGTAGGTCTCGGCGTCGCCCGCGGGCGCGCGCGCGGGGGCGCCGAGGAGGGAGACCTGCAGCGTGCCGGCGATCGCCTGCGCGATCTCGTCCTGCACGGCGAAGATGTCGCCGCTGTCGCGGTCGAACTGCTCGAACCAGAGGCGGTAGCCGTCGTCGACGCCGATGAGCTGCGCGGTGATGCGCAGGCGGTTCCCGGCGCGGCGCACGCTCCCCTCGAGGATGGTGCGCACGCCGAGGCGCGCGCCGATCGCGCGCACGTCCTCGGCCTTCCCCTTGAAGGCGAAGACCGAGGTGCGGGCCACGACGCGGAGGCGGCGCAGGCGGGTGAGCGCGTTGATGATCTCCTCCGTGATGCCGTCGGAGAAGAACTCGTTGTCGGGGTCGGCGCTCATGTTCGCGAAGGGGAGCACGGCGATCGAGGGCCCGACGGCGCCGGAGGCGCCCGCGGCCGCCGCGCCGGTCGCGGCCTCGGCGCCGGTGTCGCCGAGCGCGCGGGCGAACTCGCCGGCGGTGGCGAAGCGGTGCGACGGCTCGCGCGCGAGTGCGCGCGCGGCGGCGCGTTCCACGGCGGCGGGGGCGTCGGCGCGCCAGGCGCGCAGGGGGGGCGCGTCCTCGGTGAAGCGCTTCGCCATCACGGCCTGCGCGGAGAGTCCGGCGAAGGGGACGGCGCCGGTGAGCATCTCGTAGAGCACGACGCCGAGGCTGTAGATGTCGCTGCGGCCGTCGATGGCGCGTTCGCCGGCGGCCTGCTCGAGGCTCATGTAGGCGGGGGTGCCGAGGACGAGCCCCGCCTCGGTGGTCTGCCGGCGGTCGTCGGGGGCGGCGCTGGCGTCGTCGGCGGCGGCGCTCATCGCCTTGCCGATGCCGAAGTCGGCGACGAGGGCGTGCCC
>DATKOH010000161.1:0-2555 GCA_035524735.1 Gemmatimonadaceae bacterium
TACCTGTTCCTCATCATCTTCTACTGGACGCCGCCGCACTTCTGGGCGCTCGCGCTGCTCAAGCAGCACGACTACGGCCGCGCGGGGATCCCCATGGCGCCGCTCATCTGGGGGGAGCGCGAGACCATGCGGAACATGGTCTGGTACACGCTCATCCTCATCCCGGTGACGCTGCTCCCCGCGGCGTTCGGCGCGTTCGGCGCCGTGTACGCGGTGAGCGCGGCCGTGCTCGGCGCGATCCTGCTCGCGGGGACGATCCGCATCCTGCGCCGGCCGGAGTGGGTGCCCACGGCGTGGCGCGTGTACAAGTACTCGCTGCTGTACCTCGCGCTGCTCTTCGCCGCGATGGTGGTGGACCGCGGGGTGGCGCGCGGATGACCGCGATCGGCGGGACGGCCGAGGCCGTGGTGGAGAAGGCGGTGGAGAAGAAGCGGACGATCCCGTCGCCCAAGCCGCTGGGTCCGCTCTTCGCGCGGATGCGCGGCTATCCCGGCATGCTCGCGGTGGCGGCGGTCACGCTCGTGGCGAGCGTCGCGGCCGGGCTCGTCTTCCCGCTCGTCGTAGGGGACCTGCTCAACGCCGCCTTCGTGGACAAGAGCGCCGCCAGACTCAACGCGCTGACGGGCTGGCTCATCCTGCTCTTCGCGGTGCAGGCAGTCTTCAATTTCGTGCAGGTCTGGACGCTCACGACGGTGACCGAGCGCGTCATCGCGCGGCTCCGCGGCGACCTCTTCGCGCACCTCGTGCGCCTCTCGCCGGGTTTCTTCTCCGAGAAGCGCTCGGGCGAGCTGTCCAGCCGCCTCTCGGCCGACCTCACGCTGCTCCAGAGCGTGTTGGGCTACCAGCTGCCCGAGCTCGTGCGGCAGGTGCTGTACCTGGTCGGCGGCGTGGTGCTGCTCACGTACATCCATCCGCAGCTCACGCTCACCACGCTCGCCGTGGCGCCGCTGATCGTGGGCGCGGCCTGGATGGCCGGACGACTGCTGCGCCGGTCGAGCACCAACGTGCAGGACCGGGTCGCGGATGCGATGGGAATGGCCGACGAGACCTTCGGCCACATCCGCGTGGTGCAGAGCTTCACGCGCGAGTCGTACGAGACGCAGCGCTATGTGGGGCTCCTCGCCGATGTCGTGACCGCGGCGCTCCGGCGCGCGTGGATCCGGGGCGTCTTCTTCGGCACGATCACCTTCGTCGGCTTCAGCGGCGTGGCCGCGGTGCTCTGGCAGGGCGGGCGGCTCGTGCTGCAGGGGCAGCTCACCGCCGGCCTGCTCTTCCAGTTCCTGCTGCTCGCCTTCACGGTGGCGGCGGCGATCGGCGCGCTCGCGCAGCTATTCGGGCAGTTCCAGGAATCGGTGGGCGCGGCGCAGCGCGTGTTCGAGCTGCTGCAGACGCAGCCGGCGATCACCGACCCGCCGGCGCCGGTGCCCCTCCCCCGCCCCGCGCGCGGCGACGTGCGCTTCGACCGGGTGAGCTTCCGCTACGCGGCCGAGCAGCCCGACGTGCTGCACGACGTCTCCTTCCGCATCGTGCCCGGCGAGGTGGTCGCGCTCGTGGGCGCGTCCGGCGCGGGGAAGACCACCATCGCCTCGCTCATCCCGCGCTTCTGGGACGTGACGCGCGGCACGATCACGCTCGACCGGATCGACATCCGCCGTCTCGCGCTCGACGACCTGCGCGGCGCGATCGGCATCGTGCCGCAGGAGCCGGTGCTCTTCTCCGGCACGGTGCGCGAGAACATCGCCTTCGCGCGTCCCGATGCCTCGGACGCCGACATCGAGCGGGCGGCGCGCGCTGCGCATGCGATGGAATTCATCGAGCAGCTCCGCGACAAGATGGACACGAAGGTGGGCGAGCGCGGCGTGAAGCTCTCCGGCGGACAGCGGCAGCGCATCGCCATCGCGCGCGTCTTCCTCAAGGATCCCGCGGTGGTGATCCTCGACGAGGCGACGTCGAGCCTCGACCGCGAGAGCGAACGCCTCGTGGAACAGGCGATGGAGGAGCTCCTGAAGGGCCGCTCGACGCTCATCATCTCCCACCGCATGGACACCGTGCGGCGCGCCGACCGCATCGTGGTGCTCCACCAGGGGCGCGTGGTGGAGGAGGGGCCGCAGGAGCAGCTGATCGAGCAGCGCGGCGCGTACTGGCGGCAGCTGCAGCGGCAGCCGCGCCGCGGCGAAGGCCCGCGCGCCTAGCGGCGCGCCATCATCCAGTAGGCGGCCGCGCCCGCCGCGAGGAGCGCGACGCCGATCAGCGACACCACCGGCGAGGAGATGATCGAGCTCGCCACGCCCCCCACCGCGGCGACCACGAAGAACGCCGGCAGCCACGGGTAGCCGAGCACCCGGTACGGCCGGTCGGCCTGCGGCCGCGTGCGCCGCAGCACGAAGACGCTCGCCGCGCCCAGCCCGAAGAAGATCCAGTCGGCGAACACGACGCCGTCGAGCAGCGGGCCGAGCTCGCCGCGCGCCGCGAACAGCAGCACGAGCGACCACGCCGCGATGAGCAGGATCGCGACGTGCGGCGAGCCGAAGCGCGGGTGCACGCGCCCCGCCGCG
>DATKOH010000162.1:0-4105 GCA_035524735.1 Gemmatimonadaceae bacterium
CGGCGCCGAGGCGCTGCGCGCCGGGACCGCCGCGCTCCGCCCGATGCGCGACGCGGTGCGCTCGCTCCCCGCCGCCGCGCTCGACGCGCGCGGCGTGGACCGTGTGGCGCACGGCATGGAGGTGGACGCCGCGCTCCCCGGCGGCGCCGAGCGCGCCGCGCTCACCGACGCGGACGGCGCGCTCGTCGCGATCGCCGAGCGCAGCGGCGCCCGCTGGCGCCCGCGCGTGGTGCTGCGCGATGCCTGAGCGCTTCGCCGGGTGGGAGGACTCCGGGCTGCCGCCGCGCACCCCGGGCACCGTCGTCACCGTCGGCACCTTCGACGGCGTGCACCGCGGCCACTGGGACGTGCTCGGGCGCATCGCCGAGCGCGGGCGCGCGCTCGGCCTCGCGAGCGTGCTCGTCACCTTCGACCCGCACCCGCTGGAGGTCGTGAATCCCGCCGCCGCGCCCCGGCTCCTCACCGTGGGCGAGGAGAAGATCGAGGTGGTGGCCGAGAGCGGGATCGACTACATGGCGATCGTGCCCTTCACGACGGCGCTGCAGCGGCACGACGCGGCGCAGTTCGTGGACGAGGTGCTGCGCCGCCGCTTCCACATGCGCCATCTCGTGATCGGCCACGACCACGGCTTCGGCCGCGGCCGCGCGGGCGACGTGGACGTGCTCCGCCGCCTGGGCGCCGAGCGCGGCTTCGGCGTGGAGGTGGTGGACGCCGTCATGACGGACGACGGCCGGCCCGTGAGCTCGACGCTGATCCGCCGCGCGATCGCGGGCGGCGACCTCGAGCGCGCGCGCCGGGCGCTGGGGCGGCTCTACTCGCTGAGCGGCGTCGTGCGCCGCGGGATGCGGCGCGGCCGCACGCTCGGCTACCCGACCATCAACCTGCCGGCCCCGCCGGACCGGAAGCTCCTGCCGCCGGAGGGGGTGTACGCCGTGCGGGCGCAGACGCCCGCGGGCGCGTTCGGCGGGATGATGAACATGGGACCGCGGCCCACCTTCGGCGACCGCGAGACCTCGCTCGAGGCGCACCTCTTCGGCGAGGCGGGGGAGCTCTACGACGCGCACGTGCGGCTGGAATTCGTCGCGCGGCTGCGCGACACGCAGCGCTTCCCGAGCCCGGCGGCGCTGGCGGAGCAGCTCGCGCGCGACGCGGAGGCGGCGCGCCGCGCGTTGACGGCGCTCGGCTAGCGGGCTAACCTTCTCTGCTCCACACGAACGCCCTTTCCCGGTCCCGATGAACAGCATCCGTACCCGCGTCCTCGTCATCCTCGCGCTCGTCGCGCTCGCGGTCGTCGCGCTCGTGCCGCGCACGGTCACCATCCGCCGCCGCGGCCCCGACGGCGTGATGCGCGACACGACGTATCGCCGCGTGCCCCTCAAGTACGGCCTCGACCTGCAGGGCGGCATGTACATCGCGCTCGAAGTGGACGAGTCGCACGGGGTGGTCGCGAACAAGAGCGAGGCGATCGACCGCGCGCTCACCGTGGTCCGCAACCGCATCGACCAGTTCGGCGTGGCGGAGCCGGTCGTGCAGAAGGTGGGGAGCGACCGCATCGTGGTGGAGCTGCCGGGGATCGACGACCGGCAGCGCGCCGAGGACCTGGTGCGGTCGTCGGCCTTCCTGCAGTTCCAGATCACGGACAAGACGCAGTCGCTGGAGAAGGTGATGCCGCGCATCGACCAGCTCGTGCGCGAGCGCTCGGAGAAGTTCGGCGCGCCGGCGGGGGCGGCGGCCGGCGACACGGGCGCGGCCAAGGGCGCGCTCGATCTCTTCACGAAGGCCCCCGACACGGCGGCGGCCAAGGGCGCGAAGGGCGGCAAGGGCGCCAAGCCCGCGGCGCCGGCGGCGGACAGCGGGCTCTTCGCCAACGGGGCGGGGCCCTTCTCGAAGCTGATCCAGCAGGGCGGCATGCCGGGGGAGTACCTGGTCGCGGCGAACGACGTGCCGATGATGCAGCGCTATCTCGACAATCCCGAGGTGCAGCAGCTGCTGCCGCCGGGGAAGGCGGTGCACTGGGGGATCGACGAGCAGGGGGTGCCCGGCGCGCCGAAGCCGATCTACGTGGTGGACGCGCGGCCGATCATCACGGGCGATTATCTCGTGGACGCGAAGCCGGCGGTGGACCCCACGGAGGGGAACATCGTCACCTTCACCCTCAACAACGAGGGAGGGCGGCGCTTCCGCGAGGAGACGGCGAAGCACGTGGGCGACTACATGGCGATCGTGCTCGACGACCGCGTGATGGGACGCCCGCCGGTGATCCAGAGCGCGATCGGGACGCGCGGGCAGATCACGATGCGCGGCTCGCCGATCCAGAAGGTGCAGGACCTGGCGCTGGTGCTGCGCGCGGGCGCGCTGCCGGTGCCGCTGAAGGTGGTGGAGTCGCGCACGATCGGCGCGAGCCTCGGCAAGGACTCCATCCGCGACGGCGCGCGCGCCGGGATCGTGGGCGTGCTGCTGGTGGTGGTGATCATGCTCGTGTACTACCGCATGTCCGGCGCCTTCGCGGTGGCCTCGCTCGGGCTCTACATGCTCTGGACGCTCGCGCTGCTCGCCGGGCTCGACGCCGTGCTGACGCTGCCCGGGCTCGCGGGGCTCGTGCTCTCGGTGGGCATCGCCGTGGACGCGAACGTGCTGATCTTCGAGCGCATCCGCGAGGAGCTCGCGCACGGGAAGAGCGTGCGGGTGGCCATCGACGAGGGCTTCAAGCACGCGATGAGCGCCATCATCGACTCGAACGTGTCCACCGCGCTCACCGCGCTCGTGCTCTTCTACGTGGGCACGGGCCCGGTGCGCGGCTTCGCGGCCACCCTCCTCGCCGGCATCGCGGCGTCGATGGTCAGCTCGATCTTCGTCGTGAAAACCTTCTTCCTCGTCTGGCTGAGCCGCCACAAGGGCGCCCAGACCCTGAGCATCTGATGCTGCGCATCCTGCACGACACCCACATCGACTTCATCCGCCTCTGGCGGGTCACCACGGCCGTCACCATCGCGTTCATCGTGCCGGGGCTGATCCTGATCGCGGTGAAGGGCTTCAACTACAGCATCGAGTTCACCGGCGGCACGGCGATGCAGGTGAGCTTCAAGCAGGCGCCGAACCCGGCGGACATCCGCAGCGCGATCGACGCGGCCGGGATCCGCGGCGAGGAGATCTCGCAGTTCGGCTCCGACACCGCCTACCTGATCCGCGTGCAGGACCAGCGGCAGATCGCGGAGCAGGAGCGGGGCGCCGAGTCGGTGGCCGACCGCGTGGACGCGGCGCTCGCGGCGAAATTCGGCAAGGGCGCCTACTCGGTGGTCCGCACCGAGGCGGTGGGCCCGAAGGTCGGCGGCGAACTCCGCCAGAAGGCGTTCCTGGCGATCCTGATCTCCTTCGTCGTCACGCTGCTCTACCTCGCCTACCGGTTCGAGTGGCGCTTCGGCTTCGCCGCCGTGATCGCGACCGCGCACGACATCCTCGCGACGCTCGCTTTCATCAAGTACACGAACCTCGAGGTGTCGCTCGTCGTGGTCGGCGGCATCCTCACGATGATCGGCTATTCGCTGAACGACACGATCATCATCTTCGACCGCGTGCGCGAGAACCTGCGCAAGCGGAAGCGCGAGCCCCTCTACGACACGCTCAACCGCTCCGTGAACGAGACGCTGCCGCGCTCCGTCCTCACGCACGCGACGGTGTTCGCCACCCTCGTGGCGCTCACCTTCCTGGGCGGCGAGGTGATCCGTCCCTTCGCCCTCGTGATGCTCTTCGGCGTGGTGACGGGCACCTTCAGCTCCATCTACGTGGCGCCGCCGATCCTCCTCTGGATCGAGCACAAGTGGCCGCGCGCCGTCGGCGACACGGGCGGCGTGGGCGTGAAGCCGATGCGCGAAATGGACATGCATCACGCGAAATAACGGCAGTCGACGGCAGTCGACGGCAGTCAACTGCAGTCAACGACAGTCGACGACAGTCGACGACAGTCAATGAAAGTCAACGGCAGCCTCGCCCACGGCTGCCGTTGCACTATGGGGCCCTCGAGCAACGTGATCACCAATGACTGCCGTCCGCCACGATCCACTCTCCCCGACTGCTGTCGACTGCCGTCGACTGTCGTCGACTGTCG
>DATKOH010000163.1:0-5767 GCA_035524735.1 Gemmatimonadaceae bacterium
CAGCGGCTTCTTCTGCACCGTGTGCGCGAGCACTTCGTCGCGGAAGGCGCGGATGCGCCTGTCGTCGCGCTCGGGGGCCGTGTACGACGTCGCCGGGTACTTCGGCACCTCCGTCGTCATCGGGCGCCCCTCCTGCTCCCACTTCATGCGCCCGCCGTCCAGCACCTTCGCGTTCGCGAAACCGAAGAGCTGGAACACCCAGAAGGCGTAGCACGCCCACCAGTTGTTCTTGTCGCCGTAGAACACCACGGTGTGCGACGCGTCGATCCCCTTCGCACGCAGCAGCTTCTCGAAGTGCGCGCGGTCCACGTAGTCGCGCAGCACGTCGTCGTTCAGGTCGGCGTGCCAGTCGACCTTCTGCGCGCCGGGGATGTGCCCCGTGTCGTAGAGCAGGATGTCCTCGTCGCTCTCGATCACGCGCACCGCCGGATCCTTCAAATGCTCGGCGAGCCACGCGGTGGAGACGAGGACCTCGGGATGGACGTACTGCTTGGCGGCGATGGCGGGATCGGCGGCCATTGGGGGCCTCCTGGTGCGGGTTCTGCCTCCAAGCTAGCCGATGCGCGTTCCGTTGGGCACGGGGCGCTCCAGCGCGAGGAGCACCACCTCCGTGGGCACGGGCAGGGCGCCGAGCACGAGCACCTCGCTGTCGAAGGTCGCGATGCGGCGCACGGGGAAGTTCACCACCGCCACCACCTGCCGCCCCACGAGCTCCTCCGGCGTGTAGTGCACGGTGAGCTGCGCGCTGGAGCGCTTCTCGCCGATCTCCGCGCCGAAGTCGATCCGCATCCGGATCGCCGGCTTCTTCGCGGCGGGGAAGGGCTCGGCGTGCACGATCGTGCCCACGCGGATGTCGATGCGCTGGAATTCGTCGAAGGTCGCCATGGGAGGGCGCGGGTGGGCTAGATTGAGGGATGGGACAGTACAAGCATCACGTCTTCGTGTGCACGTCGGGGGGCACCTGCCCCGGGCAGGGCGGGGACGCCGTGTACGCCGCCCTCAAGAATGGCGCGAAGGCCGCCGGCCTCAAGGGGATCGTGCGCGTGAACCACGCGGGCTGCCTCTCGCAGTGCGGCCACGGGCCGATGGTCGTGGTCTACCCCGACGATGTGTGGTACGCCGGCGTGGACGTGCACGGCGCCGAGCGCATCCTGCGCGAGCATCTCATCGAGGGACGCCCCGTGGACAGCTATCGCTACGTGGCGCCCCCGGGGGACAACAAGGTCGAAGAGCGGTAGCTCAGGGCACCGCGCGGTCGAGCCAGTCCAGCACGTGCGCCGCGACCCGTTCCCACCCCGGCTCGGCGATGACGAGGTGCGCGTGCCCCGGCGCCTCGAACGTCTCCGCGCGGTACTTCCGCGCGAGCGCGCGGCCGATGCGCGGCACCACGAAGCGATCGTCGCTCGCGGTCACCGAGAGCACGGGGCAGGTCACGCGCGCGCCGTCCACCGCGATCGCGCCGAAGCTCATCTCGCGCCCCGCGGTGCCGCTCTCGGGCACCAGGCGCGGGAACTGCGCGTCGGCCTCGGCGCGCGGCGTGCGGTTGAACATCAGCCAGTCCGCGTCGCCGCGGTCCGCCACGAGGGGGCGGGACCGCAGCATGTTCGGCATGTGCTTGAGCTGGCGCCCGATGAGCGGCGCGCTCGTCACGAGGATCCCGCGCGGCGGGGCCGCGCAGAGCAGCACCGCCGCGCGCACCGCGCGCGCCTCCGCGGCCTTCTGCGCGAGCAGCCCGCCCATCGAGTGCCCGAGGATCACCGGGTCCCCCAGCGCGCGGCACGCCTCGAGCACGTCCGCCACGTAGTCGCGCACGGAGACGCGGCCCAGGTCGGGCACCGGCCTGCTGCCGTGGTGCCCGCGCAGGTCCAGCGCGTGCGCGGCGTAGCCGCGGGCGGCGAGCAGCGGGAGCCAGCCGTCGAACTGCCAGGCGCCGCCGAACATCCCGTGCACGCAGAGCACGGGCGGGCGCGCGGGCGCGCCGGCCCGCGCCGCCTCCGCGCGCAGCGTGAGGCCCGACGGCAGTGTCATCGCGCGCATGGGTCCGCCCTCAGTGGAGGAAGGTGTAGAGGAGCCCGAGCCCCGCGGCGCCCATCACCACGGCGGTGGCGGTGCCGAGGACGTTCAGCCACCGCCCGTTGACCCGCTCGCCCATGACCACGGGATTGTTGCAGACGAAGAGGATGATCACGATGAGCGGCGGCGCGAGCAGCCCGTTCAGCACCGCGCTCCAGAAGAGCATCTTGATCGCGTCGAGGTTCGCGAAGTCCATCGCCATCCCGCCGAGCATGGCGATGCCGAGCACCGTGTAGAAGCGCCGCGCCTTGAGCGGGCGCTCGTCCATCCCCATGCGCCATCCCCCCGCCTCGGCCACCGCGTAGGCCACCGAGCCCGCGAGCACCGGCACGCCGAGCAGCCCCGTGCCGATGAGCCCGAGCGCGAAGAGGAGGCTCGCGCCGTGTCCGGCGAGCGGCTTGAGCGCGGCCGCCGCCTGCGTGGCGGTGGCGATCTCCGTCTGGCCGCTCGCGTGGAGCGTCGCGCCGGTGGTGAGGATGATGAAGTACCTGACGAAGTTCGAGAAGAACATCCCCGTGAGTACGTCGGTGCGCGCGGCGCGGAGCTCGCCGTCGGTGGCGCCCATGCGCGACAGCGTGGTGAGCTTGCCCGCGGCGCGGTCGACCTCCACCGCCTGCGACGCCTGCCAGAAGAAGAGATACGGCGAGATCGTGGTGCCGAAGATCGCCACCAGCGTCATGAGGTACTCGCGCGTGAGCGACACGTGCGGCACGAGCGTGTCGCGGAGCACGGCGCTCCAGTCGGGGCGCGCGAGGAAGGCGGCGATCACGTACGCGAAGAGCACGAGCGTGAGCCACTTGAAGATGCGCACGATCGCGCGGTAGGAGCTGAAGACGAGCACCGCGAGGATGAGCAGCGTGTACGCCGGTTCGTACCAGAGGGAATCGGTGCCCACGAGCATGGCGGTGACGTCGGCCATGCCGCCGAGGTCGGCGGCGATGTTCACCGTGTTGGCGACGAGCAGCAGCGCGAGCGCGAACCAGAGGAGGCGCCGCGTGTAGTAGCGGCGCAGCACGCTCGCGAGCCCCCGTCCGGAGACCATGCCGATGCGCGCGCACATGAGCTGCACCGCCGACATGAGCGGGAAGCTGAACACCGCGGTCCAGAGCGTGGCGAAGCCGAAGGCGGCGCCCGCGGTGGAGTACGTCGAGATCCCGGAGGGATCGTCGTCGGCCGCGCCGGCGATGAGGCCGGGCCCGAGCCCGTCGAGGAAGCGGCGCGCCATCCCCACCGGCTCCACCGCGCGCAGCCGGGCGATGGCGACCACGCGCCACCCCTCGCGCCCGGGGCGGCGCACCTCGGAGGTGGCCATCTCGCCGTCGTGCTCGAACGGCTCCTCGGCCGGGAGCCGGAATCGCCCGCTGTCGCGCGACGTCATCGCCGCTCAGTACCCGCCGTGGGACATTCGTTCCTTCCTCGTTCGCATTGACCGCCCATCGCTCCGGCGGCTAACTTGGGCGCGGGACCGACCACCGCAATGCCCGACCTCCCCACTCCTCGCCGCGCGCTGCTCGACAGCGCGAAACGCTTCCTCGCCCAGCAGGCCGAGGAACGGCTCCTGAACACGCCGGTCAGCGATCCTCCGCGGCTCACCCTCCAGGCCCTAGAGAAGACGACCATGTCCCGTTCCCGTGAACGCATCCTCGGCAATCTCGACGACATGTACCGCGAGGCCTTCGAGCGCGCGAAGGCGTCGGGCGACGACGCGCAGATGGCGACCCTCGACTTCGCGTACCGGCGGGAGCAGTTGTATTTCGAGATCCTTCTGGATGTGCGGGACGCGTTGGAGCGAGGGAGATAGGTCGAGTACAGTCGACGACAGTCGACGACAGTCGACGACAGTCAGAGACAGTCGACGACAGTCAGAGACGGTCAACGACAGTCAGAGACGGTCGACGACGGTCCTAATCGAGGTGGTGGGCAATGAGAGTCGTGCTGCTCGCTGGTCTCCTCTTCCTGGTGGCGGGCATGGGTGAGGCGCAGGAGCCCGTGTCGCTCGTGATCGTGAACGCGCGGGTGTGGACGGGGAACCCGAAGCAGCCGTGGGCCGAGGCGGTGGCGGTGCGGGGGGATCGCATCGCGAGCGTCGGCTCCAGCGCGGCGGTCCGCAAGATGGCGGGGAAGGGGACGCGCATCATCGACGCGCACGGCGGGCTCGTCACGCCCGGGTTCATCGACTCGCACGTCCATTTCATCAGCAGCGGATTCGGGCTCTCGTCGGTGAAGCTGCGCACCGCGCGCACGCCGGCGGAGTTCATCGCGCGCATCAAGGCCTACGTGGCCACCGTGCCCAAGGGGGCGTGGATCACCGGCGGCGACTGGGATCACTCGCTCTGGGGCGGCGAGCTGCCGAACAAGTCGTGGATCGACTCCGTGACGCCGGACAATCCGGTGTGGGTGAGCCGGCTCGACGGGCACATGGCGCTCGCGAACTCGCTCGCGCTCGCCGCCGCGCACGTGACGAAGGACACGCCCGATCCCGCGGGCGGGCGCATCGTGCGCGACGCGCAGGGCGATCCCACAGGCATCCTCAAGGACAACGCGCAGTCGCTGGTCGACGACGCGATCCCCGATCCGCCCCCCGCGCTCGCCGACCGCGCGCTCGATGACGCGATGCGCTACGTGGCGTCCAACGGCGTCACGAGCGTCGTGAACATGGGCTACTCGTGGTGGGACCTCTCGGTGATGGACCGCGCGCACGCGGCGGGGCGGATGATCACGCGCATCTACGCGGCGGTGCCGCTCGCGCGCTGGCAGGAGCTGCGCGACACGGTGGCCGCGCGCGGCCGCGGGGATGCGTGGCTCCGCATCGGCGGGCTCAAGGCGTTCGTGGACGGCTCCATCGGCTCCCACACCGCGCTCATGCTCCGTCCGTTCGACGACGCGCCGAAGGACAGCGGCCTGCGCGTCACGCCGGCCGAGAGCCTCTATGCGTGGACGCTCGCCGCGGACAAGGCGGGACTGCAGGTGATGGTGCACGCCATCGGCGACCGCGCGATCCGCGAGCAGCTCGACATCTTCCAGCGCGTGGAGCAGGCGAACGGCCCGCGCGACCGCCGCTTCCGCATCGAGCACGCGCAGCATCTCTCGCCCCCCGACATCCCGCGCTTCGCGCAGCTCGGCGTGATCGCGAGCATGCAGCCGTACCACGCGATCGACGACGGCCGCTGGGTGGACACGGTAATCGGCAAGGACCGGAGCCGGTACACGTACGCCTTCCGCTCGCTGCTCGCCGCCGGCGCGAAGGTCGCCTTCGGCTCCGATTGGTCGGTGGCTCCCGCGACGCCCATCGAGGGGATCTACGCCGCCGTCACGCGGCGCACGCTCGACGACCGGAACCCGAACGGCTGGGTTCCCGAGGAGAAGATCACCGTGGAACAGGCGCTCACCGCCTACACCGTGACCGGCGCCTACGCCGAGTTCCAGGAACGGGAGAAGGGAACCCTCGCCCCCGGCATGCTGGCCGACATCACCGTCCTCGACCGCGACCTCACCAAGATCCCCCCCGAGACGATCCGGGACGCGAAGGTGGTGATGACGATCGTTGGAGGGAGGGTCGTCTACTCGCAGAAAGACTGACGACGGTCAACGACAGTCAACGACAGTCAACGACAGTCAACGACAGTCAACGACAGTCAACGACAGTCAACGACAGTCGCGACTCGCGAGTGCCGTCGACTGTGGTTGACTGTCG
>DATKOH010000164.1:0-4177 GCA_035524735.1 Gemmatimonadaceae bacterium
GCGGGCGCGGCGGCGCGGTGTCCGGTGACATGCCGGCAATTCGCGCCGCGGCGGGCGCGCGTGCGCCATCGATCCATTCGCCGCGCCACCGATCCGATCCGCGGTCATCCGCGGTTGTCCGCGGTCCCTTTTCGAGCACCACGCGCTTGAACCCGGCCCTCGGCCCCCAGTTGAGCAGCAGCGCCACCGGGAGCCCGCTCGCCCGCAGGTAATGCAGCGCCTGGCTCAGGTGCCAATCGTCGAGCGACTTCACGGCCTTGCACTCGACGATCACCGCGCCGGCGACGATGAAGTCGGGGCGGCCGCTGCCGACCGCGCGGCCGCGGAACTCGATGGTGATGGTCGCCTCCCGCTCGAACGGGATCCCCGCCTCGCCGAGCGCGATCGCGTACGCGTTCGCGTACACCGATTCCGCGAAGCCGCCGCCGAGTTCGTTGTAGGCGCGGTAGAAGACCGCGAGCAGCCGGTCGGTCAGGCCGGCGTGGAGGAGCGGCGGGCGCGGCGGCGCGGTGTCCGGTGACATGCCGGCAATTCGCGCCGCGGCGGGCGCGCGTGCGCCATCGATCCATTCGCCGCGCCACCGATCCGATCCGCGGTCAGTCCGCCGGACTGACCTCCACGAGATTGTCGTAGAACACGGGCCCGTGCCCGAGGTCGGTCTCCAGCTGCGACGTCGTGTCGTTCGCGTTCTTCCCGTCCACGGTCCACCGGCTCCACCACACGCTCGGCGCCCACGCCGTGCCCGGACGCGCCTCGTCCGACACGCGCGCCTTCGCGAGGAACTCGCCGCGGTCGTTGTGCACGCGCACCTGCATCCCCGTCACGATGTCGCGCGGCGCCGCATCCTCGGGGTGGATCACCAGCTCCGGCTCCTTCGCCCCGCGCCGCAGCGAATCCACGTTCACGAAGGAGGAGTTCAGGAACTGGTGCGCCGGCGAGCTCACCAGCGTGATCGGGAAGCGCGCCGCCAGCGCCGGCGCCGTGTCGGGGAACTCGCGCGGCGGGACGAAGTCGGGCAGCGCGTCGAACCCCGCCTCCCGCATCCGCTGCGACAGGAACTCGCACTTCCCGCTCGGCGTCGGGAAGCCGCCGTTCGCGTACGGGAGATAGGGGCGCGGCACGTTCAGCCGCATCCACCCGGTCTCGAGCAGCGCCTCCAGGGTCACGCCGCGCAGCTTCTCCGCCCCGCTCGCCAGCGCCTGCCGGATGAGCGTCAGATCGTCGTCCCGCATGCACTCGTGGGCCATGCCCATCCGCGCGGCGAGCAGCCGGAAGATCTCGCTGTTCGGCTTGCACTCTCCCACCGGCGCGATGGCCGGCCGGTTGAGCGTCACGTAGTGGTGCCCGTACGAGAGCAGCACGTCCCAGTGCTCGAGCTGCGTCGTGGCCGGGAGCACGATGTCCGCCCAGTCGGCGGTGTCGGTCTTGAAGTGCTCGAGCACCACCGTGAACAGGTCCTCGCGCGCGAGCCCGCGCAACACCTCGCCCCGCTCGGGCGCCACCGCCGCCGGGTTCGAGTTGTAGACCACCAGCGCCCTCACCGGCGGCCCGCCCACCCCCGCGTCCGGGCGCGTGAGCGCCTCGCCCAGGCGGATCATGTTGATCGTGCGCACGGGCGGCGAGAGGTCGGGGCGCTCCAGCGTGCGCACGTCGAACTCGAAGTTCGCGCTCGACGAGAGCTGCACGCCGCCCCCCGCGCGCCGCCAGTGGCCGGTGATCGCGGGGAGACAGGCGATCGTGCGCACCGCCATCCCGCCGCCGTAGTGCCGCTGCAGCCCGTAGTTCACGCGGATGAACGCCGCCTTCGCCTGCCCGTAGCGGCGCGCCAGCGAACGGATCGTTCCCGCCGCGATCCCCGTCACCGGCGCCGCGCGCTCGGGCGTCCATTCCGCCGCGCGCGCGCGCAG
Organism: Gemmatimonadaceae bacterium; assembly: GCA_035524735.1. Taxonomy (GTDB): domain Bacteria; phylum Gemmatimonadota; class Gemmatimonadetes; order Gemmatimonadales; family Gemmatimonadaceae; genus DATKOH01. Next base: position 1,908 of record DATKOH010000164.1, read on the forward strand.
CTCCTCGGCGCCCAGCGTGTGCCGCGCGAGATAGTCCGCGTCCTCGAGCCCTTCCGCGAAGAGCACGTGCATCATCGCGAGCGCGAGCGCCGCGTCGGTGCCGGGACGGATCGGGACCCACTCGTCGCACTGCTCCGCCGTGCGCGTGCGCAGCGGGTCGATCGCGATCACCGGCGCGCCCTTCTTCCGCGCCTCGAGCACGAAAGGCCACAGATGCGGATTCGACGTCAGCGTGTTCGTCCCCCAGAGGAGCACGAGGTCGCTCTCGGGGATCCCCTCCGGATCGGCGCCGACCTTCGCGCCGAGCGTCATCTTGAGCCCCATCCCCCCGGCGGTGGAGCAGATCGTGCGGTCGAGCTTGGAGGCGCCGAGCAGGTGGAAGAAGCGGCGGTCGATCGAGTTCCCCTGCACGATCCCCATCGTGCCCGCGTACGAGTACGGGAGGATCGCCTGCGCCCCGTCGGCCGAGCGCGCGATCGCGCCGAGGCGGCCGGCGATCGTGTCGAGCGCCTCGTCCCAGGAGACCGGCGCGAAGCGCCCGCTCCCCTTGGGCCCCGTGCGCTTGAGCGGCGTCGTGAGGCGCTCCGGGTGGTACGTGCGCTCGACGTACCGGTTCACCTTCGCGCAGAGGAAGCCGCGCGTGAACGGGTGGTCGGGGTCGCCGGCGACCTTCACCGCGCGCCCGTTCTCGACCGTGACCAGCATCGCGCACGTGTCCGGGCAGTCGTGCGGGCAGCCGCCGCGCACGACGCCCGACGCGGGCGGTGGAGCGATGGTGGGGAGAGCGGTGGCGGCCATGAGCGGGGCGTTCCGGGGGGTCTTCGTGCAAGCTAGGGCAGAGTGCCCGAAGCGGCCACCCCTCGTCGCCGCGGGAGTCTTGCGTAAGCGCTGGATGGAAGCGAAATTACCACGGTTCCCCCGGTCCCGCGCCACCGACGCGCTGCGCGCCTCGAGCGTGAGACCGTTCCAATCTGCGTGAGCTGGGCCCGGAGCATCGCGCTCCGGTTCTTGACAGCATTTCGAGACTCCCTAGTATTCCGAACCGCCCGCTACCGGACTTGCGGCGAGCACGTTCGTCCTCAATCAAAGCAAGCCCCATCTCCAGGAGAAAGACCACATGAAGCGCGTTGCCGTCATCGCTGCGGTGCTCGCCGTCGCCGCGTGCAAGGGCAAGGAAGCCCCGTCCATGGACACGATCGCGAAGCCCGCGCCGGCCCCGGCCGCCGCGATGGACACCGGCATGAAGAAGATGGACAGCGGCATGATGAAGGCCGACACGTCGAAGAAGATGGCGGCCCCGGCCGCCGCTCCGGCCCCGGCGCCCGCCCCCGCGGCGGCCCCGGCGAAGCCGGCGACGAAGAAGCCGTAACTGGCTGCCGTCGTTGCAGTGCGAAGGGCGCAGCCTCTCCGGCTGCGCCCTTTTCGCATCTCCCCCTCCGCGCCCGCCCCCGCGCCTACCGCGCGCGCCGCTCCTTCCACCAGCGGAACGCCTCCGGGATCCCGCTCTCCGGCCGCACCGGCGGCGACCAGCCGAGTTCCCGGCGCGCGCGCTCGCTCGTGAACGGGTTGTCCTTCGTGAGGAACCAGACCGAGCTCACCGCGTCGCTCGCCATCGCCGCCCCCTTCACCATCCGCACCACCACCGCCGCCCCGCGCATCCCCCACTTCGCCACCGCCACGGGCACGGGGATCCTCACCACGCGGTGCCCGAGCCCCACGGCGGCGAGGTCCACGAACTCGTTCACCGTCACGTCGAAGTCGTTCGCCAGATTGTACGCGCGCCCCCCCGCCGCGGGCACGTCCACCGCGCGCACGCATCCGTCCGCCACGCTCGCCGCGTGCACCATCGCGAGCGTGGTGCGCCCGCTGCCGAAGCGCGGGAAGAAGCCGCGGTCCATCACCCCCGCCACGCGCGGGATGAACTGCCGGTCGTAGCGCCCGTAGATCACGTCCGGCCGCACGGCGCACGCCCAGATCCGCCCCTCCGCGTGCGCCCGCATCACCAGCGCCTCGGATTCGCGCTTGGACCGCGCGTAGTACGCGGTCTCCGGCAGCGGGCCCAGGGGCGCATCCTCGCCGGTGGGCGCATCGCGGAACCGCGCCTGCCCGCCGTACACGGCCACGCTGCTCACGTGCAGCAGCTTCGCGCGCGCCGCCGCGGCCGCGTCGACGGCGTTCCGCGTGCCTTCGATGTTCGCCGTGCGGTAGATCTCCCAGCCGCCGCGCGCGGTCACCGCGGCCGCCGCGTGGAACACCGCCTCGCATCCTTC
>DATKOH010000165.1:0-10602 GCA_035524735.1 Gemmatimonadaceae bacterium
CGCCTTCGACACGTACTTCCTGGAGAGCTCGCTCTACAGCGGGGGGCAGGTGGAGCGCACCGTGGCCGCGCTCGTCGCCGCCGGGCGCACCTTCGAGCAGGACGGCGCGCTCTGGCTGCGCACCACGGCCTTCGGCGACGACAAGGACCGCGTGATGCGGAAGCAGGACGGCACGTACACGTATTTCGTGCCCGACGTCGCGTACCATGTGACCAAGTGGGAGCGCGGCTTCCACCGCGCGATCGACGTGCAGGGCGCCGACCATCACAGCACCGTCACCCGCGTGCGCGCGGGACTGCAGGCGCTCGGCGTCGGCATCCCGGCGGGCTACCCGGAGTACGTGCTGCACCAGATGGTCACGCTCATGCGCGGCGGTGAGGAGGTGAAGTTCTCCAAGCGGTCGGGGACGATCGTGACCGTGCGCGAGCTGATCGACGAGGTGGGGCGCGACGCCACGCGCTACTTCTTCCTCATGCGCAAGGCGGACACGCAGCTCGTCTTCGACATCGACCTCGCGCGCTCGCAGAGCGAGGAGAACCCGGTGTACTACATCCAGATGGCGCACGCGCGCATGGCGGGGATCTTCCGCGTGGGGGAGATCGCGCCCGGGTCGGTCACCGGCGCGGGGGCCGACCTCGGCCTGCTCGCCGAGCCCGAGGAGCAGGAGCTCATCGGCGCGCTGCTCGACTTCCCCGACCTCGTGGCCGGCGCGGCCGCCGCCCTCGAGCCGCACCGCGTGGCGAACTGGCTGCTCGAGACCGCCCGCCTCACGCATCTCTGGTACCACAAGCACCACGTGCTCAACGAACCGGAGCCCATCACGCGCGCGCGCCTCGTCCTCGCGCGCGCGGCGGCGGTGGTGCTCCACAACGGACTCGCGCTGCTGGGCATCTCGGCGCCGGAGCGGATGTGAGCGTCCTCGTCGTCGGATCGGTCGCCCTCGACTCGGTGGAGACCCCGTTCGGCCGCGCCGACGAGGTGATCGGCGGCTCGGCCACCTACTTCGCCGCGTCGGCGAGCCACTTCGCGCCGGTGCAGATGGTGGGCGTGGTCGGCGGCGACTATCCGGTGGACCAGCTCGCGCCGCTCGCGGCGCGCGGCGTGGACCTGGCCGGCATCGAGCGCGCGGAGGGGGAGAGCTTCCGCTGGCGCGGCCGCTACCGCCACGACCTCAACACCGCGGAGACGCTCGAGACGCGCCTCGGCGTCTTCTCGCACTTCCGCCCGAAGATCCCGCCGCAGTTCCGCAGCGCCCCCTTCGTCTTCCTCGGCAACATCGACCCGCGTCTCCAGCTCGACGTGCTGCGGCAGGTCGAGAAGCCGCGGCTCGTGGCGTGCGACACGATGAACTTCTGGATCGAGAGCCGCCGGCAGGACCTGCTCGCGCTCCTGCCGCACGTGGACGTGCTCACCGTGAACGACGCCGAGGCGCGCCAGCTCACGGAGGAGGTGAACCTGGTGCGCGCGGCGCGCTGGATCATGGCGCGCGGCCCGCGGCACGTCGTGATCAAGAAGGGGGAGCACGGCGCCTTCATGTTCACCCCCGAGAGCATCTTCTTCGCGCCGGCCTACCCGCTCGAGGAGGTCTTCGATCCCACCGGCGCGGGCGACTCCTTCGCCGGCGGCTTCATCGGCTACCTCGCGCGCGGCGGCGACCTGAGCGACGAGAGCCTCCGCCGCGCGGTGGTCTGCGGCTCGGCGATGGGCTCCTTCGCCGTGGAGCGTTTCTCGATCGGCCGCGTGCTCGAGATCTCCATGCGCGACATCTGGGCGCGCGTGGATGCCTTCCACAAGCTCGTCGCCTTCGAGCGGGAGATGCTCGGGTGAGCGGGCGCCTCGACTACCGCGGCGCGGGCGTCGACATCGGCGCCGCCGACGACGCCAAGCAGCGGATCAAGGCCCTCGTGGAGGGGACCTTCACGGCGGGCGCGCGCGGCGCCTTCGGCGGCTTCGGCGGCATGTTCCGCGTCCCCGAGGGGGTCACGGCGCCCCTGCTCGTGGCCAGCGCCGACGGCGTGGGCACCAAGATCAAGGTCGCGATCGAGGCGGACCGCCACGACACCGTGGGGCACTGCCTCGTGAACCACTGCACGAACGACATCCTCGTGCAGGGGGCGACGCCCCTCTTCTTCCTCGACTACGTCGCCTTCGGCGCGCTCGTCCCCGCGGTGGTGGAGGCGGTGGTGCGCGGCGTCGCCGACGGCTGCCGCGAGAACGGCTGCGCGCTCATCGGCGGCGAGACGGCCGAGATGCCGGGGCTCTACACGCCTCCCGACTACGACCTCGCGGGCTTCATCGTGGGACTCGTGGAGGAGGCGCGCGTGCTCGGCGCCGAGCGCGTGCGCGCGGGCGACGCGCTCATCGCGCTCGAGAGCTCCGGGCTCCACACCAACGGCTACTCCCTCGCGCGCCGCATCGTCGCCGACCGCCTCAAGCTCGCCGTGCGCGATCCCTTCCCGGAGCTGGGGCGCAGCGTGGCCGACGCGCTGCTCGCGGTGCACCGCTCCTACCTCGCGGCGCTGCGTCCCGTGCTCGGCCGCGTGCACGCCATGGCGCACATCACCGGCGGCGGCCTCCTGGGCAATCTCGACCGCGCGCTCCCGAAGACGCTCGACGCCGTGGTCGACACCGCCAGCTGGGAACTCCCCGTCCTTTTTCGGGTGCTCCAGGAAGCCGGCGCCGTGGAGCGGATGGAGATGTTCCGTGCGTTCAACATGGGCGTCGGTATGGTGGTGATCGCTCCTCCCGCGGATGCGGACGCGGTCATCGCCTCGGCGCGCGCCGCGGGTTGCCCGGCGTGGGTCGCGGGACACGTGGCGCCCGGTACCGGGCTGGTGCGCCTCACCTAGCCGGAGGGAGACCGCATGCGCATTCGATCGTTCGTCCGTGGCACCGCGCTCCTCGCGTCGCTCGCCGCCGCCCCCGCCTTCGCGCAGGGCGGCGCGGTGAATCCCGCGTGCACCGACACGGCGTTCGTCGGACCCGCCCACGACGGAGGGAACGCCTGCCAGATCGCCTTCGACGCCTTCGCGTACGCCACGCAGCAGTACGCGATCCTCCTCTCCGCCGGCAACCTCCAGCCCGGCTACGGCGACGCCACCGGCGGACTCGGCCACTTCCGCATCGCCTTCAACGTGACCGGGATGAACCTCGCCGCGCCGGCGCTCAACACCACCACGATCAATCCCGGCCCTCCCGCCGCGGGCACCGTGAACACGCAGCCGACCGACTTCGCCATCTTCGCGCTCAACGCGTCGGTGGGCCTCTTCGGCGGCTTCGACGCCGGGATCGGCAAGATGGGCGCGATCGACGGCTGGGTGAGCCTCAACGGCGTCCCCGGTGCGAGCGCGTCGGGCTACTCCGTGAGCCCGTCGAAGAAGTTCTACTTCGGCTGGGGCGCGCGCATCGGCATCCTGCAGGAGGGGAAGGTCGCGCCCGGCATCGGCGTCTCCTACCTCCAGCGCAACCTGCCCAGCTCCACCGTCTACGCGACCGACGTGCTCGAGAACGGCTTCACCGTGGTCGGCATGAAGATCGACACGCACGCGTGGGCGGCCACGGTCGGGAAGCACCTCGGCGCGGTGAGCCTGCTCGTTGGCGCGGGGCAGACGAACTTCTCTTCCTCGGCGAACGTCTCCTGGTACCTGAACGGGCAGCATCCCACCGTGCAGCCGCAGGTCACCGCGAGCTCGATGCAGACGCAGTTCTTCGGCGACTTCGGCATCCTGCTCGGCGGGTTCGGGATCACGCTCGAAGTGGGGCAGGTGGAGGGGAGCACGCTGAAGACGTACAACACCTTCGACCCGACGGCGGGGTCGGCGCGATCCTTCGCGTCGTTGACGGTCTCGTTTGGCGAGTGAGCCCGGCGCGGCGCCGGCCGCGGACGCTGCCCACATGGCGCTCGCGCTCGACGCGGCGCGCCGCGGCTGGGGATGCACGGCGCCGAACCCGATGGTCGGCGCCGTGCTCGTCCGGGGGGACGAGGTGGTGTCGGTCGGATGGCACGCGCGCTACGGCGAGGCGCACGCGGAGGCGGTGGCGCTCGAGCGCGCCGGCCCGCGCGCGCGCGGCGCCACGCTGTACGTCACGCTCGAGCCGTGCGCGCACCACGGCAAGACGCCCCCCTGCGCCGACGCGGTGATCCGCGCCGGCGTGGCGCGCGTCGTGATCGCCGCGCGCGACCCGAACCCCGAGGCGCGCGGCGGGCTCGAGCGGCTCCGCGCCGCCGGGATCGCCGTGGAGGTGGGCGCGCTCGGCGAGGAGGCGCGCGAGCTGAACGCCCCCTTCTTCTTCTCCTTCGCCGCGCGCCGCCCGTGGGTGACGCTCAAGCTCGCGCTCTCGATCGACGGCGCGATGGCCGACGCCGGCGGGCGCTCCCGGTGGATCACGAATCCCGCATCGCGCGCCGAGGTGCACCGGATGCGCGCGGGGCACGACGCGGTGGCCGTGGGGATCGGCACCGCGCTGCGCGATGATCCGGAGCTCACGGTGCGCGACGCGCCGGCGCCGCGCGTGCCGCCCGCGCGCGTCATCTTCGACCGCCAGGGGCGCCTCCCCGCCGATGGGCGGATCGCGCGCTCGGCGCGCACGGTGCGCACCCTTGTGGTGACCGGGGCGCTCGCGACGGAGCGCCGCCAGGCGCTCGAACGGCTGGGGGTGGAGCTGGTGCGCGCCACGGAGCCGGAGGAGGCGATGCTCGCCCTGCGCGAACGGGGGATCCGCTCGCTCCTCGTCGAGGGGGGCGCCACCCTGGCCGCCGCCCTCCTCGAGCGCGCGCTGGTGGACCGTTTGGTTATCTTTCAGGCGCCGGTACTCCTCGGCGCGGGGGCGCTCCGCCCCTTCGACGGGCTCCCGGCCGCGGACATCGCCGGCGCTCCGGCGCTGCGCGTCGTCGAACGGAAGGCGTTCGGCGGCGACCTGATGACCGTGTACGCGCTGCAGGAGCTCCCGTGTTCACCGGACTGATCGACGACGTCGGGACGATCGAGCGCGCCGCGCGCACGCCGGCGGGGCTCGAGCTCGCCGTCCGATGCCGCTACGACGACCTCGCCCCCGGCGAGAGCATCGCGCTCAACGGCGCGTGCCTCACCGTGCGCGAGTGCGCCGCGGGGCGCTTCACCGTCGCCGCGGTGGGCACCACGCTCGAGCGCACCGCGATCGGCCGCTGGTCCGCGGGCACCCGCGTGAACCTCGAGCGCGCCCTCGCGCTCGGCGACCGCCTGGGCGGCCACCTCGTGCAGGGACACGTGGACGCCGTCGCCGCCGTGCGCGCGGTGCGCGACGCCGGCGACGCGCGCCTCGTCGAGATCGCCGTCCCGTCCGAGGTCGCGGAGCTGTGCGTGCTCCACGGCTCCATCGCGGTGGACGGCGTGAGCCTCACCGTGAACGCGCTCCCCGCGCCCGGCATCGTGCAGCTCTCGCTCATCGACTTCACCCTCCGCCACACCACGCTCGGCGCGCTCGCCGCGGGCGACCCGGTGCACGTGGAGGCGGACCTCATCGGCAAGCACGTGCAGCGGCTCATGGCGCCCTGGAGCGCCGGGACGGCGTCGTGAGCTCTCCCTTCGGCACCGTCGAACAGGCGCTCGCGGACATCCGCGACGGCAAGCTCATCATCGTCGCCGACGACGAGGATCGCGAGAACGAGGGCGACCTCGTCGGCGCCGCGGACGCGGTCACCGCCGAGATGGTGACCTTCATGACGAAGCGGGGGAGCGGGCTGCTCTGCCTCGCGCTCCCCGCCGACCGCTGCGACCAGCTCGGCCTCACCGCGGTGAGCGAGAGCAACGTGGACGCCTACCGCACGGCGTACACGGTGAGCATCGACGCCGCCGCGCGCTTCGGTGTCACCACGGGGATCAGCGCCGCCGACCGCGCGATCACGATCCGCGTCGCGTCGGACCCCGCCACCACGGCGGCGGACCTGCGCGCCGGCGGGCACGTGCAGCCGCTGCGCGCGCGCCCGGGCGGCGTGCTCCAGCGCGTGGGGCACACCGAGGCCGCGGTGGACCTCGCGCGCCTCGCGGGGCGCCGCCCCGCGGGGGTGATCTGCGAGATCCTCCGCGACGACGACGGCCAGCCCGCGCGCCGCCCCGAGCTCGAGGCCTTCGCGCGCGCGCACGGGCTCACCTTCATCACCGTCGCGCAGCTGGTGGCGCACCGCCTGCAGCACGAGCGCCTCGTCCACCGCGTGGCCGAGGCGCGGCTCCCCACCGAGTGGGGGGAGTGGCGCATCGTCGGCTACGCCAACGACGTCGACGCGCACGAGCACGTCGCGCTCGTCTACGGCGACGTCGCCGGCGGCGAGGAGATCCTCGCGCGCATGCACTCGCGCTGCCTCACCGGCGACGTCTTCGGATCGCAGCGCTGCGACTGCGGCTGGCAGCTCCACAGCGCCATGCGCATGATCGCCGACGAAGGGCGCGGCGTCGTCGTGTACCTCGACCAGGAAGGGCGGGGGATCGGGCTGCTCAACAAGCTGCGCGCCTACGAGCTGCAGGACGCCGGCGCCGACACGGTGGAGGCGAACGAGCGCCTCGGCTTCAAGCCCGACCTCCGCAACTACGGCATCGGCGCGCAGATCCTGCTCGACCTCGGGCTCAAGTCCATCCGCCCGATGACGAACAACCCGCGCAAGATCGTCGGCCTCGAGGGCTACGGGCTGCGCGTCGGCGAGCGCGTGCCGATCAGCGCGCCGAGCACGGAGGAGAATCGCGAGTACCTCGCGGTGAAGCGGTCGAAGCTCGGCCACCTGCTGGCGCACTGATGGCGGAGTTCAGCGGGACCCCGCTCGGGGCGGGGCGTCGCATCGCCGTGCTCGCGAGCCGCTTCAACGAGGGCATCACCCGCCCGCTCGTGGATGGCGCGCTCGACGCGCTCACGCGCCACGGCGTGGCGCTCGACGACATCGACGTCGTCTGGGTGCCGGGGGCCTTCGAGCTCCCGGCTGCCGCGCGGCTGCTTCTCGGCTCCGGGCGCTACGACGCGCTCGTCGCGCTCGGCGCGGTGATCCGCGGCGACACGCCGCACTTCGACTACGTGGCGGCGGAGGCCGCGCGCGGGCTGGCCGCGGCCGCCGCCGAGTCCGGCGTCCCGCTCGGCTTCGGCGTCCTCACCTGCGACACCATGGCGCAGGCGGAGGAGCGCGCGGGCGGCGCGCACGGGAACAAGGGATGGGACGCCGCGATCGCGGCCCTCGAGGTGGCGGACCTGTACGACCAGCTCCAGGCCGGCGATGACGAATGAGGTCCGCACGCGCCGCAAGGCGCGGGCCCGGGCGGTGCAGGCGGTGTACGCGTGGGACGTGCTCGGCGAGGAGGGCCTCGAGCGCGTGGCCGCGCGCCTCTGGGATGACATCGTCGTCGGCGGCGACGTGCGCCGGCGCGCGCTCGAGATCGTGCGCCTGGTGGACGCGCGCGGCGGCGAGATCGACGGCGCGCTGCGCGACGTGACCACCAACTGGCGGCTCGAGCGGCTCGGCGCGAGCGAGCGCTCGGTGCTGCGCGTCGCCGGCGCCGAGCTGCTGGAGGGAACCACGCCGCCGAAGGTCGTCATCCAGGAGGCGGTGCGGCTCGCCGAGCGCTTCGGCTCGGAGCCGAGCGCGCGCTTCGTGAACGGCGTCGTGGACGCGCTCGCGCGCCGCATGGGACGGCTCTCGTGAGGATCCTCCTCGTCAACTGGCAGGACCGCGAGAACCCGCAGGCCGGCGGCGCGGAGATCCACCTGCACGAGATCTTCGGGCGCATCGCCGCGCGCGGCCACGCGGTGACGCTCCTCTGCAGCGGCTGGACCGGGTGCGCGCCGCGCGCCATGCTCGACGGCATCGACGTCCACCGCGTGGGCACGCGCTACACCTTCCAGTTCCTCGCGCGCCGCTACTACCACCGCGCGCTGCGCGCGTGGGACGCCGACGTGCTCGTGGAGGACATCAACAAGGTGCCCCTCTACACGCCGCGCTGGCGCGCGCGCCGCACGATGGCGCTCGTCCCGCACCTGTTCGGCACCACCGCCTTCCAGGAGGTCTCCTGGCCCATGGCGGCCATGGTGTGGACGCTGGAGCGGCCGCTCGTGCGCGCGTACCGCGGGCTCCCCTTCGAGGCGATCAGCGAGAGCACCGCGAGCGACCTCGCCGCGCGCGGCGTGCCGCGCGAGTCCGTGCGCGTGATCTATCCCGGCATCGACAGCGCGCACTACACGCCGGCGCCGGACGTGCGCGCCGCCGAGCCGTACTTCGTGTACCTCGGCCGCCTCAAGCGCTACAAGCGCGTGGACCTCATCATCAAGGGCTTCGCCGCGCTCGGGCATCCCACGGCGCGCCTCGCGATCGCCGGCACCGGCGACCACCGCCCGGAGCTCGAGGCGCTCGCGCGCTCGCTTGACCTCGGCGACCGCGTGCGTTTCCTTGGGTTCGTGACCGACGCCGACAAGCTCCGCCTCCTGCGCGAGGCGTGGGCGCTCGTCTTCACGTCGCCGAAGGAAGGGTGGGGGATCACCAACTTCGAGGCGGCGGCTTGCGCGACGCCCGTCGTCGCCTCCGATTCGCCGGGGCTCCGCGAGTCGGTGCGCGACGGCGAGACGGGGTTCCTCGTGCCGCACGGCGACGTGCCCGCGCTCGCGGCGGCGCTCGGCCGCCTCGCGGGCGATCCCGCCCTCGTGCGCACGCTCGGCGCGGGCGGGCGCGCCTTCGCCGAACGCTTCACCTGGGAGCGTGCTGCCGAGGAGACCGAGGCGCACCTGCGCGCCATCGCGGGCACCGGAGGAGGGGACCGATGAAGAATCCGTTGACGGTCGAGCGGCTCCTCGACATGTGGCGCGAGCCGCTCCACCTGGAAGTGGTGGGGGATGAGGCCGGCCTCAAGCGCGAGATCGGCAGCCCCGAGGTCTCGAGCCCCGGGCTCGTCCTCGCCGGCTACGTCGAGCGCTTCCCGGCGCAGCGCATGCAGGTCTTCGGCGAGACCGAGATCACCTATCTCGGCTCCCTTCCGGAAGCGGAGCGCGCGCGGCTGCTCGCGCTCTTCTTCTCCTTCGACGTGCCGTGCATCGTCGTGACGAAGGCGCAGGCGATCCCCGCCGAGATGCGCGACCGCGCCGCCGCGCGCGGCATCCCGATCCTCCGCACCTCGCTCACCACGAGCGAGTTCTACCAGCGCGTGAAGCCGGCGATCGCCGACGAGTTCGCCCCCAGCACGACCCTGCACGGCTCGCTCGCCGACGTGTACGGCGTGGGGCTCCTCTTCCAGGGGCGGAGCGGCATCGGCAAGTCCGAGTGCGTGCTCGACCTCGTCGAGCGCGGCCACCGCCTCGTGGCCGACGACCTGGTGATCGCGTGGCGCCGCGGCTCCGACATCATCATCGGCCGCGGGCACGAGCTGCAGCGCCACCACATGGAGATCCGCGGCGTCGGCGTGATCGACATCCCGTCCATCTTCGGCGTGCGCGCCGTGCGCCAGCAGAAGCGCATCGAGGTCGTGGTGCAGCTCGAGCACTGGGACCAGGCCGACGCCGTCGACCGCACCGGCCTCGACCGCGACACCATCGACATCCTCGGCGTGCACCTGCCGCGCGTGGTCATCCCGCTCAACCCCGGCAAGAACATCACCGTCGTCGCCGAGGTGGTGGCGATGAACCACCTGCTCAAGTACAGCGGCGTCGATCCGGCGGAGGCCTTCAACGACCGGCTCATCGCGCGCATGCGCGGCGCCGCCGATCTGCGCCGCTACCTCGCGGAGGACGATGAGTGAGCGTCCGCCCGCGATCGTGCTCGGGCACGGTTCGCTCGCCTTCGGCCTCGTCGACGCGGTGGAGCGCATCACCGGCCGCGGCCGCCGCCTGCACGCGATCTCGAACGAGGGCCTCGGCGGCGCCGAGCTCGCCGCGCGCATCCGCGAGGCGATGGCCGAGACCGGCGCCACGGTCCTCTTCACCGACCTCCCCGCGGGGAGCTGCAGCACCGCCGCGGTGCGCGCCGTCCACGGGATCCCCGGCGCGCTCTGCGTGATGGGCGCGAACCTCCCCGCGCTCCTCCACTTCGCCATGCACGACGAACTGGAGCCCGCCGACGCGGCCCGCGAGGCCGCCGCGCGCGGCGGCGCCGCCATCAAGCTCTACCCGGACCCCGCGCGTGAGCGTTGAGCTCAACCGCATCGACGACCGCCTGATCCACGGCCAGGTCGTCCTCGGCTGGGGGCAGCCCATGGCCCTCGCCCGCATCGCCGTCGTGGACGACACGATCGCCGCGAGCCCCTGGGAGCAGGACCTCTACCGCATGGCGGTGCCGCCGGAGATCGAGGTCGCGTTCCTTGCCGTGGACGACGCCGTGCGCGCCTACGCGTCGTGGCAGGCGGATGCGCGCCCGGCGATCGTGCTCACCGGCACCGTGGACGCGATGTGCCGCCTCGCCGAGGGCGCGCCCGCGTTGCGCGCGGTGAACCTGGGCGGCGTGCACCAGGGCCCGGGACGCGTGGAGCGGCTCCGCTATCTCTTCCTCACCCCCGCCGAGGAGCGCGCGCTGCTGGCGCTCGAGGCGCGCGGCGTGGCCGTCACGGCACAGGACGTTCCGACCGCCGCGCCGGTGCCGCTCCGCGAGCTGCTCGCGGGCCGGGG
>DATKOH010000166.1:0-5873 GCA_035524735.1 Gemmatimonadaceae bacterium
CGCGTTCGGCGACAGCGCGGCCTTCGGGCGCACGCGGCTGCCGCACGACGTGCCGGTGCCCACCCTCGTGCTCGTCCGCGGGCAGACGACCCGCGTGCGCGTGGTGAACCACATGTCGCTTCCCGCCGCCGTCCACTGGCACGGGCTGGAGATCGAGAGCTACAGCGACGGCGTGCCGCTGTGGAGCGGGTCGGCGTCGCATCTGGCGCCGCTCATCGCTCCGGGCGACTCCTTCACCGCCGAGCTCACGCCGCCGCGCGCCGGCACGTTCATGTACCACTCCCACGTGATGAACGGCGAATCGATGGCCAGCGGCTTCTACGGCGCGCTCCTCGTGGTGGACCCCGGCGCCGCGTACGACTCCACGCGCGACATCGTGCTGCTCTTCGGCGGCGGCGATCCGCCGTTGGGGCGGAGCCTCTACCTGAACGGCTCGCTCACCCCCGCGCCGCGCGCGCTCACCGCGGGCGTCACTTACCGCGTGCGGCTGATCGACATCAGCGACAACTTCGGCGTGCGCGTGGTGCTCACCTTCGGCGCCCAACCCGTCACCTGGCGCGCCGTCGCGAAGGACGGGGCCGACCTGCCGCCGGCCGCACGCACCGTCGGCCCGGCCGATGCGTTCGCCAACGTCGGCGAGACGTACGACTTCGAATTCACCCCCGCGCACCCCGGGGACTACTATCTGGAGATCGTGCGCGCCACCGGCGTCGTGAACCGCCAGCTCTGGCGCGTGACGGCGCCCTAGCCGCGCACCCGCACCAGCGCGTAGTCGCGCGCGCCCTTCTTGAGCAGCAGGTGGCGGCCCGCGAGCATCGACTGCGAGTCGATGCTCCGCTCCTCCGCGCCCAGCTTGCGCCCGTTCACCGACAGCCCCCCCTGCTCCAGCAGCCGCCGCGCCGCCCCCTTGCTCGGCGCGAGCTTCGCCGCCGTGAACAGTTCGAGCGTATCCAGCTCGCCGGTCTGCGCCCCCGGCACTTCCGTGAACGGCACTTCCTGCGCGAGCGCCGCGAGCGCCGCCGGCGAGAGCGACGCGGCATCGCCGCCGCCGAAGAGCAGCGCCGACACCTCCACCGCCGTGCGCGCCGCCTCCGCGCCGTGCACCCGCTCCGTCACCTCGCGCGCCAGCGCCTGCTGCGCCTCCCGCTTCGCCGGCCGCTCGGCGATCGCCCGCTCCAAGGCCTCGATCTCCGCGCGCTCCATCATCGTGAAGAAGCGCAGGAACCGCCCCGTGTCCCGGTCGTCCGCGTTCACCCAGTACTGGTAGAAGCGGTACGGACTCGTGCGCGCCGGGTCGAGGAACACCGCCCCCGACTCCGTCTTCCCGAACTTCGTCCCCGCCGCCGTCGTCACCAGCGGCAGCGTGAGCGCGTGCGCGTCGCGCCCCTCCGTGCGCCGGATCAGCTCGATCCCCGCCGTGATGTTCCCCCACTGGTCGCTGCCGCCGATCTGCAGCGTGCACCCCTCGCGCCGGTGCAGCTGCAGGTAGTCGTACGCCTGCAGCAGCATGTAGCTGAACTCGGTGTACGAGATCCCCGCCTCCATCCGCGCCTTCACCGACTCCTTCTGCATCATGTAGTTCACGGTGAAGTGCTTCCCCACGTCGCGCATGAAGTCCACCGCCTTGAGCGGCAGCAGCCACTCCGCGTTGTCGCGCATCAGCGCCCCCGACGGCGCGTCCGAGAAGTCGAGGAAGCGCGCGAGCTGCGCGCGGATCGCCTCCGAGTTCGCGCGCACCGTCTCCGGCGTGTTCAGCTGCCGCTCCGCCGTCTTCCCGCTCGGGTCGCCGATCATCCCCGTGCCGCCGCCCACCAGCGCGACCGGGCGGTGCCCGTGCCGCTGCAGGTGCGCCAGCCCCATCACCGGCACCAGGTTCCCCACGTGCAGGCTCGGCGCCGTGGGATCGAAGCCGCAGTACGCGGTCACGCGCCCCGCCGCGAGCGCGGCGCCGAGCGCCTCCGTGTGCTGATGGAGCAGCCCGCGCCAGGCGAGCTCGTCGAGCAGGGAACCCCGCGTCGTCATGCGACAAACATAGGAGACGCCGTCCCCCCTGTCATCTCGCGCCGCGCGGACCCGCCCGTTAGCTTGCCCCAGTCGCCCCCTCCGTCGTGACGTCCACTCCCCGAACCCCGCCGAGCGCCGAGCGCCGAGTGCCGCGACCCGCCTCACGTGTCTGGCGCACCGTTCGCCTGGTCCTCACCTTCGGCGTCTGCTTCGGCGCCGGGCTCGCCCTCGCCGCGTGGACGATGGTCTGCCGCGGCGGCGCCTGCCCCGATCCCCGCCAGCTCGACCAGTTCGCCCCCGCGCAGACCTCCAAGCTCTACGCCGCCGACGGCCGCTTCATCTCCGAGCTCGGCCTCGAGCGCCGCACCCTCGTGCCCCTCAAGGAGATCCCGCGCTCCGTCCAGGACGCGTTCATCATCACCGAGGACAAGCGCTTCTACCAGCACCGCGGCATCGACTGGGTGCGCGTCTTCGGCGCCGCCGCCCACAACGTCGTCTCCGGCGGCTTCGGCCAGGGCTTCTCCACCCTCACCATGCAGCTCGCGCGCAACGCCTTCCCGGAGAAGATCTCCCGCGAGAAGACGCTCGTCCGCAAGCTCCGCGAGGTGAAGGTCGCGCTGCAGATCGAGCAGCTCTACCCGAAGGACAAGATCCTCGAGCTCTACCTCAACCAGATCTACCTCGGCAACGGCGCCTACGGCGTCGAGACCGCCGCCCAGCGCTACTTCGGCAAGAGCGTGCGCGACGTGAACCTCGCCGAGGCCGCCACCCTCGCCGCGCTCCCCAAGGCGCCCGAGCGCTACAACCCGCGCCGCTACCCCGAGCGCGCCATCCAGCGCCGCAACACCATCATCGGCCTCATGCGGAACGAGAGCGTCGTGAACGACGAGCAGGCACGCCTCGCCCAGGCCTACCCGCTCGACCTCGCGCGCCGCTCCGACGCCGGCGAGCTCGCCCCCTACTTCGTGGAGTGGGTCCGCCAGCAGCTCGAGGAACAATTCGGCGAGAAGCTCTACACCGAGGGCTACAAGATCTTCACCACCCTCGACATCGACGTGCAGCAGGCCGCCGAGCGCAACCTCGAACGCCAGCTGCGGGCGATCGAGGCCGGGAAGTACGGCGTCTGGAAGCACATCACGTACGAGGAGTACATCGCCCGCATCGGCGGGGAAGGGGAGAACTCCGAGACCTCCCCCTACCTGCAGGGCGCGCTCGTCGCCATGGACCCGCGCAACGGCGCCGTGCGCGCCCTCATCGGCGGCCGCGACTTCGACGACTCCAAGTTCGACCGCGCCACGCAGGCGCTCCGCCAGCCCGGCTCCACCTTCAAGCCGATCGTCTACGCCGACGCGATCCACCACGGCCTCTCCGCCGCCCACCTGCTCGACGATTCCCCGCTCGTCATGCCGCAGATCGGCGGCACCGACTGGACCCCGCAGAACTACGACCTGAAGTTCATGGGCGTGATCCCGCTGCGCGAGGCGCTCTACCTCTCGCGCAACCTCGCCACGATCCGCCTCGGCATCGAGCTCGGCCCGCAGAGCGTGATCGACATGGCGCGCAAGCTCGGCATCACCACCCCCATCCCGCCCTACCCGTCGATCTTCATCGGCTCCGCCGACGTCTATCCGATCGAGATGATCGCCGCCTACTCCGCCTTCGCGACCCTCGGCGTGCGCACCGCGCCCCACGGCATCGTGCGCGTCGAGGACGCGAAGGGGCACGTGCTGTGGGAAGGCTCCCCCCTGCGCTACGAAGTGCTCTCCCGCGAGGAAGCGTGGCTCATGGTGAGCATGATGAAGGACGTGCTCACCAAGGGATCCGCCGCCGGCATCGGCGCCTCGGGCTTCAAGATCCCCGCCGCCGGCAAGACCGGCACCACCAACGACTACACCGACGTCTGGTTCATCGGCTACACCCCCGACCTCCTCACCGGCGTCTGGATGGGATTCGACCGCCCGCAGAAGATCCAGGCCAACGCGCAGGGCGGACGCCTCGCCGCCCCCGCGTGGCAGAGCTTCATGACCGAGGTCTACCAGCGGCGCCCCATGCCCCCCGACTGGCCGCGCCCCGAGGCGATCATCACGCGCCAGGTGGACGACTCCACCGGCCTGCTGCGGAATCCCTTCTGCCCGCTCTCCGTGGTCGTGAACGAGTACTTCATCGAGGGCACCGAGCCCACGAAGGAGTGCGACGTGCACACCCCCTTCGGCGCGGCGCCGCGCGCCGACTCGCTCGCCGCGCCCCCCACCACGCCGGGAGCGCCGCCGCCGCGGTGATCCGCTATCACGCGCGCTGGGTCTTCCCGGTCACGCGTCCCCCGATCCGCGATGGCACCGTCGCCGTGGACGGCGCGCGCATCGCGTACGTCGGCCCCCGCGCCGGCGCCCCCGCGGGCGACGACCGCGACCTCGGCGACGCCGCGCTCCTCCCCGGCCTCGTCAACGCGCACACGCATCTCGAACTCACCGCCTTCCACGGCGTGATCGCGCCGCGCCCCTTCCGCGAGTGGATCCTCACCCTGCAGGGGCTCAAGACGGAGGTGATGACGCGCGAGCGCTACCTCGACTCGGCCAAGCAGGGCATCGCCGACGGCCTCCGCGCCGGCATCACCACCTACGCCGACACCTGCGACTCCGGCGTCGCCCTCGAGGCGATGCGCGCCATGGGCGTGCGCGGCATCATGTACCAGGAGGTCTTCGGCCCCGATCCCGCGCAGGCCGGCGCCTCCCTGCGCGCCCTCGAGGAGAAACTCGGCGCCCTCACCCCCCTCGCCGACGATCTGCGCGCCCTCGGCACCTCCCCGCACGCCCCGTACACGGTGAGCGACGAGCTCTTCCGCCGCGTCGCCGCGCTCGGCCGCCCGATGGCGATCCACCTCGCCGAGAGCCGCGAGGAGACCGCCCTCATCCGCGACGCCGCCGGCCCCTTCGCCGACGGGCTCCGCACGCGCGGCATCGCCGTCGCGCCGCGCGGCCGCTCCCCCGTGGACCTCCTCCGGCGCCTCGGCGTGCTCGACGCCCGCCCGCTGCTCATCCACTGCGTGCAGGTGGACGACGACGACATCGGCGCCATCGCCGCGCACGACTGCGCCGTCGCCCACTGCCCGGTCTCGAACCGGATGCTCGACCACGGCGCCGCGCCGCTGCTGAAGCTGCTCGCCGCCGGCGTGCGCGTCGCGCTCGGCTCCGACTCCATGGCGAGCAACGACGCCATGGACCTCGACGCCGAGATGCTCGCCGCCACCCTCGGCTCCATGCGGGACGCGCACCCCGTACGCACCGCCCCGGCCCCGGGACATGGCCACACGCCCCCCGCCGGCGGCGGCGATGACTTCACGCGCCTCCCGCGCCTCGCCACCATCGACGGCGCGCGCGCCCTGGGACTCGATGCGCGCATCGGTTCGCTCGAGGAAGGGAAGGACGCCGACCTCGCCGCCTTCCCGATCCTCTTCCCCGACGCCCTCGCCGAACGTGCGCCCGCCGTGGCGCTCCGCCTCGCCATCGGCAAGCGCGCGCACACGGTCGTCGTCGCCGGCGTCGAGCGAATAAGCGACGGTGACCTTCTCGCCACCGACCCCACCCTCCCCACACGCGTCGCCGCCATCACCGCCACGCTCCGCCAAACCACCACCCCCACCTAATCCCCACTCTCGACTATCGCACCGCCGCGCGCCGAGCCCCGCGCGCCGAGCCCCGCGCGCCGAGCCCCGCGCGCCGAGCCCCGAGCCCCGAGCGCCGAGCGCCGAGCGCCGAGCCCCGAGCGCCGAGCCCCGAGCGCCGAGCCCCGAGCGCCGAGCGCCGAGCCCCGAGCGCCGAGCGCCGAGCCCCGAGCGCCGAGACCGCAGCCTTCCTCGAATTCCTGACGAA
>DATKOH010000167.1:0-14726 GCA_035524735.1 Gemmatimonadaceae bacterium
CACGCTGATCTACGTGAAGGGCGAGGGGATCGTCCTCAACGAGCCGTCCGTCGTCGCGATCGAGCGCGCGAGCGGCAAGGTGAAGTGGGTGGGCCTCGAGGCGAAGCGCATGCTGGGGCGCACCCCCGAGGGCGTGATCGCGGTGCGCCCGATGAAGGACGGCGTGATCGCCGACTTCGACGTGACCGAGAAGATGCTGCGCTACTTCCTCGCGCTCATCATCGACAACCACGTCTTCAAGGTGAAGCCGCGCGTGATCGTGTGCGTGCCGAGTGGGATCACCGAAGTGGAGCGCCGCGCGGTGCGCGACTCCGCGCTCGGCGCGGGCGCGAAGGAAGTGTTCATGGTGGCCGAGCCGATGGCGGCGGCGATCGGCGTGGGGCTCCCCGTGGACACGCCCACCGGCAACATGGTGATCGACATCGGCGGCGGCACCACCGAGATCGCGGTCATCGCGCTCTCCGGCATCGTGAGCGACACGTCGATCCGCACCGGCGGCGACGAGCTCGACACCGCGATCGTGCAGTTCATGCGCAAGAACTACAACCTGCTCATCGGCGAACCCACCGCCGAGCAGGTGAAGATCCAGATCGGCTCGGCGGCGCCCGTGGGAGAGGAACGCGAGATGGAGGTGCGCGGCCGCGACCTCGTGAGCGGCATCCCGAAGACGGTGCGCGTGCACTCCAGCGAGATCCGCGAGGCGATCCAGGAGCCGATCCAGCAGATCGTGGACGCCGTGCGGCGCGCCCTCGAGATCACGCCCCCCGAGCTCGCGAGCGACATCGTCGACCGCGGCATCGTGATGACGGGCGGCGGCGCGCTCATCCGCGGCCTCGACCTCCTGCTCAGCCAGGAGACGAACCTGCCGATCCACGTGGACGAGGATCCGCTCACGTGCGTGGTGCGCGGCACGGGCCGCATCCTGGACGACGAGGAGAAGTACTGGAATGTCCTCCAGAGCTGATCGCCGGTGCCCCCCGCCAGTCGCACCCTCGGTCGCCGCGACTTCGTCCTCCTCGGACTCTGCCTCGCGGCCGGCATCGCGGCGCTCGGGCTCCCTGACACCACGCGCGATGCGATCGCCGGCGCGCTCCGCCGTTCGGTCCTCGCCCCCCTCCTCTCCCTGCAGCATCAGGCCGAGCTGACGCGCGAGGCGATGCGCGACCGCTCGGCCGCCGTGCTCGTGGCGGACAGCCTGCGGATCCGCGCGCTCGCCGTGCCCGCGCTCGAGAGCGAGAACGCGCGCCTCCGCCGCATGCTCGGCCTCGGCCAGCGCCTGCGCTGGGGGTTCGCCCCCGCGGAGGTGCTGCTCGGGAAGGGCGTCACCGAGGAGTACACCGTCACGCTCTCGGTGGGGAGCGCCGCCGGCGTGCGGAAGTTGAGCCCCGTCGTCGCCGCGGAAGGGCTGGTCGGGATCGTGAAGAGCGTCGATCCCACGATCAGCACGGCGATCCTCTGGGCGCATCCCGACTTCCGCGCGAGCGCGATGGCGTCGGACGGCAGCGTGTACGGCATCGTCGCCGCGCACCCCGGCGCCGACCCCGAGCGTTTCCTCCTCGAGATGCGCGGCGTGCCGATGCGCAGCGCGATCCCCAAGGGGACGCTGATCGTGACGTCCGGACTGGGCGGCACCTTCCCGCGCGGGATCCCGGTGGGGGTGGTGCTCACGGAACTGCGCACCAACGAGCTGTGGGCGCGCACCTACCTGCTGCGGCCGGCGGTGTCGCCGACGGACCTGTCGAGCGTGATGGTGCTGATGCCGGACCGGGGGAAGGAGGGGGTGGAGCCGGTGTGGAAGGACGTGGGGCACGACACGGCCGTGCGGGCGTCCGCGGCGCCTGCCGCGCCCGGGGCGGGCGCGCCGGCGGCGCCGGCGCCCGACAGCGCCGCCGCGGCGCAGCATCTCGCGGACAGCCTGGCCGCCGACAGCGTGCGGCGCGCGCGCCGCCGGCACCGGCGCGACTCGCTCACCGCGGTGGCCGACAGCGCCCTCGCGCGCGGCGACACCGCGCTGGCCGATTCGGTGCGCAAGCTCCTCCTCCCGCGGAAGCGCCCGCCGGCGGCCGACTCCGCGCGCCCGGTGACGCCGTGAAGCCGCGCACCGCGCTGGGGACCGCGTTCGCGTTCGTGGTGCTGGTGCTCCTCCAGTACACGCTGCGGCCGCTGCTCGGCTGGCCGCTCGGCCCCGACTTCCTGCTGATGGCGGTGGTGGTGGCCTCGGTGCGCGTGCGTCCCGGCACGGCGGCGGTGATCGGGCTCCTCGTGGGGCTCGTGGCGGATTCCATCGGCACCGATCCCTTCGGCGCGTCGGCGCTCGCCTTCACGGTGGTGGGCTTCGCGGCGTCGTGGGTGCAGGGCTCGGTCTTCGCCGACGATCTGACCGTGGACTTCCTGCTCTTCTTCGCGGGGGAGTGGGTCTACTCGGCGATCTTCCTCTTCGCCGCGCGCACGTCGAGCGCCGCGCCCATCCTCGCGCCCCTGCTCGTGTGGGCGCCGGTGCGCGCGCTCGTCACGGCGCTCTTCGGCGTCGCGACGCTCGCGATCCTCCGCCCGGTGCTGCGGCCGGCGAGCGCCTCGTGAGCCTGCATCCGAACGAGCTCGCGCGGCGCGGCCGGCTGGCCGGCTGGGCGCTCGGCGTGCTGTTCTTCCTCTTCCTCGCCGCCTTCTTCCGCACGCAGATCGTCCAGCATTCGCGCTATACGCTGCAGTCGGAGGAGAACCGCCTGCGCGAAGTGCCCGTGCCCGCGCCGCGCGGGATCATCTACGACCGCAACCTGCAGATCCTCGCCGAGAACGTGCCGGGCTACTCGGTGCAGCTGCTGAGCCCCAACGCGGACTCGCTCCGCGGCGCGCTGCAGCGGATCGCGGCGGTGGTGCCGCTCACGCCCGACCAGATCGACCTCACGGTGCGGCGTTTCCAGCGCAACCCGGCGCGTCCCGCGCTCGTGCTCGCCGACGCGCCCTTCAACGTGGTGTCGGTGCTCGAGGAGCGGCGGCTCGAGTTCCCGGGGCTCGTCATCGAGTCCGCGCCGAAGCGCTACTACCCGGCGGGCGCCGCCATCGCGCCGGTGCTCGGCTACGTGGGCGAGATCACCGACCAGGAGTTGCGCGACACGGTGGCCTTCAAGGGCTACCGCGTGGGCGAGCAGGTGGGGAAGATGGGGCTCGAGCGCGAGTACCAGGACAAGCTCCGCGGTCGCGACGGCTCGCGATTCGTGGAGGTGGATGCGCGGGGGCGCGTGGTGCGCGAGGAGGGAGCGCGTGCGGATCTCGCGCCGGTGTCCGGCCCCGCGCTCATGACCAACATCGACCTCGACCTCCAGCGCTACGTCGCCGGCATCTTCGGCGACTCGCTGCAGGGCGGGGCGATCGCCCTCGATCCGACCACCGGCGCGGTGCTCGCCCTCTATTCGGCGCCCACCTACGACCCCAACCAGTTCGTGGGCGGGATCTCCCCCGAACTCTGGAAGGCGCTCAACGCCGATCCGCGCCACCCGCTCTTCAACAAGGTCACGCAGGGGCGCTATCCCCCCGGCTCCACGTGGAAGCTCGCCACCGCGGCCGTCGCGCTGCAGGATGGCATCGTCACCCTCGACGAGCAGATGCCGGAGCCGTGCACCGGCACGTACCACTTCGGCGACCGCGACTTCCACTGCTGGGAGAAGCACGGCCACGGCAAGCTCACGCTGCAGCGCGCCATCGAGGTGTCGTGCGACATCTACTTCTACCAGCTCGCGCTCAAGGTCGGGCTGTCGAAGCTCGTCGCCGGCGGGATCGCGCTCGGCGGGCGCGACCGGAGCGGCATCGACCTCCCCGATGAGGCGCGCCCCACCTTCCCGTCGGAGGACGTGAAGGAGTACTACGACCGCCGCTACGGCCGTTCCGGCTGGAGCCAGGCGGTGGTGCTCAACCTCGGGATCGGGCAGGGGGAGAACGACCAGTCGGTGGCGAGCATGGCGCGGCTGTACACCGCCTTCGCCACGGATGGCAACGCGTCGACGCCGATGGTCGTGCGCCGCTCCCCCGAACACGCGAAGATCCTCACGCTGACCGCGGCGCAGCTGGATGGGATCCGCGCGGCGATGGCGGGGGTCGTCTCCCGCGGCACGGCCACGAGCGCGCAGATCCAGGGGGTGGTGCTCGCCGGCAAGACGGGCACCGCGCAGAACGCGCAGGACCCGCTGCACGACCACGCCTGGTTCGTGGGCTTCGCGCCGGCGAACGACCCGAAGATCGTCGTGGCGGTGCTGCTGGAGTTCGGCGGCCACGGCGACCGCGCGGCGCGCATCGCGTCGAAGATCGTGCAGGCGTACCTGAAGGTGGCGCCGGCGCAGCTGCTCAACACCGACGGCTGATGGGCCCGCGCCGCCTGCTCGCCGACCCGGCGCTCGTCGTGATCGCGCTGCTGCTCTCGCTCTACGGCATCGCGATGGTCTACTCCGCGGGGCAGACCGACGTCCTCACCCCCGCGGCCAGCGCCTGGCGCCTCCAGCTCCAGTGGCTCGCGGTGGGGCTCGTGGCCGCGTTCGTGGTGAGCCGCGCCACCATGCGCTTCATCGAGTGGGCGGCGGTGCCGGCGTACTTCATCATGCTGGTCGTGCTGGTGGCGATGCTCAAGCTCGGCGGCGGAGCGGGGCCCGCCGCGAGCTCGAAGAGCTGGCTGATCATCGCCGGCCACCGCCTCGGGCAGCCGAGCGAGCTCGCCAAGGTCATCACCGTGCTGATGCTCGCCCGCGAGCTCGCGCGCTTCCGCGAACCGCCGCGCTCGCTCTTCGACCTCTGGCGCGCCGTGCTCATCGTGATGGTCCCCTGCGTGCTCATCCTCGCGGAGCACGATCTCGGGAGCGCGATCGTGCTCGTGCCGGTGCTCTTCGCGATGCTCTGGTGGATCGGCACCGACTGGCGGCTGCTCGTGCTGCTCGCATCGCCGGCGGTGAGCCTCGTGCTCGCCTTCAGCACCGGGCTCTGGGGGGCGTGGTTCCTCCTCTTCCTCGCCATCGTGTTCTGGTACCGGCCGTACCTGGTCGAGAGCACGTCGCTCGTGCTCGCGAACCTCGCCATGGGCGTCGTGGCCCCCAAGCTCTGGGAGCGCCTCGCGCCGTACCGCCAGCACCGACTGCTCAACTTCATCGACCCGAGCTTCGATCCCCTGCGCAGCGGCTGGCACGTCATGCAGTCCAAGGTGGCGATCGGCTCCGGCGGCTGGCTGGGCAAGGGATACCTCGGCGGCACGCAGAAACGCCTCGCCTTCCTCCCCGAGCAGCACACCGACTTCATCTTCGCCGTGCTCGGCGAGGAGCTGGGGTTCATCGGCGTGCTCGTGGCGCTCGCGCTCTTCCTCCTCCTGCTGCGGCGCGTGGTGCGCATCGCGTCGAGCGCCAGCGAGCCGGTGGGGAGCCTCGTGGCCGTGGGGCTGGGCGCCGTGTGGCTGGTGCACATCATCGTCAACATCGGCATGACGCTCAACCTCATGCCGATCACCGGCATTCCGCTCCCCTTCTTCAGCTACGGCGGCAGCTTCATGGTCAGCAGCTGGATCTCGATCGGCATCCTGGCGCGCATCGCGAGCGAGGGGCGCGGCGCCCGGACGGGCGAGTTCGCCGTCTAGCCCCGTCGCGGGGCGCATCCTTGCCCCTCCCCCCGCCGGGGGGCACATTTCCCGGATGGCCTGGTTCCGCAAGGAGAAGAAGCCCCGGCAGCCGCGGCGGGAGAAGCTCGAGATCCCGGCGGACGCCTGGGAGAAGTGCGAGGCGTGCGGGCACACGGACCTGCGCATCAAGTTCGTGCAGAACCTCAACGTGTGCCCCAACTGCGAGTACCACCGCCGCATCCGCGCCGGCGAATACCTGGCCATCCTCCTCGACGAGAACAGCTACGAGGAGCTCGACGAGGACGTGCGCTCCAAGGACCCGCTCGGCTTCCCCGAGTACCCTGCGCGCCTGAAGAAGGCGATGGGGAACGCGGGCTCCTCCGACGCCATCGTCACCGTGAGCGGCACCCTCGGCGGCATGCCGGTGAACGTGGGCGCGATGGACTTCGCCTTCATGGGCGGCTCGATGGGCTCCGTGGTGGGGGAGAAGATCGCGCGCCTCGGCCAGCGCTCCCTCGAGCGGAAGTATCCGCTCGTGATCATCTCCGCCTCCGGCGGCGCGCGCATGCAGGAAGGCGTGCTCTCGCTCATGCAGATGGCGAAGACGAGCGCCATCCTCGCGCAGCTCGCCGAGCGCCGGATCCCCTACGTGTCGATCCTCACGAATCCCACTACCGGCGGCGTGAGCGCGAGCTTCGCGATGCTCGGCGACGCGATCGTGGCCGAGCCGGGCGCGGTGATCGGCTTCGCGGGGCCGCGCGTGATCAAGCAGACGATCGGGCAGGACCTCCCCGAGGGCTTCCAGACGGCGGAATTCCTGCTGGAGCACGGCATGGTGGACGTGGTCGCGCACCGGAAGGAGCTGAAGGCCACCGTGGGCACGCTCCTCAGGCACATGAGCCATCAGCCGGCGGCGGCGGGGTGGACGTCACCCTGACCTCGTACGCCGGCGCGCTCGAGTATCTCTTCGCACGCGTCACCGGCGGATGGAAGCTCGGCCTCGACACCACGCGGGCGCTCGCGCGCGCGATGGGCGATCCGCACGAGCGCTTCCCCAGCTTCCACGTGGCGGGGACGAACGGGAAGGGGAGCGCGGTGGCCACGCTGGACGCCCTCCTCCGCGCCCGCGGGCTGCGCGTGGGGCGCTACACGTCGCCGCACCTCGTCGACTTCCGCGAGCGGATCTGCGTGAACGGGGCGCCGATGTCCGAGGACGCGATGGTCGAATCCATCGCGCGCTGGACGCCGGAGGTGGAGCGCGTGGGCGCCACCTTCTTCGAGGCCACGACGTGCATCGCCTTCGAGCACTTCGCCGCGTCGCAGGTGGATGTGGCGGTGATCGAGGTGGGGCTCGGCGGGCGTCTGGACTCGACGAACATCATCACGCCGCTCGTGGCCGGCATCACCTCCATCGGCCTCGATCACATGCAGTACCTCGGCGCCACCACGGAGCTGATCGCCGCCGAGAAGGCGGGGATCTTCAAGGGCGGCGTCCCCGCGGTGATCGGGGAGCGCGACCCGCGCATCCGCGCGCTCCTCGCGCGGCTGGCGCGCGAGGCCGGCGCGTCGCCGGTGCGCGTGCTCGCCGAGGAGGCGCCGCTGGAGGAGGTCACGGTGCGCGGCGACGGCACGAGCTTCACGCTCGTGGATGGGGCGCGGCGCCGCCGGCTCTCCACGCCGCTCATCGGTGTCCACCAGGCGGCCAACGCCGCCACGGCGATCGCCATGCTGGAGGCCGCGGGGAGCCCCTGGAGCGCCGCCGCGAGCGACGCCGAGCGCGCGCTGCGCTCCGTGCGCCTCGCCGGCCGCTTCCAGCCCTGGGGGACCTTCCTCTTCGACGTGGCGCACAATCCCGACGGCGTGGGGGTGCTCTGCGACTCGCTCGCGGCCGTGCGCCCGCCGCGCCCCATCGTCTGCCTCCTCTCCGTGCTGCGGGACAAGGACTGGCCGGCCATGATGCGGGCCCTCGCGCCGCACGTAGACCGCTTCGTGCTCACGCTCCCGCCGAGCGTGCCCGCCGAAAGGGCCTGGTCCATCGAGGAGCCCTTGGCGCTGGCCGCGTCCTGCGGCTGGGCGGCGGAAGGGGAGCCCGATTTCGACCGCGCGCTCGCCCGCGCGCGCGAGGGCGCCGCCACGACGCTCGTCACCGGCTCCTTCCACACCGTGGGCGACGCGATGTCGCGCTTGCCCGGCTCTCTCACGGCCGGGTAAATTCCCCCATGGCTCCAGGCGCCCTCCCCGGCTTCCGGGACTTCTACCCTGCCGAGTTCGCCGAGCGCGCCCACATCTTCGCCGCCTGGCGCGACGTGGCGCGCCGCTTCGGCTTCTCCGAATACGACGGCCCGCCCCTCGAGCCCCTGGAGCTCTACACGAAGAAGAGCGGGGAGGAGATCGCCGGGCAGCTCTACGGCTTCACCGACAAGGGGGGGCGGGAAGTGTCGCTCCGGCCGGAGATGACGCCCACGCTCGCGCGCATGGCGGCGGCGCGCGCGAACGCGCTGCGGAAGCCGGTGCGCTGGTTCTCGATCCCGCAGCTCTTCCGCTACGAGCGGCAGCAACGCGGGCGGTTGCGCGAGCACTTCCAGCTGAACATGGACATCCTCGGCGAGCCGGACGTGACGGCGGACGCCGAGCTGCTCGCGGCGGCGGTGGGGATCATGCAGGTGCTGGGGCTGACGCAGCAGGATGTCGTGGCGCGGGTGTCGGACCGTCGGCTGATCAGCGCCCTCCTTCAAGGCAACGGGATCCAGGCGTCGGAGCTTCCGGCGGCATTCGCTGCCCTCGACAAGCTGGGACGCGACCCCGACGAGGTGCTGAAGGACCGATTGGAGAAGGCGGGAATCGACCGGACGAGGAGCACGCCGATCTTCCGGATCGCCGGCGCCGCCACCGATCGCGCGGGACTCGAGACCGAGGTCAGGGATGCGAGAGCGGAGGCCGCGTATGAACCGCTCAAGCGGTACTTCGACTATGTCGCCAGTCTCGGCATAGCCGACTGGGTCCGGCTCGACCTCTCCATCGTGCGCGGCCTCGCCTACTACACCGGCATCGTCTTCGAACTCTTCGACGCCAAGGGCGAGCTGCGCGCGATCTGCGGCGGCGGCCGCTACGATGACCTCCTCCAGCAGCTCGGCGGCGTCGCGATGCCCGCTCTCGGCTTCGGCATGGGCGACGTCGTCCTCGGCGAGCTGCTCCGCGACCGGAAGCTCATGCCCGCGCACGAACCAGCGCTCGACTTCTGGGTCGCGTTCGCCGAGGACGTCGACGTCGCGATCGCCATGCGCGTCGCTTCGGGCCTCCGCGCCCGCGGCCGTAGCGTGGAATACGCCCTCGGCGCCCAGAAGCTCGCCCGCCAATTGAAGGCCGCCAGCACCGCCGGCGCCCGGCAAGCTGTGCTGTTGTCCCTGGCCGAGGTGCAGCGAGGCGAAGCCACGATCAAGGACCTGTCCGACGGTTCCGAACGGCACGTGCGATTGGAGCAGTGGTTGGCGACGCAGTAGTCCCGGACATCTGAAACCCGAAACCGGAAACCTTTCCGCAATGGCTGACGACAAGAAGCTCCCCACCCGTGCCGAGGACTTCAGCGCGTGGTACAACGAGGTGGTGCTCCGCGCCGAACTCGCGGACTACTCCCCCGTGCGCGGCTGCATGGTCATCCGCCCCGACGGCTACGGCATCTGGGAGCGCATCCAGCGCGGCCTCGACGACATGTTCAAGGCCACCGGCCACCGGAACGCCTACTTCCCGCTCCTCATCCCGCAGTCCTTCCTGTCGAAGGAGGCGGAGCACGTCGAGGGCTTCGCGCCGGAGACCGCCGTGGTGACGCACGGCGGCGGGAAGGCGCTCGAGGAGCCGCTCGTCATCCGCCCCACGTCGGAGACGATCATCTACGCGATGTTCGCCAAGTGGGTGCAGAGCTACCGCGACCTGCCGCTGCTCATCAACCAGTGGGCCAACGTGGTGCGGTGGGAGATGCGCACGCGCCTCTTCCTGCGCACGCTCGAGTTCCTCTGGCAGGAAGGGCACACCGCGCACGCCACGCACGACGAGGCGGAGGCCGAGACGCGCAAGATGCTCGGCGTGTACCGCACGTTCATGGAATCATTCATGGCGATGCCGGTGGTCACCGGGCGGAAGACCGAGTCGGAGAAGTTCGCCGGCGCGCTGCGCACCTACGGGTGCGAGGCGATGATGCAGGACAACAAGGCGCTGCAGGCCGGCACGTCGCACAACCTGGGGCAGAACTTCGCGAAGGCCTTCGAGCTCAAGTTCCAGACCGAGAGCGGCGGCACCGACTTCGCGTGGAACACGAGCTGGGGGGTGAGCACGCGGCTCATCGGCGGGCTCGTGATGACGCACGGCGACGACAAGGGGCTCCGCGTGCCGCCGCGTCTGGCGCCCACCGAAGTGGTGATCGTGCCCATCTGGCGGAGCGACGACGAGAAGGCCCGCGTGCTCGAGGCGGCGCACAAGCTCGTGGCCGAGCTCGGCGACTACGCGCTCGGCGACGCGCGCCTCCGCATGCACGTGGATGCGCGCGAGACGATGAAGCCCGGCGCCAAGTACTACGAGTGGGAGTTGCGCGGCGTGCCCATCCGCCTCGAGATCGGCCCGCGCGACCTCGACAAGCAGCAGGCCGTGGTGGTGCGGCGCGACAGCGGCGAGAAGAAGTTCGTGCCCCTCGCCACGCTCGGCGCCGAGCTCAAGGCCACGCTCGCCGCGATGCAGGACGCGATGCTCGCGGCGGCGAAGGAGCGCCGCGAGGCGCATTCGATCCGCGGCGCCATCACGTGGGCGAAGTTCAAGGACGTGATGGACGGCGAGGGGGCGTTCGTGTACGCCGGCTGGTGCGGCGATCCGAAGTGCGAGGCGGAGATCAAGGAGGAGACCAAGGCCACGATCCGCGTGCTCCCCGACGCGGAGTTCCGCACCCCCGACGCGCCGAAGAGCTGCCTCAAGTGCGGCGGCAAGGCGACGGAGGAGGCGCTGTGGGCGAAGGCGTACTGAGCGCCGGCCTCGCGCGCGTGGACGGCGTGCTCGCCTGCGAGGGCGTGCCGCTGGACGCCATCGCCGCGGTGGCGGGCACGCCCGCCTACGTCTACTCGGGCGGCGCGATCCGCGAGGCGTACGAGCGCCTGTCGCGCGCGCTCGCGCCCGTGCGCCACCGCGTCCACTACAGCGTGAAGGCCAACTCGAGCCTCGCCGTGCTCCGCCTCCTCCGCGCGCTCGGCGCCGGCGTCGACATCGTGTCGGGGGGCGAGCTTTTCCGCGCGCGCCGCGCCGGCTTCGAGGGGAAGGACATCGTGTTCAGCGGGGTGGGGAAGACCGAAGGGGAGCTGCGCGAGGCGCTCGCCGCGGGGATCCTCCTCGTGAACGTCGAGTCCGAGAGCGAGCTCCGGCTGCTCGACCGCGTCGCCGGGAGCCTGGGCGCCGTCGCCCCCGTGGCGCTGCGCGTCAACCCCGAGGTGCGCGTCGACACGCACCACTACATCCGCACCGGCGAACGCGGCAACAAGTTCGGCATCCCGTACGAGGAGGCGCTCGCCACCGCGCGCCTCGCGCTCGGCATGGCGCACGTGCGGCTCGCGGGGCTCGACATGCACATCGGGTCGCAGCTCTCGCACCTCGACCCGTACCGCGAGGGCGTGATGCGGCTGCTCGAGCTGCACGCCACGCTGAAGGAGGAAGGGGCGGCCGACCTCCGCTACTGCGACATCGGCGGCGGGCTCGCCGTGACGTACGACACCGAGATCCCGATGGACGCGCAGGCCTTCGCCGACGCCGTGCTCCCCCTCGTGGCCGCGAGCGGGCTGCAGCTGATCGTGGAGCCGGGGCGCTTCCTCGTCGGCAACGCCGGCGTGCTCGTCGCGCGCGTGCTCTACCGGAAGCGGTCGGGGGGACGCGACTACGTGATCATCGACGCCGGGATGAACGACCTCCTGCGCCCGTCGCACTACAACGCCTTCCACCTCGTGGAGGCGGTGCGCCCGCGCGGCGGCCGCCTCACCGCCGACGTCGTGGGCCCCGTCTGCGAGAGCGGCGATTTCGTCGCCCTCGACCGCGACATCGAGCGCGTGGAGGAGGGGGACCTGCTCGCCATCCGCTCGGCGGGGGCGTACGGTTACGTCATGAGCTCGAACTACAACTCGCGCCCCCGCGCCGCCGAGGTGATGGTGGAGGGGGAGCGCTTCGCGATCGTCACCGCGCGCGAGCGATACGAGGATCTCGTCCGCCTCGAGCCCGACGCGCCAGCCTGGAGGAGCGCCTGATGCGCGTCGGCGTGCTGGCGGACACACACGATCGCGTCCCCGCGGTGGCGGAGTTCTGCCGCCGCTTCCGGGAGGCGGGGGCGGGGCTCGTGCTGCACGCGGGGGACTACTGCGCCCCCTTCGCGCTGCGCCCCGTGATCGAGGCGGGGCTCACGCTCGCGGGCGTCTTCGGGCGCATCGACGGCGACCACGAGGCGCTGCGCATGGAGGCGGCGCGCGGCATCGGCATCGAGCTCTTCGAGTCGCCGCACAGCGTGGAGGTGGCCGGCGCGCGCATCCTCCTCGTGCACGACATCGGCGACGTGAGCGAGCGCTCGGTGGCCGAGCACGGCATCGTGATCCACGGCTTCACCCACGAGCAGCGGATGAAGAGCGTGGGAGACTCGCTCATCCTCAATCCCGGCGAGGCGTGCGGCTGGCTCTACGGCACGCCGAGCGCCGCCATCCTCGATCTCGACACGCGGAAGGTGGAGTTCCTCACGCTGCCCGCCAAGGAGTGGCCCCGCTAGTGAGCGCCCCCAGCCGCATCCTGATCCTCGACTACGGCTCGCAGTTCACCCAGCTCATCGCGCGGCGCGTGCGCGAGGCGCGCGTCTACTCGGAGATCCACCCGCCCACGCGCAGCGTGGAGTGGATCCGGGGCTGGAAGCCGACGGGGATCATCCTGAGCGGCGGCCCGAACTCCGTGTACGACGCCGGCGCGCCCACCGCCGATCCCGCCATCCTCGACATCGCGCCGGTGCTCGGCATCTGCTACGGGATGCAGCTGCTCGCGCACCTCGCCGGCGGCGAGGTGATCAACGCGGGGCGGCGCGAATACGGGCGCGCGGAGCTCACGGTGCGGGAGCCCTCCGGCCTCTTCGCCGGCTTCGACCGCGACGAGAAGCTCACCGTGTGGGCGAGCCATGGCGACCACGTCGAGAAGGTGCCCAAGGGATTCGTCGTCACCGCCTCCAGCGCGAGCGTCGCCATCGCGGGCATGCGGCACCAGACGAAGCCCGTGCACTGCGTGCAGTTCCATCCCGAGGTGGCGCACACGCCGCGCGGGCGCGAGATCATCGCGAACTTCCTCTTCGACATCTGCCACGCGGAGCCCTCGTGGACCGCAGGGAAGTTCATCGAGGAGGAGATCGCGAAGGTCCGCGAACAGTCGGGGACGGCGCGCGTCATCTGCGGCCTCTCCGGGGGCGTGGACAGCGCAGTGGCGGCGGCCCTCGTGCACCGCGCCATCGGCGACCGGCTCACCTGCATCTTCGTGGACCACGGGCTCCTCCGGATGCACGAGCGCGAGCAGGTCGAGCGCACCTTCCGCGCGAATCTCGGCATCCATCTCATCACCGTGGATGCGTCGGAACGGTTCCTGGAGCAGCTCGCCGGCATCGAGGATCCCGAGGAGAAGCGCCGCCGGATCGGCCACACCTTCATCGACGTCTTCGAGGAGGCGGCGGCCGGCGTGGGGGAGGGGGTCGAGTTCCTCGTGCAGGGGACGCTCTACCCCGACGTCATCGAGTCCGCGTCGCCCAAGGGGGGCCCGAGCGTCACGATCAAGACGCACCACAACGTGGGCGGGCTCAAGCCGGGGATGAAGTTCAAGCTCATCGAGCCGCTCCGCGAACTGTTCAAGGATGAGGTGCGCAACGTCGGCCGCGAGCTCGGGCTGCCGGAGGAGATGGTCGGGCGGCATCCATTCCCCGGGCCGGGGCTCGCCATCCGCATCCTGAGCGACGTCACTCGCGAGAAGCTGGACACCCTGCGCAAGGCGGACGCGATCTACCTCGAGGGGATCCGCGAGGCCGGGCTGTACGATGAGATCTGGCAGGCCTTCGCGGTGCTCCTGCCCGTGAAGAGCGTCGGCGTCATGGGCGACTTCCGCACCTACGAGAACGTGTGCGCGCTGCGCGCGGTCACGAGCCAGGACGGGATGACGGCCGACTGGTATCCCTTCCCGCACGACGTGCTCGGCGCCATCGCCAACCGGATCATGAACGAGGTGAAGGGGGTGAATCGCGTCGTGTACGACGTGAGCTCGAAGCCGCCGGCGACGATAGAGTGGGAATAGGGCGAAGGGCGCGTTTGGTCGTGGGCGTTTGGCGCTTCGAACGGCGCGTTTGGTCGTGGGCGTTTGGCGCTGCGAAGGGCGCGTTTGGTCGTGGGCGTTTGGAACGGCGAAGGGCGCGGTTGGGCGTGGGCGTTTGGAACGGCGATGGGCGCGGTTGGGCGTGGGCGTTGGGGAGGGCGCGGGCGGGAGTGGAATGATGGGGGACGCGATGGAGCGGTGATGGACTCGGCGCGGCGCGGGGCGAGATTGGCGTCCCCTGCGCGCGGAGCGAGATGTGACGTACGAGGAGTGGGAAGGGTCGGTGCCCGAGCGGCTGCGTGCCGATCCGCTATGGAGCCTTCGCGTGTACCGCACCGCGCTCTACGCGGGGGAGTTGGGACATGCCGACGCCACGCGCCTGGCCCGCCACGGCGAGTACGATCATGTCGCCGCACAGCTCGCCCGCGCGACCTCCTCGATCAGCGCCAACATCGCGGAGGGGTACAGCCGCCTCGGCCCGCGCGACCGCGGCCGGTACTACGAATTCGCGCTGGGCTCGGCTCGCGAGGCTCGCGACTGGTACTTCAAGGCGCGCGGCGCCCTCGGTGTCGACGTCGCGGAGGGACGCATCGACCTCCACACCACGCTGGTGAGGATCCTCACCGTGCTCGCCCGCCAGAACCGCCCCACCATGCCCGCCAGCACCGGCGGCCCCAGCGCCAACTGACGCCGCCCCCTCCCACTCCCGCCCCTCTAAACGCTCACGCCCAACCGCGCCCTTCGCCCTTCCAAACGCTCAGGCCCAAACGCGCCCTTCGCCCTTCCAAAC
>DATKOH010000168.1:0-6822 GCA_035524735.1 Gemmatimonadaceae bacterium
CGCGCCGCCGTTGATGTAGAGGCGCGCGAACGCGGGGGCCGCGCCCGCCGCCGGCGCGCGTCCCGGCGCCTCGCGGTCGGAGGCCAGCTCGGCGGCGCGCTCGCGCGCGCGCTCGAGCAGCCGCAGCGCCGCGGCCGCCACTTCCACGCCGTCGTACTCCGCGAGCAGCGGCTCCAGCGCGAGCAGCTCGCGCGCGGGGATCCCCCCGCCGAGCACCTCGCGCAGCTCGCCGCGCACCTTCTCCTCGCGCGACCGCGCGTGCGCGGAGGGCCCCGAGAGGGTGAGCGGCACCACGCGCCCGCCCCCCGAGAGCGCGCGGAGCCCCGGCAGCTGCCGCGGCGCCGCGAGCGCCACCAGGCGCCCGCCGGCGGCGTGCAGCGCGGCGAGGGTCTCGCGGTCGAGGGGGGACTCGTACAGCACCGTGAGCGTGGCCCCCGGCACCGGCGCGCCGCGCGTCACCTGCACGCCCGCGTCGCCGTCGGCCACGCCGAGCGCGCGCGCGATCGCGCGCACCTCCTTCTCGGCGTCGTCGCTGCGCACGTACACGGCGGCGAGCTCCGGATCGAGGTCGTCGAGCAGCCGCCGGAGCGCGCGCGCCCGCGCGCGCGGCGCCACGGCGATGTACGCGAGGTCCACCGGCACGCCGTCGGCGGCGGCCACGACGCCCGTGCGGCGCGCGCGCCAGGCGTAGCGCTCCACGAGCGCCTCCACCGCCGGCGTGAGCTGCGACGTCACCACCGTGCGCGCCGCCTCCTTGGGCACCTCCGCGAGCACCGCGGCGAGGGCGTCGGCCACCGCGCCCGCGGCGGCCGTCCCCTCGGTGAGCACGTCGGCCCAGGCGATGATCACGTGCCGCACGCCGCCGAGCTTGAGCGCGGAGTCGTGCAGGAGCGTGAGCAGCTCGAGCGGGGAGCCGGCGACCACGATCGCGGGGCGCGCGCGCAGGAGGCGCGTGGCGCGCCGCGTGCCGGTCACCGGGAGGACGCGGAAGGGAGCGCCCGCGCTCGTGCGCGTGGCGGCCTCCGCGATCAGCACCGCCGTCTCGTCGTCCGGCGTCACCGCGAGGACCTGCGTCTCCGCGGCGTCGGGGGCGATGCGCCCGAGCACGGGGTCGAGGAATTGCGCCACCGCCGCCGCGTCCTGCGGCAGCACATGGAGCACGTTCTGGCCGCGCGCCACGCCGGCGCGTTCGGTCCCGGTCTCTTCCGCTCGCTCCATGTCCGTACCCGCCCCCGTTTTCAATGGCGCCGCCGCGTGCACTGCGGTAAAGTATAGCGTCGCTCCCTCGCTCACTCCAGCCATCACGGGACCGTTGACCGACCCGACCGCGCGCGGCTACGCGCCGTCCGCCAACATCGCGTTCCTGAAGGAATCGGCCACGATCGCCGTGTCGGCGCGCGCCAAGGCGATGAAGGCGGCGGGGCGCCCCGTGATCGACCTCGGCGCGGGGGAGCCCGACTTCGACACGCCGGAGTTCATCCGCGCGGCGGCGAGCGCCGCGGTCGAGCGCGGCGCCACGCACTACACGGCCACCGAGGGGATCCTCCCCCTGCGCGACGCGATCGCCGCGGACGCGAACGCGCGCTACCGCGGCGCCGAGCCGGTGGATGCGAAGGACGTGGTCGTCTCCACCGGCTCGAAGCAGTCGCTCTTCAACGCCTGCTTCGCGCTCTTCGGCCCGGGGGACGAGGTGCTGATCCCGACGCCGAGCTGGACGAGCTACTACGAGATGACCGCGCTCGCGCGCGCCACGGCGGTGCCCGTGCCCGGCGATGCGGCGCGCGGCCTGATGGTGACGGCCGCGGCGCTCGACGCCGCCGCGACGCCGCGCACGCGCGGCCTCATGCTGAACTCGCCGTGCAATCCCACCGGCGCCGTGTACGATGACGCGGCGCTGCGCGAGATCCTGCGGCTCGCCGAGGCGCGCGGCTGGTGGGTGATCAGCGACGAGATCTACCGCCGCATCGCGTACGACGCGCCGGCGCCCTCGCTGCTCGATCTCGCGGCGCGCCGCGACCGGCTCGTGATCGTGGATGGGGTGGCGAAGGCGTACGCGATGACCGGCTGGCGGATCGGGTGGGCGATCGCGCCGCGCGCGCTCGCGTCGGCGATGACCGCCTTCCAGTCGCACACGACGTCGAATGCGGCGGCGGTGTCGCAGCACGCGGCGCTCGCCGCGCTCTCCGACCGCGCGGCGGCCGAGCCGGCGATCGCGGCGATGGTCGCGGAGTTCCGCGCCCGGCGCGACGCGGTGATCGCCGAGATGCGCGCGGAGCCGCGGCTCCCCTACGTGCACCCGGCGGGCGCCTTCTACTTCTACGTGCGCATCGCCCCCGACGGCGCCCCCGGCGACCCGGGGGCGGACTTCGCGCGCGCGCTGCTCGAGGAGCACGACGTGGCCATCGTGCCGGGGAGCGCCTTCCTCACCCCCTCGTGGGTGCGCCTCTCCTACGCCGCGCCGAAGGAGCAGGTCCTCACCGGGGTGCGGCGGCTCATCGCGCTCTGGCGCGCCCGCAACGCGTAGCGCTCCGGACG
The DNA here is from genome assembly GCA_035524735.1 of Gemmatimonadaceae bacterium. GTDB lineage: Bacteria > Gemmatimonadota > Gemmatimonadetes > Gemmatimonadales > Gemmatimonadaceae > DATKOH01. Next base: position 2,536 of record DATKOH010000168.1, read on the forward strand.
CTGGCGGCGCACGGGACCGGACGTATCTTTGCCTCCATCAGGGAGGAGGCGCGTGGAGATCTCCGTCCAGGTCGAGCCCGCGAACGGCGCTCCGGCGCCGGTCGAGTACCGGTGGGACACCGACACCGCGATCCTCACCGCGCATCTCCCCGATCCCGGTGACGGGCCGGGGCTCTCGGGCTCGGTCGAACTGGCCGGCAACGACGGCTCCTGGCTCATCCTCGACGTGAAGGGCGGCCGCCTCCGCGGGGTGGAGGTGGCCGTGTGGCCCGACGTGCGGAAGCGCGCGGGGCTGCGCGCGCCGGGCGAGGTGGAATCGGCGCGCCTCGCCGTCCCGGCGCGGCGCGCGCACGAGGCGGTGGCGGTGCTGCAGATGGACACCGCGATCGACGCGGAGGCGGACCCGGAAGAGAGCGTCATCCACTTCCGGCTCGGCGGCCACCGCGCGTCGCGCACCGTGCGCATCGCGCGCGACCTGTTGGTGGACCTGGACGAGCGGGAGGTCCTGGCGGGCCTCTGGCTCCTGAGCGTGCCCCCCTTCCCGGCGGACGAGTGATCACGACCATCGTGTTGATCAAGTGCGACCCCAAGCGCATCCCGCAGGCGGCGCTCAAGCTCGCCGGCGTCAAGGGCGTGAGCGAGGTCTATTCGGTGTCGGGCGAGTGGGACCTCGTCGCGCTCGTGCGCGTGGCGCAGTACGAGGAGATCGCGCGCGTGGTGACCGAGGAGTTCGCGGCGGTGCCCGGCCTCGAGCGCACGCAGACGCTCACCGCCTTCCGCGCCTACTCGAAGAAGGACCTCGAGCAGGCCTGGGACCTCGGCGCCGAGTAGCGGCCGCGCCTCAGGGCGCGGGACGCTCGTCCAGGCACCAGTTCGAGCGCGACCGGAAGACCTCCGACCACTTGCCGTCCTTCCACCCGAGGACGGAGAGGAAGGTGTCGCCGCCGAACTGCCAGCCCTCGAGGATGATCTCGTCCACGCCGTCCCCCGTCATGTCGAGGTGGTCGAAGTAGCGGCGGAAGGCGGCGGCCTGCAGCGGACCGTTGATCCGGTGCGTGAAGGTGGCGTGCCAGGCGCCCGCGCTGTCGCGGTCGGCCACGATCAGCAGGTGCGTGGTCTTCGCGTTGGTGGAGGAGGCGTTCTCCGCGGAGGGATCGATGAAGGAGGCGACGATGGTGTTCCCCTTCGTCGCGCCGCTGGGGAAGGCCACCGCGTGGAAATCGAGCGAGTCGAGCACCTTCGGCTTGATCCCCGACGCCTGCGCCACCTGCGCGCCCACCGCGTGCGCGATCCGCGAGATCTCCGCCGCCGCCATCGGCTGCGGGGCGCGCGTCGTGCCGAGCTGCCCGTTGGACGCGAGCATCTCCAGCGTGAAGTCGTTGCGCAACTTCGCCGCCGTGGTGCGCACCGACGCGATCGGCGTCAGCGTCTTGCACCCGGGGAGCGTGTACAGCGTCTGCCCCGGCCGCTCCCACATCCCCTGCCGCACCTCCGCGGCGCCGTCGGCGCGTCCGTCCTGGTACGCCGTGTAGCTGCGTCCCCGGCGCAGGTACTGCGCGTCGAAGCGCTGCCAGTTGTCGGGATTGAGCCGGATGGTCGTGAGCTTCCCGCCCACGACCGCGGCGAGCGGCACCATGCGCGGATCGCTCGTCTCGCCGAAGACCTGGAAGACGATCACCGGGTGATTCGAGAGATTCAGCTCCTCGGACGGCGGGATGCGCGGCGGTCCCGCGGCCTGGCCGGCCTGCAGGAACGCCTTCGCCTTGTCACATCCGGTGGCGACCATTAGCATGGTCGCGAGCAGTGCGAATCGCGCGTTCACGAGTGGGTGCGAGGACGTACGGTGGAGTACACTGAGGGGCGCATCGGCCGGCCGCCCCGAGGCCGGGGCGGCACGCGGCCGGAACGCCGCATCTCCTAGACGCAGAAGGCCTTGAGGATGCAACCTCCGCCCGTGCCACGCGAGTCCCGCCCGTTCGTCCGCCGCGCCACGCTCCTGGCGGCGTTCCTCGGTGCGCCCGCCTGGGCCCCGGTCGCCGTCATGCCGCTCGCGCCGGCCGCGGCCGCCCAGGGCGCCGTGAGCCTCCGCATCCGCCCCCGCGCCGGCGACACGATCCGCACGCGCTACGAGCGCGACGTGGTCATGACCGCCCTCACGAAGGTGAACGGGAAGGACACGTCGCTCGTCACGAGCACGAGCACGCTCATCCTCGCGCGCCTCATCGTGCAGACGAGCGACGCGGCCGGCTGCACGATGCTCGCGGTCACCGACTCGGTGGCCACGCTCACCCTCGGCTCGCAGGCGCTGAGCCCCGGGGAGAGCGTGCGGCGCGCCATGCAGGGGCGGCGCGTGCTGCTGCGCGTGGCGCCGGACGGCGCCTCCTCCGTCGTCTCGGCGCCGGGCGACCTCGACGCTGAGGTGGGCGCCTTCGTGCAGGCCCTGCCGTCGGTGCTCCCCGGCGGCGCCGTGGCCCCGGGGGCCACCTGGCAGAACGCCATCGCGGTGCCGGTCGCCGGCGAGACGGGCGCGGGGCGCGGCGCGCGGCTGCGCGTGCAGTACCGCCTGGACTCGCTGACGAACGGCGGCGCGCTGGCCTACGTCGCGCTGCACGGGCGCATCACGCGCGACTCGGCGGACGGCACCGTGCGCGGCGGCGCGCGCATGGGCTCGAACGGCGAGATCACGGGGGCGATGGTGCTGGACCGCCGCCTGGGCTGGTGGGCCGCGTCGGCCGTGACGGTGACCCTCCGCTCGGTGATCACCCCGGCGCCCGGGAACGACGCGCCCCCCGTGCGCGTGGAGACCCGGATCACCCAGCGGCTCCGCACCGAGCCGGCCGGACGCGCGGGGGCGGCGCCCCCGGGGTGAGGGGCGCCGGCGTGGCGCGATTCTGGCGCCCCGTCTTCACCCGTCCCTAGATTGCAGGGGTGCGGCTCGTACACCTCGCCGACCTCCATCTCGGCTTCCGCCAGTACCACCGGCTGACCGCGAACGGCACCAACCAGCGCGAAGCGGACGTGGAGCTCGCCTTCCGCCGCGCGGTGGACCGTGCGATCGACCTGCGCCCGGACCTCGTGGTGATCGCGGGGGACGTCTTCCACGCCGTGCGCCCGGCGAACGCGGCGATCATCCACGCCTTCCTCCAGTTCCAGCGGCTGCGCACGGCGCTGCCGGAGGCGGAGATCGTGATGATCGCCGGGAATCACGACCGCCCGCGCGCCACCGAGATGGGGTGCATCCTCAACCTCTTCCGGCCGCTCGGCATCCACGTGGCGGCGGAGAAGGTGGAGCGCTTCCGCTTCCCGGAGCGCGGGCTGTCGGTGCTGGCGGTGTCGGACTCGCTCGCGCGAACGACGGATCTCCTCCCCGAGCCGGGCTTCCGCTACAACGTGCTCGCGCTGCACGGCGAGCTGCCGGGGATCGTGCCCGAGCATCTCTCGCGCGTGGATCGCGCGGTGCAGGAGATCCCGCTGGAGGCGCTGCACGCCGAGCAGTGGGGCTACGTGGCGCTGGGGCACTATCACGTGTGCCGGGAGATCGCGCCGAACGCGTACTACGCGGGCTCGCTCGAGTACACGAGCGCGAACCCGTGGGGGGAGCTCGTGGAGGAGCGCGAGGCGGGACTCGCGGGGAAGGGATTCATCGAATACGACCTCGACGCGCGCGCCATGCGCTTCCACCCGCTCGAGGCGGCGCGTGCGCTCGTGAACCTCCCCGCGGTGACGGCGAAGGGGATGTCGGCGGCGGAGCTGGACGCGGCGATCCGCGAGCGCGTGGAGGGATGGCCCGGCGGCATCGACGACCGGATCGTGCGGCTGATCGTGCGCGACGTGCCGCGCCACGTGGTGCGCGAGCTGGACCAGAAGGCGCTGCGCGAGTACAAGCGGCGCGCGATGCACTTCCACCTCGACCCGCGGGCGCCGGAGCAGGCGCGGCTGTCGGCGGCGGGGGCGCCGGGGCGGCGCGCGACGCTCCCCGAGACGGTGGAGCACTATCTGGCCAAGCGGCCGCTCGAGGCGGGCACCGACCGCGCGGCGCTCGTCGCGCTCGGGCTGCAGTACCTGCGCGAGGCGGATGAGGCGAGCCAGGCGGCGGGGGCGGCGCCCGCCGCGGAGGGGAGCGCGGGATGAGGCTCAACTCGCTCGCCCTGCAGAACTTCCGCCAGCATGCGGACACCCGGATCGTGTTCGACACCGGGCTCACCGGCATCATCGGCGCCAACGGCTCGGGGAAGACCACGGTGCTCGAGGCGATCGCGTGGGCGATCTACGGGAACGCCGCGGCGC
>DATKOH010000169.1:0-7392 GCA_035524735.1 Gemmatimonadaceae bacterium
ACTCGCGCCCCTCGCCGTTCCAAACGCACACGACGAAACGCGCCCCTCGCCGTTCCAAACGCACACCACCAAACGCGCCCCTCGCCCTTCCAAACGCATACCACCAAACGCGCCCCTCGCCGTCCAAGCCAGCTATCTTTCCCGCATGTCCCCCGATGCGCGCGCGGCGGCGCGGGCCGCCGAGCTCCGCCGCCGGCTCGAGCGGGCGAGCCACCAGTACTACGTGCTCGACCGCCCCGAGATCTCCGACCTGGAGTACGACCGCCTCTTCCGCGAGCTCCAGGAGCTGGAGGCCGCGCATCCCGCGCTCCGCACGCCGGATTCCCCCACGCAACGCGTAGGGGCGCCCCCGTCCGAGCGCTTCGTGAAGGCCGACCATCTCGTGCCGATGCTCTCCCTCGCGAACGCGTTCGACGACGCGGAACTGCGCGCGTGGGAGGAACGGATCGAGAAGCTCATCGGCCCCGGCCGCACGCAGGGCTACACGGCCGAGCTCAAGATCGACGGAGCCGCGGTGAGCCTCACCTATGAGGATGGCGTGCTCGTGCGCGGCGCGACGCGCGGCAACGGCACCACGGGCGAGGTGATCACCACGAACCTCCGCACGGTGCGCGACATCCCGCTGCGCCTCACCGGCCGGGACGTGCCGCCGCGCCTCGAGATCCGCGGCGAGTGCTACCTCCCCTTCGACAAGTTCGAGGCGCTGAACGCCGAGCGCGTGAAGGCGGGAGAGCCGGTGTTCGCGAACCCGCGCAACTCCGCCGCCGGCTCGCTCCGGCAGCTCGACCCCGCCGAGACGGCGCGCCGCCCGCTGCGCTTCTTCGGCTTCTCGGTGGCCGTCCCCGCGGGAACGAAGCTCCCCTTCGAGACGCAGTGGGAGCTGCTCGAGACCCTCGCGTCCTGGTCGGTGCCGGTGGAGCCGCACCGGCGCCGCTGCGGGACGCTCGCCGAGGTCGTCACCTTCGTGCAGCACGTGGAGCACACGCTGCGCGCCGAGCTCAACTTCGGGATCGACGGCGTGGTGGTGAAGGCGAACGCGCTGGCGCGGCAGGAGGAGCTCGGCGACATCGGCGGCCGCGAGCCGCGCTGGGCGATCGCGCGGAAGTTCGCCCCCGACATCGCCACCACGCGGCTGCTGCGGATCGAGGTGAACGTCGGCCGCACGGGCGCGCTCAATCCGTGGGCGGAGCTGGAGCCGGTGGAGATCGGCGGCACCACCGTCCAGCGCGCCACACTGCACAACGAGGAGCTCATCCGGGAGAAGGACCTGCGCGAGGGGGACTGGGTGCTCGTCAAGCGCGCGGGGGAGGTGATCCCGCAGGTGATCGGCCCCATCCCCGAGCGGCGCACGGGGGAGGAGCGGATCTGGCGCATGCCCGCGCGCTGCCCGGTGTGCGACACGCCGGTGCGGCGCGACGAGGAGGCGGTGGCGCTGTACTGCCCGAACGTCGCCTGCGCGGGGCGGCGGCTCGAGGGGCTCGTGCACTTCACCTCGCGCGGCGCGATGGACATCCGCGGGCTCTCGTACGCGCGCCTGGAGCAGCTGGTGCGCGCGGGGCTGGTGAAGGATGCGGCCGACCTCTACACGCTCACCGCGGCGCAGCTGGCGCCGCTCGACCGCCTCGGCGACAAGAGCGCGGCGGGGCTGATCGCGGCGATCGACGCGTCGCGGCAGCAGCCGCTCTCGCGCCTCCTCAACGCGCTCGGGATCCGGCACGTGGGCGAGGGGACGGCGGAGCTGCTCGCCCGCCACTTCGGGCACATGGACCGGCTGCGCCGCGCGAGCGCCGCCGAGATCGCGGAGGTGCGCGGCATCGGCGGCACGATCGCGGCCTCCGTCGCGGCGTGGTTCGAGGACGTGGATGCGAACGCGCTCGTGGACCGGCTGGCGGCGGCGGGGGTGCGCATGGACGAGCCCGCGCCGGCGCAGGCCGGGAGTGGCCTCGCGGGCATGACGGTCGTCATCACTGGGACGCTCCCGACGCTCTCGCGCGCGGAGGCGTCGGCGCTGGTCGAGGCGCACGGCGGCCGCGTGGCGTCGAGCGTGAGCAAGGCGACCAGCGTCGTGGTGGTGGGGGAGGATGCGGGGAGCAAGCTCGAGAAGGCGCGTGCACTCGGGATCGAGACCATCGACGAGGCCGAGCTGCTGCGCCGCACGCGAGGGCAGTGACAACCGCGGGGACCGGGATGATCCAGCACATCGAACTGTCGGACAACGAACTCGTCGCCGTGAGCCGCACCGCGCTCGCGGCGCTCCGCCAGGCGCTGCTGCGCGAGGCGGGGCCCGCCGCGTCCTCGTGCATCCAGGAGGCCGGCTACGCCGGCGGCGACGTCGTCTTCGAGTGCTTCCGCGACTGGCTGCGCGCGCAGGGGAAGGCGAACCCGGAGGAGCTGGAGATGAGCGAGTTCACGCACCGCGCGTCGCTCTTCTTCAAGGAGCTCGGCTGGGGGACGCTCACGGTGAGCGCGCTGAGCGACGCCGTGGCCATGGTCGAGACGGCGGACTGGGGGGAGGCGGACCCGCAGGCGGCGCTCGACCACCCGGCCTGCCACTTCACGACGGGGATGTTCGCCGACTTCTTCGGCCGCCTCTCCGGCGCGCCGCTCGCGGTGCTCGAGGTGGAGTGCCGCTCGATGGGCGCGCCGCGCTGCCGCTTCCTGCTCGGGAGCAGCGAGGTGCTGCAGCACATCTTCCAGGAGATGGAGCGCGGGACGTCCTACCAGGACGCGGCGCGCCAGCTGGCCTAGCGGTACTCCGGCTTCATCGTCAGCTCGCCGTTCACGAGCACCTCCTTGTCCCACGGGAGGACGATGCGGCTCTCCGTCTCCAGCCCGGCGAAGTCGGGGGTGTAGTTCCCGGTGCGGAAGCCGACGGCGGTGCGCACGTCGGCGGCGCCGGCGTTCACGACCGCGGCCACCGCGAGGCGGAGGGTGTCGCCGCTGTCGCAGGTCTCGTCGACCACGAGCACGCGGCGCCCGCGCACGGCGGGGGGCGCGGCGCCGAGCACCTGCGGCGTCTCGCGCACGCCGGACGCGCCGAGGCGGCGGCTCACCACGATGGAGTGGAACTCGCGGTCGAGGATCGCGGCGATCACCGCGCCGGGGACGACCCCCGCCGTCGCGACGCCGACGACGATCTCCGGGTCGTAGCTGCGCGCCACCTTGAGGGCGAGCGCGCGCGAGAGCTCGCCGAAGAGCGGCCAGTCGACCTCCATGATGCCGCGTGACTGGTCCACCGATCTCTGGCGTGGCGGCATGGGGGCTCCGGGGTGCGCGGTGAGGGGACCGATAAGCTACCGCGGCGCGCGGGCCGCCGACAGCGCGCGCGTGTTGCTCCGTCCGTTCCGAATCGGTAACTTTGCGCCATGTCATGGTGGCGCCGCCTCTTCGGGGGCTCATCCGGCCGTTCGGCGCGCCCGCCGCGCGTGGACTATCTCGGTGAGGCGCTGGCCCTGGAGCGGCAGGGGAACTACGATGCGGCGCTCACGTCGTACCGTCTCGCGCTCCGCGACTTCCCCAACGACCCGAAGATCGTGACGAACCTGGCGATCGCCTGCACCCGCACCGGCCGCGTGGACGAGGCGCTGCGCAGCTACAAGCGCGCGCTCGAGATCGACCCGCGCCATTCCGGCGCGCACTACGGGCTCGCCTTCCTGCTGCTCAAGCGCGGCGACATGGCGGGCGCGGAGACGCACCTGCGCGCCTTCCTGGAGCATCCGCCGAAGGGAGAGGACGCGGCGCAGTGGATCGCGCACGCCGAGCAGACGCTCGCGCGGATGCGGGACGGCGCCGGCGCGGATTCCCTGCCGGAGCCGCAGTAGCCGGTGGGGCCCGTCCTCGCGATCGTCAGCCAGAAGGGCGGCGTCGGCAAGACGACGACCGCGGTGAACCTGTCGGCGGCGTTCGCGCGCCGCGGGCTCAAGACGCTGCTCGTGGACGCCGACCCGCAGGGCGCGGTGCGCTTCGGCGTGGGGCTCCGCCGCGGGCATCCCCCGTTCGGCATCTCGGACTACCTGAGCGGCGCGAAGTCGCTGCGCGAGGTGATCCTCCCCACCGCGCTCCCCTGGCTGCGCGTGATCCTCGCCGGCTCGGTGACGGGGGAGTCGGACCACACGCGCTTCCACCACAGCGTGGAGCAGACGGCGGGGCTGCACGAGGTGCTGCGGATCGCGCGCGAGCGCTGCGACGTGGTGGTGGTGGACACGCCGCCGGGGCTGGGGCCGATCGCGCACCGCGTGCTGGAGCTGAGCCAGCACGTGCTCGTGCCCCTGCAGTGCGAGCCGCTCGCGCTGCAGACCACGCCGCAGATCCTGCGCGGCATCCAGGAGATCGCGGCGGCCAACGCGCGGCTCGTCTTCGACGGGATCGTGCTCACGATGTACGACGCGGCGAGCCCGATCAGCGTGAAGGTGGCGGAGTATGCGCGCGAGCACCTGCCGCGGGACATGGTGATGGACCTCGCGATCCCGCGGAGCACGGGCGCCGCGGAGGCGTTCGCGGCGGGGCAGCCGGTGGTGCTGCGCGATCCGTCGGATCCGGCGGCCCAGGCGTACGTCAACCTCGCGACGCTCCTCGCTGCGCGGCTCGGATGACCGGCCGGCGGCACCTGCTCCTCCTCGGCGGCGCCGCCGCGGTCGCCGGCGCCGCGCTCGCCTGCTCCGAGGTGAGCACGAACCCGAACACCGTGCTCTCGCTGCAGCTCGTGCCCATGCAGCTGCCCTCGGTCGTGCTCGGCGACTCGATCCACGACACCGCGGGCGCGGTGGACTCGCTGCACGCCACCGCCTACAACTCCAAGGGGCTGCCCGTGGCCGGCGCGCCGATCCGCTTCCTCGCCATCTCGGGGCGCGCGCTGGTGCAGGTGGACTCGGCGAGCGGCCAGGTGGTGGGACTCGCCACGCTCGACACCGTGCGCGACACGCTCGGGAACGTGGTCGCGATCCGGACGCGCGCGCTCGTGATCGCCTCGGTGAGCGGACTGCAGACGCTCCCCGACACGATCTACGTGGTGGAGCGCCCTGACAGCCTAACCCCTCTTGACAGCGCCACGTATTCGTTCGATTACAACAGAGGGACGTTGCGCGACACGACGTTCCCGTTGCGCGTGCAGTTGTGGCATCTGCCGGCCGACACGGTGCCGCACTACCGGCTGGAGTACGCGTTCACGCATCCGTTGCCGAACACGAACCTCGATCCGGCGAAACCGCAGCTCGTGAACGCGGCGGGAGTGCCGCAACTGGTGGACACGACGACGGTGGCGGGCGGGCTGTCGACGCTGTCGCTGCACCTGTCATTCGTCGCCGACACGATGACGGATACGGTGGGCGTGGACGTGCGCGCGTGGGAACCCGACCACACGCCGGTGCCGGGGAGCCCGGTCCACTTCACGATCCACCTGCACATCCACTAGCCGAGGGCGCCGGGCCCGCCGGGAGAGAGCCATGACCACCGCCACCGCCACCGCCCCCACCGCCGCGCCGGGTGCGGCGCGCCCCGCGCCGGCGACGCTCAACCAGCTCTTCTTCGACGCCGTGGAGCGGCACGACCGCCCGAACGCGCTGCGCGCGAAGGTGGGCGGCAGCTACATGGCCATCTCCCACCGGTCGCTCGCCGAGCGCGTGCGCCGCGCGGCGCTGGGGCTGCGCGCGATCGGCGTCACGCGCGGCGCGCGCGTGGGGCTGCTGTCGGAGAACCGCCCGGAGTGGGCGATCGCCGACTACGCGTGCCTCACGTCGGGGATCACGGACGTGCCGCTCTACCCGACGCTGCCGGCGGAGCAGATGGCCTACATCCTCCGCGACGCGGGAGCGGAGGCGGTGTTCGTGTCGACGCCGGAGCAGGCGGCGAAGATCGCGTCGGTGCGCGGCGAACTGCCCGCGCTCCGCCACGTGATCTCCTTCGCGAGCGAGCCGCTGCCGGGGGTGGAGCTCTCGCTCGCCGCGCTCGAGGCGAAGGGCGCGGCGGCGGAGACCCCGACGACGCTCGCACAGTACCGCGCCGACGCCCTCTCCGTGCGCCCCGACGAGGTGGCCACGATCATCTACACGTCGGGCACCACGGGCGAGCCGAAGGGGGCGATGCTCACGCACGGCAACATCACCAGCAACGTGGTGGCCGTGCAGGCGGTGATCCCCTTCCGGTCCGACGACGTCTCGCTGAGCTTCCTGCCGCTGTCGCACATCCTCGAACGGATGTTCGACTACCTCATGTTCCACGTCGGCGTGTCGATCGCGTACGTGGAGTCGATCGACACCATCGTGCAGAACCTCGGCGAGGTCCATCCGACGATCGTGGTGTCGGTGCCGCGCATCTACGAGAAGATCTACGCGCGCGTGCTGGAGAACGCGCTCTCGGGGGGCGCGGCGAAGAAGCGGATCTTCTTCTGGGCGCGCGGCGTGGGCGACCGCTGGGCCGCCGAGATGCAGGCGGGGCGCGCGGTGAAGGGGTGGCTGGGCTTCCAGTACACGATCGCCGACGCGCTGGTCTTCTCGAAGCTGCGCGCGCGCGTGGGCGGGCGGCTGCGCTACTTCGTGTCGGGGGGCGCGCCGCTGGCGCCGGAGATCAACTCCTTCTTCTACGCGGCGGGGCTGCTCATCCTCGAGGGCTACGGGCTCACGGAGACGTCGCCCGTGATCGCGGTGAACACGCCGGAGCACAACCGGATCGGCACCGTGGGGCGCCCGATCGGCGGCGTGGAGGTGCGCATCGCGGCCGACGGCGAGATCCTCTCGCGCGGCCCGCACATCATGAAGGGCTACTACAACAAGCCCGACGCCACGCGCGAGGCCATCGACGCCGATGGATGGTTCCACACCGGCGACATCGGCGTGCTCGAGGACGGATACCTGCGCATCACCGACCGCAAGAAGGACATCATCGTGACGGCGGGGGGGAAGAACATCGCGCCGCAGCCGATCGAGAACCAGGTGAAGACGAACAAGTTCGTGCTGCAGGCCGTGATGATCGGCGACCGCCGCAAGTTCCCGATCCTGCTGGTGGTGCCGAACTTCGAGCAACTCGCCGCCTGGGCCGCTACGAAGGGACTGCACTTCACCGATCACGCGCAGATGATCCAGCACCCCGCGGTGAAGGAGAAGATGGCGCAGGAGGTGCTCGGCAACCTGCACGGCCTCGCGCACTTCGAGCAGCCCAAGAAGGTGGGGCTGCTCCCGTCCGACTTCACCATCGACGGCGGCGAGCTCACCCCCACGCTCAAGGTGAAGCGTCGAGTCGTGGACAAGCGCTACAAGGCGCTGATCGACGCACTGTACTCGGATGACGCGGCGGGATGATCGGCGGGCGGCACGGGACGGTGGTGGGAATTGGGAAGTGGCAGGATCTGGGAAATGGGTGCGGGGAAGCGGGGGGGGGGGGGGGGGGGGGGGGGGGGGG
>DATKOH010000170.1:0-2817 GCA_035524735.1 Gemmatimonadaceae bacterium
GCGCGCGCCGGCCACCGCGGCGCCGGCGCCCGCGCCGGCCCCCGCACCCGCGCCCGCACCCGCGCCCGCAGCGGCCCCCGCGCCGGCTCCCCCGGCTGCCGCGGCGTCGGCGGCCGCGCCCGTGCCCGCGCCCGTAGCCGCGACCGCTCGCAAGCCCGCTCCCAACGCGCCCGCGTCGCGGCCGCCGAAGCGCGCGACTGCGCCGTCGCCGAGCACGCAGCAGCCGCAGCCCTCGGGCGCGGCCGCGACGGGCACCGCACCGGCGCCCGCGGGGCAGGGCACAGGGGGAACGGTCGGCCCGCACATCCCGCTCACGCTGCCCCCGGTGGTGGTGCACGCGAAGCCGAAGCCGAAGCCGAAGCCGCGGCCGACGGGGCTCACCGCGCGGCAGCGCTTCGTGCGCGATTCCGTCGCGCGTGCGGCGTTCCTGCGCGACTCGCTCGCGCGCGCCGAGTTCGTGCGTGATTCGCTGGCGCGAGAGCGGTTCGTGCGCGATTCGCTGGCGCGCGCGGCCTTCGTGCGCGATTCGCTCGCGCGTGCCGCGTTCGTGCGCGATTCGCTGGCGCGCGTGGCCTTCGTGCGCGACTCGCTGGCGCGTGCGGCCTTCCTGCGCGACTCGCTCGCGCAGGCGCAGCGGCGGCACGATTCCCTCGCCGCCAAGGCCGCCGCGGACTCGGCGTACGGTCCCGACGGCGACCTGCCGCAGATCCAGCAGGACCCGAACATCCAGCGCCCCACCGCCGGCCTCGAGGTCGACTACTACCGGCAGGTGAAGGACAATTACTGGCAGGTAGTGGCGAGCTACGCGCGTCCGTTCGAGCAGCGGAAGGCATCGTGGGAGATCGACGTGCCCTGGCAGTGGTGGACGAGCGTCCCCCCGGGGGGCTACGTGACCGGGCCGGCGAACGCGTCGCTGATCGTGAACCGCCGCTTCACGGAGGCTGGCGCGAAGTGGCGCGTGATCGGCAGTCTCACGCTCAATCCGCAGGCGTCCTTCCTCAACGACACGCTGGGCAACAACCAGTGGATCATCACGCCGCAGGTGTCGGTGAGCCGGTGGTTCGCGAGCGACCGCCTGCAGGTGCGGCTGCTCACGTACTGGCAGTACGGCTTCTGGGTGGATTCCGGCACCACGAAGAAGAACATCCTCGTGCCGCGCCTGGTGCTGAACAGCCGGATCACCGACCGGCTGTACGGCGGGCTCGACTACCGGCCGCGCTTCGACTTCCAGCGCGACCAGTTCTACTCCACCCTCCAGGCGTTCGCGTCGTACGCGCTGGCGAACAGCCTGGGGCTGCAGGCGGGCTACGAGTTCCCGCTCGATTCGCTGGGGCGCGTGCGGGTGGAGATCTCGAAGACCTACCTGACGCTGTCGAAGACCTTCCGGTGACCGCGCGCCCCGCCGCGCGCGCGGCATGACGCCGGCGCCGGCGCAGTTCACGATCGCGGTGGAGGTGGGCGCCGTGCTCGTCTCGGCGCTCTCGGGGATGATCGTGGCGTCGCAGAAGCGGCTCGATCTCGTCGGCACGTCGTCGCTCGCGCTCGTGACCGCCTTCGGCGGCGGCACGCTGCGCGACATCCTCCTCGACCGGCGCCCCTTCTTCTGGGACACGCGCTGGGAGTACGTCCCGGTGATCGTGGTGCTCTCGCTGGCCTTCGGCTACAGCACGCGCTTCCACCGGATGGCGCGCGCGTGGGCGGGGCGCATGGTGCTGGTGGACGCGCTCGGCCTCGCGCTCTTCAGCCTCACCGGCCTCGCCTATGCGCTCGAGGCGCGCATGTCGCTCTTCGTCGCCGTGCTCATCGGCGTGCTCGCGGGGACGGGGGGCGGCGTCGTGCGCGACGTGCTCGTGAACGAGACGCCCTTCCTCTTCCTGCCGGGAGAACTCTACGCGACGGCGTCGTTCCTCGGATGCTGGGTGGCGGTGGGCATCGCGGCGGCCGGAGCGGGGCAGGCGGCGGCGGGCGTCGCCGGCTTCGTGAGCATCGTGGCGCTGCGGATGCTCTCCGTGCGCACCGGCGTACGCGTCCCCGCGCCGCTCTGGGAGCGGCAGCGGGAGGGCGGGGGACCGCCGCGCTAGAAGGCGGCGGTGAGGTAGAGCGCGGGCCCCTGCAGGGCGTACGTGTATTGCAGGGCGCCGCCGTTCGAGAAGTCCTTCGTGATGCGGAACCCCACGTAGTGGTACGCCAGCCCGAGCCCGTAGTTGTGGAGGGGGAACCACTCCACGGCGAGCCGGTCATCGGTCACGTACCCGCCCCAGCCCTCCACCTTGTTCACGTAGAGGTACTGCGCCTGGCCGCGCAGATAGAACCGCGGCTGGAACTCCCAGTCGCCGTAGAGGCCGAGCATGGGCGCCGGCGCGGTGAAGCCGCCGCTCTTCTTGGCGCTGTCGGCGAATCCGCCGCCGCCGCCGGAGACGGCGACGCGCAGCCCGAGCGACGCGCTGATGTTCAGCGCGTCGATCCCCAGACCGGCGCCCAGCTCCCACTGCGTGTGGCGCCAGATGTAATAGCGATAGGTGAGGCCGTAGTATTGCAGCTGGTTGCTCGCATCGATGGTGGCGCCGGCATCGTACGTGCTGTCGCCCCAGTGCAGCGTGTCCTGCAGCGTCTTGCTCGCGGAGCGCTTGACGCCGAAGTAGCCGAGCGTGATGAGCTGCTTCGTGCCGAGGCGCCACGTGGCCTCGAGGTCGATGCTCTGGAGGTTCGGCTTCAGTCCCAGTGCATCCTCGAGACTGACGTCGCTCCCCGGGATGCTGGGCGACGACAGATGCCCCTTGCTCGACACATTGGGCAGGAAGCCCCCGACGCCGATCG
>DATKOH010000171.1:0-5185 GCA_035524735.1 Gemmatimonadaceae bacterium
GGCGACGTGGTGTACGGGATGCGGATCCCGCTCAGCGTCCAGCGGTAGTCCCCTTCCAGGAAGGCCAGCTGGTCGCCTCCCTCCGACAGGAGCTCCATGGTGAGGAGTGAGCCCGCGCCGCCGAGGTAGCCGTAGCGCTGCGCGGGGGTGCTGTCGCCCGAGGTGTAGATCCCGTGCGCGCGGAAGAGGACGTCCTGGTCCCGCCGCACGGGGATCAGCCCGTTCGCGTCGATCGTGATCTGCGTCCAGCTCGAACCGTTCGGCGTGTGCCAGGGGTGCTCCCCCGTGAGGCTCACGTGGATCGCGCTGTCCCCCGCTCCCCACGCGGCCGAGAGGCCGGTGAGCCAGCTCTTGATCGTGCCGTCGTCGATGGCGGGGTTCGGGCGGTACATCGAGTAGCTGCTGCTGGTGCCCGAGATCGCCCACGGCCCCCCCGCGGCGATGGACGTGCCCTCGTCCTGGCGCGCGCCGGCCCAGAGCGTGATCGCGTGCGCGGTGTCGCTCCAGACGTAGCCGACGCGCGCCTCGTACTCGTCGGAGCGCCAGTAGTTGCGGAAGTCCTTCCCGACCGCGAGGACCATGACGCTGTTGCCGATGTCGCTCTGGATCCAGTCGTCGTTGCTGAGCGTCGTGCGCGCGCCGCTCACGCTGGCGAAGCCGCCGCCGAAATGGGTGGCGACGGTGAGCGAACCATCCCACGCCCCGATGTTGGAGCGATAGGTGACGCCCGGGCTCACCACGAGCACGCTGTCGCGCAGCGTGAGCGATGGGTACCAGCCCACCGAGAGGCCGTCCACGCGGTCGTACAGCGGCACCGTGACGCCGTAGAGGCCGGGCAGATGGAAGTACTCGTAGGGGGGCTGCGGCGGGCCGCGGTAGTCGAGCGCGATCCCCCGCTCGGTGCGCACGGTGTCGAAGCGTGCGGCGGGATAGGCCTGCCGGCCGCCCGCCACCTGCGCCGCGCTGTCGGCGTAGATGTTCCCGCCGAAGGCGAGCGCCCGCCCCCCCACCTTGGCGGTGGCGCCGAGCGTGAGACTGCCGTTGATCACCACCACGTCGCCGTCGATGGTGTCGCGCACGGTGGCGTCGGAGTTCAGCACCACCACGGACGTCGTGAAGCGCATCGCGGCCGGCAGATAGGTGTTCCACTTCTGCCAGAGCACGACGTGCGGGCGGTCGAGCGCCAGCTCGAGCGCATCGCTCGCGCCCCCGCCCCCGCCGCGGCGCACGTACAGCACGCTGTCGGGGGCGTACGGGACGGGCGCCTGCGCGCCGAGCGGCGCCGCAAGGGCGAACGCGCCCGCGATCGCGATCGCGCGCGCTCTCATGCGGCCATCTCCAGGAAATTGGCGAGGATCCGCATGCCGTCGGTCGTGAACGCGGACTCCGGATGGAACTGCACGCCCCAGACGGGGAGGTCGCGATGCCGCATCGCCTGGATCTCCGTCGCGTCGCCGTCGGTGGCCGCGGTGACGTCCAGCGCGGCGGGGAGCGACGCGCGCTCGACGATGAGCGAATGGTACCGCATCACCTCGAGCGGGGAGGCGAGCCCCGCGAAGAGCCCCGTGCCATCGTGCGTGATGCGCGACGTCTTGCCGTGCATCACCCTGGCGGCGCGGATCACGCGTCCGCCGAAGGCCTCGCCGATCGCCTGGTGCCCGAGACAGACGCCGAGGATGGGCACGGTGCCCGCCCATCGCCGCACCGCGGGCACGGTGATGCCCGCCTCCGCGGGAGTGCCCGGTCCCGGGGAGAGCACGATCGCGCGCGGCGCGAGCTCCCCGATCGCCTCCACGGCGATCGCATCGTTGCGCCGCACCACCGGCTCGGCGCCGAGCTCGCCCAGGTACTGGACGAGGTTGTAGGTGAACGAGTCGTAGTTGTCGATGACGAGGACCATCGCCGGCTCAGTTCCGCGGGTGGTACTGCCTGTGCACGCTACGAAGATACTCGCGATCGACGTGGGTGTAGATCTGCGTCGTGCCGATGTCGGCGTGGCCGAGCATCTCCTGCACGGCGCGGAGGTCCGCGCCCCCCTCGAGCAGGTGCGTGGCGAACGAGTGGCGGAGCGTGTGCGGCGTGACGCGCTTCGCGATCCCCGCGGCGGTCACGTACTTGCGCAGGATCTTCCACGCGCCCATGCGCGTGAGCGGCGCGCCGCGGGCGTTGAGGAGGAGCACGCCGCGCCCGGCGCCGCGCTCCAGCCGCGGCCGCAGCTCGCGCTGGTACACCGCCACCGCGCCGATCGCCTTGCGGCCGATCGGCACGAGACGCTCCTTGCTCCCCTTCCCGATCACGCGCACGAGGCCGTCCTCCAGGAGCACGTCCTTCACGCCGAGCGTGATCCACTCCGACACCCGGAG
Source organism: Gemmatimonadaceae bacterium (assembly GCA_035524735.1). Lineage (GTDB taxonomy): Bacteria > Gemmatimonadota > Gemmatimonadetes > Gemmatimonadales > Gemmatimonadaceae > DATKOH01. The sequence goes on from DATKOH010000171.1 coordinate 2,364, forward strand.
CCCGGCGCCGTAGCCCAGTTCGAGCATCGCGCGGTCGCGGAAGACCATCGGTTCGTCGAGCGTCGGGGCGGCGAGCAGCCGCTCCACCTCGGCCACCGTGAGCACGTCGGGGAGCGTGCGCCACTTCTTCGGCGTCTCGAGCCGCTCGCTCGGATCGCGCACCACCTCCCCCTCGCCGAGGAGGAAGCGGTAGTAGGTGCGCACCGCCGACACGTTCCGCCGGATCGACGTCGGTGCGAGGCCCACGTCCTTCAGGTGGTAGAGGTACTCCTTGAGCAGGCGCGCGCTGACGGCGGTGGGCTCCTGCGCCCCCTTGCCGCGGGCGAACTCGGCGAAGCGGCGCAGGTCGCGGTCGTAGGCCTCGGCGGTGGTGCGCGCCGAGCCCTGTTCGAGCGCGAGGAAGTCGTGGAAGCGCTCGAGCAGGAAGGCGCGGCCGGCGTCGTCGGCGAGCGCGGCGCGCGGCATCTCAGGCCGCCGCGTCGCGCAGGGTGGCGACGGCGATGGCGGCGATCCCCTCGCCGCGGCCGATCCACCCCATCCCCTCGTTGGTCTTCCCCTTCACGCTCACGGCGGAGGGTTCGAGTCCGAGCGCGGCGGCGAGCGCCGCGCACATCGCCGCGCGGTGCGGCGCGAGCTTCGGGCGCTCGGCGATCACGGTGACGTCCACGGACTCCACGCGCCAGCCGCGCTCGCGCGCGACGGCCACGGCGTGGCGGAGCATGAGCATGGAGTCGCGCCCCTTGTTCGCGGGATCGGTGTCCGGGAAGAGGGCGCCGATGTCGCCGGCGGCCGCCGCGCCGAGCACGGCGTCGGTCACCGCGTGCGCCACCGCATCGCCGTCCGAATGCCCGGTGAGCGCGCGCTCGAAGGGGATCGTCACGCCGCCCAGGCGGATCGCGATGCCCGGGCCGAACGGATGCGAGTCGTAGCCGATGCCGGTGCGCGTCATGGAGCGTCCGGCGCGGGGGTCACGCGGCCGCGCCCGCGGGCTGAAGGATGGAGTAGTCCTGCCGCCGCCGCGCCGGGGTGAAGCCCGCGTCGCGGATCAGCCGCTCCATCTCGGCGGTCGTCGTGCGGTGCGTCGTGTTCGCCGCGGAGACGACGTTCTCCTCGATCATGAGCGAGCCGAAGTCGTTGCAGCCGAAACGGAGCGCCATCTGCCCGATCTTCATCCCCATCGTCACCCAGCTCGCCTGGAGATTGGGCACGTTGTCCAGCACGATGCGCGCCATCGCCACGGTGCGGAGGTAGTCCACCGCGTCCGTCTTGGGCTGCTGCGACATGGTGGGGGTGTTCTCCGGCTGCAGCGGCCAGCAGATGAACGCCGTGAAGCCGCCGGTGCGGGCCTGCACGGCGCGCACGCGCTCGAGGTGCTCGATCCGCTCGGCGAGCGTCTCGCCGAGGCCGTACATCATCGTGACCGACGTCTTCATCCCCTCGCCGTGCGCGAGCTCCATGATCTCGAGCCAGCGGTCGGCGCCGGCCTTCTTCTTCGCGACGAGGTCGCGCACGCGCTGCACGAGGATCTCGCCGCCGCCGCCGGGGATCGAATCGAGCCCCGCGCCCTTCAGCTCGCGGATCACCGTCACGGCGTCCATCCGGAAGGTCTTCGCGAAGAAGTCCACTTCGCTCGGGCTGAAGCCGTGGATGTGGATCGGGTGGTGCTCCTTCACGTACCGCATCAGCCCCAGGTACCACTCGAAGGGGATGTACGGGTTGTGGCCGCCCTGGATGAGGATCTGCACGGCGCCGAGCGCCTTCGCCTCGTCGATCTTCGCGCCGATCTGCTCGTAGGAGAGCGTGTAGCCCTCCCCGTGCTTGGGGCGGCGGTAGAAGGCGCAGAAGCCGCAGTCGGCGACGCAGACGTTCGTGTAGTTGATGTTGCGGTCCACGATGAACGTCACGATGCCGTGCGGATGCTTCTCGCGCCGCACGCGGTCGGCCTCGGCGCCGAGCTCGAGGAGCGGCGCGTGCGCGTAGAAATCGAGGAGGTCGCGGGTGGCGCTCATGCGGCGGGAAGGAAGGCGAGCGAGCCGTTGGGGACGCGGCCGGCGCTGGCGAGCCGCCGGAAGAAATCGGTGAGGCCCGCGAGATGCGCGTAGGAGAGGCGGTAATCGAGCCCCGAGAGGTAGGCGAGGCACTGGGCGTACGGCACGCCGGCGGCGGCGGAGGCCTGGCGCGCGAGATCGTCGAGATGGGCGAGCCCCCAGTCGCGCGACTCGATGAGCCGCGCGTGCACGCGGAGCGAGTCCGCGACCGCGGTGGCGCGCTGCGCGACCCACACGGCGAAGACGAAGGGGAGCCCCGTCCAGCGCTTCCACTCCTCGCCCAGGTCGTAGACGTGCGGGTAGCGGTGCGCGGCGCCGAGCTGCAGCGCCGCATCGCCGATGATGAGGCGCGCCTCGTGCGGCTCGCGGTCGAGCCCTTCCATGTCGGCCGGCTCGGCGTCGGCGGGCGCGAAGTCGGGCGCGGCGTGCCAGACGTGCTCGAAGAGGAGGCGCAGGAGCGCGACGCTCGTCATCGAACTGCGCGAGAGCAGCACGCGCGCGCGGCCGAGGTCGGGGGCGGGGCGGCGCGAGAAGAGCATCACGCTGCGCACCGGGCCGTCGGACGTGATCGCGAGGTCGGGGAGCAGCAGATAGCGCTCCGCATTGCTCGCGTACTCCACCGCGGAGACCACGCTCACGTCGAGCGCGCCCGCCTCCGTCATCGCGTTCAGCCGGCTCGGGATGCCGTCCACGAGCTCGGCGTCGAGCGGCACGATGCCGCGGTCGATCGCCCCGTAGACCGGGTAGCAGTTGATGTACGGGATGCGGCCGACG
>DATKOH010000172.1:0-2086 GCA_035524735.1 Gemmatimonadaceae bacterium
CAGGCGTCCAATGGCAGCCAAGCGCATGACGAAGGCCCAGGTCATCGCCGACATCGCCGAGTTCTCCGAGCTCGACAAGAAGGCGGTGAGCCGCGTGTTCGACGGGCTCACGGAGCTCATCAAGAAGGAGCTCCGCAAGCCTGAGGGCGAGTTCGTGATCCCCGGGCTGCTGAAGCTCCGCGCGGTGAAGAAGCCGGCGAAGCCGGCGCGCGAAGGCGTCAACCCGTTCACCGGCGAGAAGCAGACGTTCGCTGCCAAGCCGGCGGAGAAGAAGGTCCGCGCCACCGCCCTCAAGGCGCTGAAGGACTTGATCCAGTGACCTACGGCCGCCGCTTCGCGGCGACCGTCCGTGCGCGCCGCCGCTAGCGCGTCGGCTTGGCAGCCCTGCGCCACACGGCCAGGTTCGCCAGCAAGAGCGCGAGCAGCGCCCACGGGGCGTCGCCGAAACGCGCGTAGAACGTCGGTGCGCCGTCGAGCAGCGCGGGGCGCGTGTCGACGATCGCGGCGAAGTCGCTCGGCCCGCGCGCCCGTACGCGGCCGGCGGCGTCCACCCACGAAGGCACGCCGCCGTTCACCGCGCGCACCATGTCACGCCGCAGCTCCACCGAACGGAGTGTCGCCATCCGCAGGTGAAGCTCGCTCTCCTGCGTGCCGGTGAACCACGCGTCGTTCGTCACGTTGACCAGCAGGTCGGGCGCCACGGAGGCGGCCTCGCGACCTGCGGCCGGCAGCACGTCCTCGTAGCAGACGAGGATTGCGGCGCGCACGGCGCCCGCGGCGAGCGCCACCTCGGTGTCGCCCGGCGCGAGCCCGAGCCCGCGTGCGAAGACGTGGCGCAGCCAGGGCATGTGGTCGGCGAGGGGCACCGTCTCGCCGAACCACAAGAGGTGCCTCTTGTCGTACGACGCCGAGAGCGTCCCGTCCGGCGCCGCGAGGAGTACCGAGTTGAACGCGGCGCCGTCCTCGGCGCCCGTGAGGAGCAGCCCGGTGATCACCGGCACATGCGAGCCGGGCCCGACGATCCCGCGCGCCCCGCCCGGATCGCGACGCGTGCCGTGCACGAGGCGGTAGGGGTATGCCGCCTCGGGCCACACCACGAGCTCGGCGCCCGTCTCCTGCGCACGCGCCGTCAGCGCCGTCAGCTCGCCGAGGATCGCCGGCGCACGATCCTCCTCCCAGCGCGTGCTCGCGGCCACGCTCGGCTGCAAGACGGCCACGCGCACGGTCGGCGCTCCGTCACGCGCCGCCTCGACTCGAGCGAGTCGCACGGCGCCGTAGCCCGCCTGCGCCGCGACGATCAGCGCGGCTGCCGCGACGTACGCCACGGCACGCCGCCGCGTCGTGCGGTCGACGAACGAACGCGTGCCCGCCGCGAGGAGCCCTGCCGCGAGCGCCATGATCGCCACGACGCCACGCTCGCCCGCGACGTCGGCGAGCTGCACCATCGCAGGCCACGGTGAGACGCCGCCGGCGACGGTCCACGGGATCATCGTCGGCACGAAGGTGCCCGCGTACACGCCAGCCGCGAACGCGACCGGCCGCGGCACGCGCGCGCGCACCAGCGTCTCGCACGCGATCGCCGCCACCATCCACCGCAGGCCCTCGAACGCGGCGAGCAGCGCGAGCGCCACGATGCCCACTGCCCACGGCAGCGGCGTGAAGCGCGTGATGGTGACCAGGATGAAACGGAGCGCGATCAGGTTCGCCGCGAAGCCGAACGCGAGCCCGCGCCGAGCCCCCGTCAGCGCCACACGCGCGCGCGACGCGAACGCGGGCCAGCGCGGCTCTTCCTCGAGCGCCCACGCGAGCCCCGCCATTCCCACCCAGAGTGCCGGCAACAGGTTCGCCGGCGGCCCCGCGGTCGCCAGCAGGGCGCCGCTGGCGAGGGAGATGACGTGGGAACCGTACCGACTCTGTCGCACTGCTCCCCCTGATGCTGCCACGGCCCTAGAACCACCAGGGTGCGTCAATTCTTCGACAGCGGTGCCCGCCCATCCCCGCGAAAGGACGTGAGCGGCCCCCGGCATTGAATGTGCTCCTCATCCGTTAGCAAGAGCGGACGCCATGAGCTTCACTCCTTACCTCC
>DATKOH010000173.1:0-10307 GCA_035524735.1 Gemmatimonadaceae bacterium
CCCGCGGCGCCGGCGGGCTAGAAGCGGTAGCTCACCCCGGCGTAACCCTGATCGTTCCCTTCGATCCCCCCGGTGGTCCGCATCGCGGTGAGGATGAAGTACCAGTGCCTCGAGATGCCCAGATCGAGGTCGGCGCCCCACCACTGCACGTTCGTCTTGGGCGCGAACCCCGTGCTGTCCGCCATCTGCGGGTTGATCTCCGAGCGAAGGCCGCCGTTGAACTCGATCCGCAGCCGCCACGCCGGGCTGAAGCCGAACGAGCCGGCGTACAGCGTGCCCTTGCTCGTCCAGCTGTCGTACACGGTGTAGCGCAAGCGCAGCGCGCTCTGCAGCGGCATCCCGCGGTCGGCCGAGATCCAGCCCGTGTACGAGTTCGCCTTGCCGTTGAGTCCGCCCGTGCTGATCCGTGCGTCCCCGCCGATCCGGAAGAAGCCGGTGGGGGTGATCGAGATGCCGCCCCACACGCCCTCGCGATAGGTGCTGTCGAACGCGGTCTCGGGGTTCGAGTAGTCGGTGTAGAGCAGCACGTTGCGGCGGTTGTCGAAACCCCCGTAGAAGGACAGGAAGTCGGCGGCCATGAGCTGCGCGGTGATGAAGGTGCTCGTGAGCGTGAGCGGGGGGAGTCCGACCTCCGCCTTCCAGCCCCGGTTGTAGTCCACCTCCTGCGTGCCGAAGAAGGTGAGGCGCGTGCTGGAGTAGAACGCCTGCAGGAACATGAACTCCCGGTTGATCTGCCCCATGTCGTAGGAGCCGATGCCGCCGAGGGTGATCGACCAGCGCGCCGGCAGCGGCTGTCCGGGGACGAACACGATCGGCTGGTGCACCTGCACGAAGCCGCCGAACTGGGTGACCTGCTGCGAATAGCCCATGTTGTAGATGTCGGGCTGCGTGCCGCCGAAGAGCCCGTAGCTCCAGTGGGGCTTCACGAACTCCGCGGTGAGCCCGTCGAAGAGCGACACCGAGGAGAGCGCTTCGACGTACTGGCGCCCGAGCGTGACGAGCGCGCCCGTCTTCGGATCGCTGAAGCTCAGCGAGGCCTGATAGACGCGCATCATCTGGTCGTTGCTCGTCGTGCCGTCCGGCGCGGTGGTGTAGGTGCGCCGGGTGCGCGTGTCGATCGCGAAGGAGAGCTTCGAGCCGCCCACGTTCACCCCGACCACGTTCAGGTCGAGCGCGGGCTGCGCGATCTTCCCCGCGGCGACGTCGGTGCCGTTCACGATCTGGTAGCTCAGCCCGACGCGCCCGGTGATGCCGAGCCGGCGCAGCGAGGAGGGCTGGGGCGGCCCCGCCGCGGGGGAGGCGCTCGCCACCGTCACGCTCTCCGGCGGCAGCTTCGAGTACCGCACGCTGTCGTACTCGTTCACCGGCGTGGTGCTGCTCGCGATCAGGCACGCCGCGGAGTGCGACGAGAGGAACTGCACCTTGAGCTCGGCGATGATGGCGCCGTTGCGGACCACCACCACGCGGCTCCCGTGGTAGATCCCGTCGCGCACGCCGGCCGCGACGTACGCGGTGGTGCCGCTCACGTAGCTCACCGACGAGCGTCCCTTGAGCGAGTCGGGGATCGCGGCCGGCGCGGCGGACCGGCTCGCGGTGTCCGGCTTCGCCGCGGCCTTCTGCGCCGCCGCCGGCGCGAGGAGCGGCCCCGCCGCCAGCGCGGCGAGGGCGGAGAGACGCGCGAGCCCGCTCATCCGGCGCTCCCGCGCGGGTGGCAGCTGTAGCAGTGCTGGCTGTCGTACACGTAGCCGTGCACGCCGGAGTGGTGCGAGTCCGTGGTGGACTTCGCGTGGCAGCCGTTGAGGCAGCTGAACGCGGCGTAGTTGCCCGCGGTCGTATGGCAGGTGGCGCAGTTGTTGTTCCACACCCCCTGGTGATGGCCGGAGTAGATCGGGAAGTAGGACTGGTCGTGGTTGAAGGTGGCCCCCGCCCACGACGTGGTGTTGTGGCAGGTCTCGCACGTGGTCGGGAAGGCCGCGGCCACGTGGTCCACCGAGTTCGCCGGATTCGTGTAGTCCTTCTGGTGGCAGGAGTAGCAGAGCCCGCTCTTGCCGTGGTACACGTTGTCGCCGTGGCAGGCGTTGCACGCCAGCGGCACGTGCGCGCCGGTGATCGCGAAGGGCGTGGTCGGGTGGGTGTAGGCCCCCGGGTACCACGCCGTCGTGGTGTGGCAGGTGGCGCACTGCGCCGGCGCGAAGCCCGCCGCCGAGTGGTTCACCGGGTTCGAGCTGAGGTTGTAGTCCGTGGTGTGGCAGCTGTAGCAGTCCGTGGCCAGCTTCGTGAACTGGTTGTTGAGGTGGCACTGGTTGCAGGCCACGGCCGCGTGCGCGCCGGTGAGCGCGAAGCCCGTCGTCGCATGGTTGAACGAGGCGCCGGCCCACGTCGACGTGGTGTGGCAGGTCTCGCACGCCGTGGGGAAGCCCACCGACACGTGGTTCACCGAGTTCGCCGGATTGGTGAAGTCCGTGGAGTGGCAGCTGTAGCAGTCGGTGGCGAGCTTCGTGAACTGGTTGTTCTTGTGGCAGAGGTTGCACGCGGTGGTGGCGTGCGCCCCGGTGAGCGCGAAGCCGGTGGCGGCGTGGTTGAAGCCCCCCATCGCCCACTGCACGGTCGTGTGGCAGCCCTCGCAGGTCACCGGGAAGCCGTTCGACTGGTGCGGCGGATTGGTCGTCGCCATGTACTGCGGCAGGTGGCAGGCCGCGCACTGCACCTGCCGCCCCACGAACGTCATGTGCCCCTGCGCCACCGGCGGGTGGCAGGCGAGGCAGTCGGTCATGACGTGCGTGCCGGTGAGCGGGAACCGCGTGGTCTGGTGCCGCTGCACCATCACCGACCGATCGATGAAGTTGCGCGGCGAATGACAGAGCGAGCAGTCGGGGCCGAGCTCCCCCTGGTGCACGTCCTTGTGGCAGACCGCGCACTTGGTGGGCGCATCCTTGAAGGTCAGGCTCACGTGGCAGGCGCGGCAGTTCGTCTGCGCGTGCGCCCCCTCGAGCGGGAAGACCTTCGGCGCGTGCTTCCACGTCTTGCTCACCGAAGCGGGGCGCCACGCCGTCGCGCTGTGGCACGACGCGCACGGCTCCTTCAGATCGGGCCCGTGGGGGTTGTCCGTCGCCGCCTGCTGCGCGCCGGACGGCGGCGACAGCATCAGGAACAGCGCGGCGAGGAGCACGAGGGGGGGTCGTGTCATTGGCGGACGGGTTGGGTGTGACAGCTCTCGCACTTCGACGAGAGCCCGCGGTAATCGACCTTGTCGAGCGGCGTGCCCGGCGGCGACGTGTGGCACTGCCCGCACGTGAGCTTCGCGTGCGCGCCGGTGAGCGCGAACGGCGTGTCCTTGCCGTGGTCGAACCGCACCGCGGGGCTCCACGCGTCCACCACGTGGCAGCCCTCGCACGCGCCCTTGTCCTTGCGCTTGTCGAACTGCGTGCCGTGCGGGCTCTTGTGGCAGGCGGCGCACGTCTCGTGCTTCGCCGCGAACGTCATCGCCGCGAACGACGCCTTTCCCTGCACGAGCGTGCTCGTCATCGGCGGCGCCTTCATCTCGGCGTGACACGCCACGCAGGGCACCGCGCGGTGCTCGCCGGCCAGCGCGAACGCGCTCTTGCCGTGCGCCGTCACGTCGAAGGTCGACGGCCCGAAGTGCGCCGCGCCGTGGCAGGCCGAGCAGGCGCCGTACTGGTCCAGCTTCCCCCGGTGCGGATCGACGTGGCACGCCTGGCACTCCACCTCGCGGAGCTTGAAGGCCACCCGCGCCTTCCCCAGGGTCGCCGTGTTGGTCATCGGCGGCAGCCCCGCGCGCTTCGCCGAGTGGCAGGCGCCGCACGCGATCTCGGCGTGCTTCCCCTCGAGCGGCAGCTTGTACGACGCGTGCTCCGTGAGCGGATAGGTGCTCTGCGTCCACCCGGCCACCTTGTGGCAGGACTCGCACGCGCCCTTGTCCGGGCGCGACGCGAGCTGGCCGCCGTGGTCGTCGGCGTGGCACGACGTGCACTTCGCGAACTCGGGGCGCATCTCCACGATCCGCACCGTCGTCGCCTGCCCCGCCGCACCGTTCGCCGCGGGCTGCATCACGGTCTTCGCCTTGTGGCACGCGCCGCACGCGACCGTCGCGTGCTTCCCCTCGAGCGGATACTTCGTCCTCGCGTGCTGCGCCACCGTGTACGTCGCGGGCTTGAATCCCTGCACGGTGTGGCAGCCGTCGCAGTCCACGACCTTGCCGGCGAGCGTGGCGCGGCCGCCGTGCGCGTCCTTGTGGCAGTCCGTGCAGTGCGCGAACGCCGGGCGCATCCCGGCGCTCGGGAAGCCGATGTGGCACTTCGCGCACGGCACCTGCGTGTGCTCGCCGCGCAGCGGGTAGCGCGTGGCGTCGTGGTCGAATCCCGCCTTGTTGATCGTCGTGAAGCTCGTCGTCACGTGGCACTTCGCGCACGCGCCGGCGAGCCGTCCCTTGTGCACGTCGGCGTGGCAGTCCACGCAATCCTTGTGCGACACCGGCTTGAACACGGGCACCGGCTTCCCCTGCGCGTCGAGGGCGGGGGTGAGCCGCGGCGCAAGATGGCACTTGTCGCACGCCACGTCCGCGTGCTTGCCGGTGAGCGGATACGACGAGCTGTCGTGCTGGAAGAGCGGCGCCGGCTTCCACTTCGTCTCGTCGTGGCAGCGCGTGCAGCGGTCGCCGAGCGAGTTCCGGTGCGGGTCCTCGTGGCAGGAGACGCACGCCGTCTCGAGCCCCACCCAGCCCGCGCCGTGCTTCCGCGGCGACGCGTCGGCCACCGCGCCCTTCCGGAACTTCGTCGCGTGGCAGTCGGCGCACTTCGTGTCGGCGTGCTTCCCCTTCAGCTCCCACCCCGTCTTCCGGTGATCGAAGCGGTCGGCCGAGCCATCGGGCCACGTGATGAGCTGGAAGTCCGCGCCCGCGTGGTCGGGGTGGCAGGCGGCGCACTTCCCCTTCCCATCGCGCGCGTGATAGCCCCGCCCGTTCTGCACGAGCAGCGCGATCTCCTGGTGACAGCTCACGCACGCCTGGTCCATTGCGCCGCTCCTGGTGCCGTGACACTTCGTGCAGTTCGTCGAACCTTCCAGCGCCGCATGCGGCTTCGCGAGCGGTCCCGGCGAGATCTGCGCCACGGCCGCCGGTGCAGCCGCGGCCACCGCCGCCATCGCCGCGGCGAGCGCGGCCAGGCGCAGCCCCCGCTCAGCTCGCGTTCGCGACATCCGCGTCCAGCGGGATCTCCTTCTGCACCATCCGCACCCCGATGCGCTCGAGGAACGCGGCCGGCGGTTCTCCCCCGATCCGCACGATCACGTCGTCGTTCGGCAGGATGCGCGGCGATCCGTCCACGTCGAGCACCACCACGTCGCCCCGGATCTCGCGCACGTTGCTCTTCAGCAGCACGGTCACGCGCCCGTCCTTCGCGGCGCGGTCGATCTTCTCCTGGAGCCGCTCCTTCACGCGGCCGAAGGTGTCGCCGCGATAGCTCAGCGTGACCGTCGTCCCCGGCTGGTTCGCCAGCCCGAGCGCCGATTCCACCGCGCTGTCGCCGCCGCCCACCACGAGCACGTGGCGGCCGGCGAAGTCCGACATCTCGATCACGTCGTAGAGCACCTTCTCCGCATCCTCGCCGGGCACGCCCAGGCGGCGCGGCGTGCCGCGTCGCCCCATCGCGAGCACCACGCGCCGCGCGCGGAACTCCTTGCCGCCGGCGCGCAGCCGGAAGAGCCAGCCCGTCTTCTCGATCGATTCGACCCGGTGCTCCGTCGTGACCGCGAGCCCCGTCTTCGCCACCACGTTCTCCCACACCTGCAGCAGGCTCTCCTTCGAGGCGTCGCCCACCCAGAGGTCGCCGTACAGGGGGATGTTGATCGGCTCCGCGAAGAGCACCTTGTGGCGCGGATACTTCCGCACGCTGTCGGCGAGCGATCCCTGCTCGAGCAGCACGTAGCTCAGCCCGCAGCGGAGCGCCTCGAGCCCGGCGCTGAGCCCCGCGGGCCCGGAGCCGACGATCGCGACGTCCACCGCCAGCGCGGGGTCCTCCGGCGGGTTCTCCTGCTCGAGCGAGCGCCGCACCGCCTCGATCGCGATCTTCCCCTCGTTGATCGCGTTCTTGATCAGCCCGCGCCCGCCCAGCTCGCCCACGATGTGGAGCCCGCGCACGCTCGACTGGAAGCCCGCGTCGAGCTGCGGCACCACCACCCGGTTCACCGCCGCCCCCGCCGCGAGCACCACCGCGCCCATCGGGCACGCCGCCACGCACTCGCCGTGCCCCACGCAGTGCGCCGCGTCCACCACCGCGAGCTTCCCCTTCATGAAGATCGCGCCCTCCTCCGGGCACGCGTCCACGCACGTGGCGCAGCCCACGCACACGTCGCTGCGGATGTGCGCGCGCATCGCGCCCCCCGACTCCTCCTGCACCGGCGCCGCCTCGGCGGCGTGCATCAGGTCGTAGGCCTGCAGCGGGACGCGGCACTTCGGGCACTGCACCGCCTTCACGGACACCGGCGCGTGGCAGCGCGGACAGGGACGCGTCCGCGCCTTCGGTGCGCGCGCCTTGGGCGCGCTCTGCCGGAGATGACTCCACACCGAGAGCGCGGTGATCGCGATGAAGCCCACCAGCGTCCAGCCCATCGCCCTAGTGGAACCAGGTGGCGCCGAGCGCCACCACGACCGCGACGTGGATCACCACCGCGACGAGCGCGGTGAGCGCGAACGGCCGGTGCGCGACGTGCCACCACTTGAACACCCGCTGCGTCGCGTCCAGCATGCGCGCCTGCTGCGCCAGCGAGAGCTCACGGCTCGCGAGCGCCACCACCTCGTCGAGCGCCTCGCGCTCGCTCCTGTGGTGCTTCGCGCGCTGCACCTTGAACGAGAAGGAGCCCTCCTTCACCAGCGACTTCCAGCGCCGGCGCAGCTCGCGCCGCATCCGCCAGCGCTGCAGGTCGTTCGTCAGCAGCTGCCCGAGCGCGCCGATCACCGAGGGCGTCCCCTTGGGCGCGCGCAGCGCGAGCGTCCGCTCCACCGTCGCCACGTCGAGTCCCAGCGTGCCGGAGATCTGCTCGACGAGCTCGCGCCGCCGGTCCGTCACCTCGCCGCGCGTGAGCTCCACGCCGGACTTCCCGCGCGGGATGCGCACGTAGATGTACCGGCCCACGATGCCGCTCGCGACCACGACCATCATCGACCAGAAGCCGAGCCCGATCAGCTCGTCGAAGCGCCACGCCGCGTGCACCGTGAGCAGCAGCGGCAGGCCGAGCGCGGTGAGGATGTGGATGTCGAGCCAGCCCGCCACCGTCCCCGTCCACGCCAGCTGCTTGTACTTCTTCCGCAGCGGGTAGAGCCAGAGGAAGATGAAGATCAGGAGGGAGACGATCCCCGCCGACTGGCCGATGTATCCCGACGGGCGGAGCCATGGGTGCAGCGGCGACCGCACGCGCTCGGCGAGCGGCAGGGCGTAGTACCGCCAGCCGTAGACGTTGAGCACCGCGAGCGCGACGAGGATCACCGCGAGCACCGGCCCGCCGCCCACGCGCGGCGCCTTGGCGGGCGCCGCCTTCTTCGCGGGGGTCGGCGGCCGCGGCGGCTTGGCCGGATGCGCCGGGACGGCGGCCGGGGTCGGCGTACGCGGCTGCGGCTGCGGGGCGACTCGGGCGAGGTTGGACTTATCGGGCATCAGGCGCTGTGAGGTCGAGAGGGTCGGTCATGGACGCACGCATCCGGGGCTCTGAGTGAGCAATGACCGGACCGCGGAACAGATGGCGGGATTAGAGGCGTAAATGATTATTCCATAAGAGTTTAGGTATTGCGGGCAATTCGTCCTTGTTCGTGGAAGTACACAAGTTGGCGCACGCCTGCGCCGAAATGGTACAGCGCGCGTTGGAGGCCGATGACGGACTCGGCCGGCGAGCTCTTTCCGCCATGCGGTCCCCGGCGCTCGACGGCCGCGACCGCCGCACCCCGCGGCCACCCAACCCCGACATTGCCCTTCGCCGTCGGGGCCCTTATCCGTAGCCCATGCACCCTCTCACCCGCCGGGAATTCCTCGGCGCCCTCGCGGCCGGCACGGCATGGTCCGCGCTCGGCCGGCGCGCCGGCGATCGCATCCCGGCGGTCGGGATCCAGCTCTACACGGTGCGCGCGCTCATGGCCGCGCAGCCCGAGCGCACCCTCGAGGCGCTCGCGGGCATCGGCTATCGCGAGGTGGAGCTCGCCGGGCTCTACGGCATGACCGCGGCGCGCATGCGCGCGCTGCTCGACGCGAACGGACTCGCCGCGCCCTCGGCGCACCTCTCCCTCGAGGCGCTGCGCGACGACTGGGCGCGCACGCTCGACGACGCGCGCGCGCTGGGACTGCGCTACGTCGTCTGCCCCTGGGTGAACGAGGAGGACCGCACGCTCGACGGCTACTCGCGACTCGCCCAACAGTTCAACGCCATCGGCGAGCGGGCGCGGGCGGCCGGGCTGCAGTTCGCCTTCCACAACCACGACTTCGTGAACCGCCCGCTCCCCGACGGCACCGTGCCGTACGATCTCCTGCTGCGCGCCTGCGATCCGCACCTCGTGCAGATGGAGATGGACCTCTACTGGATGATCGCCGCGGGGGGCGATCCCACGGAGTACTTCGCGCGGTGGCCCGGCCGCTTCCCCATGCTGCACGTGAAGGACCGCACGCTCTCCGGCGCCATGACCGATGTCGGCGACGGCACGATCGACTTCGCGTCGATCCTCGCGGCGGCGCACGCGGCCGGCGTGAAGCACTGGTTCGTGGAGCACGATGAGCCGAAGGACCCGCTGGCCAGCGCGCGCCGGAGCTACGCATACTTGAGCCGGCTCGAGAGCCCGCCCACCCCCCACTGAGGCCCGCCATGCCGCTCGTGCGCACCCGGCTGTCCGTGATGATGTTCCTGCAGTACTTCGTCTGGGGCGCCTGGTTCGTGACGATGGGCACCTACCTCGGCGCGACGCTCAAGTTCAGCGGCGCCGAGATCGCGAACGCGTACGGCGCGACGGCGATCGCGGCGATGGTGTCGCCCTTCTTCGTGGGGATGGTCGCCGACCGCTTCTTCGCCACGGAGAAGGTGCTCGCGCTGCTGCATCTCGCGGGGGGCGCGCTGCTCTGGCTGGCGTCGGGCGCGACGACCTTCGGCGCCTTCTATCCGCTGATCATCGCCTACGCGCTCTGCTACATGCCGACGCTGGCGCTCACGAACTCGATCTCCTTCGACCACATCGCGGACCCGCAGCGCGACTTCCCGCGCATCCGCGTGCTCGGCACCATCGGCTGGATCGCGGCGGGGCTCCTGGTGGGCGGGCTGGGTCTCGAGGCGCAGGCGGTGCCGCTCCGGATCGCGGCGGGGGCGTCGGTGCTGCTCGGGCTCTTCTCCCTCGCCCTCCCGCACACGCCGCCGCACGCGGCGGGGAAGCCGCTCTCGGTGCGCGACGTGCTCGGGCTCGACGCGCTCTCGCTCATGAAGGACCGCTCCTTCGCGACCTTCATCATCGGATCGCTCCTCCTCTGCATCCCGCTGCAGTTCTACTACACGTTCACGAACCTCTTCCTGAACGAGATCCACGTGACGGCGGCGGCGTCGAAGATGACGCTCGGGCAGGCGTCGGAAGTACTCTTCATGCTGGCGCTCCCGTGGCTGCTCAAGCGGCTCGGCGTGAAGCGCGTGCTCCTGCTCGGCATGGCGGCGTGGACGCTGCGCTACCTGTTCTTCGCGCTCGGCGACGCCGGCCCCGGGATGTGGATGCTGTACGCGGGGATCCTCCTCCACGGCTGCTGCTACGATTTCTTCTTCGTGACGGGGCAGATCTACGTGGACCAGCGCGCCAGCGTGAGCATCCGCGCGGCGGCGCAGGGGCTGCTCGCGTTCATCACGCAGGGGGTGGGGCTGTTCATCGGCTCGCAGATCGGCGGGCCGATCGTGGACCACTTCAAGATCGGCGAGGGGACGCACCTGTGGATCTCGATCTGGCTCTGGCCGGCGGGGCTGGCGTTCGCGATCCTGCTGGCGTTCGCGTTCCTCTTCCGGCCGCAGGCGGCGCCGGCGGGGGAAGCGGCCGCCTAGGGCGTCCAGCTCCCCTTCGCCACCGCGGGCACGAACGCATCCAGCCCCTTCGGCGGGAAGGGCAGCGTCTTCCGCTGCTCGGCGCTCATGTACGCGGCCATGAGGATGCGCACCACCTCGAGCCCGTCGTCGAAGGTGAGCCTCGGCGTCTCGCGGCCGAGGAAGGCGCGCACGAAGTGGCGGTCCTCCGCCTCGTAGCCGTACGCCGCCGCCTCGTTCGCGACCACGGGCATGAGCCCGAG
>DATKOH010000174.1:0-11263 GCA_035524735.1 Gemmatimonadaceae bacterium
GAGAGGTCGATCGCGAGCACGATGTTGATCCCCTCGGTCGTGACCGGCTCCTCCCGCGCACCGGTGCGCGGGCGCGCGAGCGCGACGATGAGCCCCACGAGGAGGAGGTTGCGGAAGAGGAAGAGCATGGCGGACACGCCGCGCCCGGCGCGCGGCATCTGCGCGAGCGCATCGGCGCGCGAGAAGACGATCGCGGCGGGGCGCCGCGCGCGGCGCAGGATCCACCACGCGGGGAGCGCGAGGAGGAGGAGCAGCGCCCACGGCGTGCCGAAGAAGAGGCCCGGGACGAGGTCGCTCACGCGGCCCTCCCCTTCGGCGGCGTGATGCCGCGCGCGAAGTGCTCGTCGCACGCCTCGAGGAGCGCGCGCACTTCGCTCGCGGTCTCGCGCGCGCGCTCCGGGCTCACCGCGCGCCGCGCGAACTGCACCTGGTCGGCCTCCTCGAGCACGGCGGTGATCCGGTCGAGCGGGAGCCCGTGCCCCAGGAGCGCGGCGGCCAGTTCCCCGGTGGTGTGCGCGCGCGTGACGACGGCGGCGCGGGCGCCCAGATACCCGCGCAGCACCTCGGCGTAGAGCGCGACGTACCGGCTCGGCTCGCCCCCCTCGAGGAGGCCGAGCGCGTCCACCTGCGCGAGCGCGTCGCGCGCGGCGGCGAGCGCGGTGGGCGGCGGCACGACCGCGCGGCGCGCGCGGCGGCGACGCCACCAGAGCACGGCGAGCACGGCGGCGAGCGCGCCGAGCGCGAAGGGCCACCAGGGGAGGCGCGTGCGCAGCACGCCGAGCGCGGGCTTCGGCACCCGGCGCGTGCTGTCGTCGGGGAGGACGCTCCGCACGAAGACGCCGGGACGCACGTCGTAGCGCCGGGTGGCGGCGCCTTCGCCGACGGTCACGGCATCGAAGGGGACCGCCTGCGCCCCCGTCTCCCACGCGACGAGGCGGTAGGTGGCCGTGCGGTACGGCGCGCCGTTCGCCTCGGTGCCGCCGGCGATCGTGGGCGGGTCCACGGCTTCCACGTTCTGCGAACTGTCGGGCCCCGGCGGGAAGGCCAGCGCAGTGCCCGCGTCGGCGCGCACGATGAGCGTCACGGTGAAGGGCTCCCCCACGGTGACCGTGTCCGGCCGCACCGTCCACTGCACCTGCGGCGGGGGCGCGGCGGCGGCGCCCGCCTGCAGCAGCGCGAGCAGGAGGAGCGGGCGCATCAGCGGCGCCGCCGCGTCTCGCGCAGGCGGAAGAAGCGGAGGAGCGGGTCCACGTAGCGCTGGTCGGTGCGCACCGCCACCTCGTCGATCGCCAGCCGGCGAAGCAGCTGCGTGCGCGCCTCCACCTCCTCGCGCATCCGGCGCGCGTAACGCTCGCGCAGGGCGCGGTCGCCGGTGTCCACGTCCACCACGGCGCCCGTCTCGGGATCGGTGAAGCGGGCGAGCCCGATGTCGGGGAGCTCGCGCTCGCGCGGGTCGGTGATCGTCACCGCCACCACGTCGTGGCGCTGCGCGAGGATCTTGAGCGGGCGCTCGAGCCCCGTGGCCACGAAGTCGGAGATCAGGAAGATGATCGCGCGGTGCGGGAGCATCTTCGCGAGGTAGTCGATCGCCGCGGGGATGTCGGTGCCCCGCCCCTCCGGCTCGTGCACGAGCACGTCGCGGATGACGCGCAGCACGTGGCGGCGCCCCTTCCCCGGCGGCACCACGTGCTCCACGCGGTCGGTGAAGAGCAGCGCGCCCACGCGGTCGTTGTTGCGGATCGCGCTCATGGCGAGCACGGCGGCGATCTCGGTCGCGAGCTCGCTCTTGAAGCGGCGCGCCGTGCCGAAGCGCTCGGAGCCCGAGTGGTCCACGGCGAGCATCACGGTGAGCTCGCGCTCCTCCACGAAGCGCTTCACGAAGGGGTGCCCCATGCGCGCCGTCACGTGCCAGTCGATCGCGCGCACCTCGTCCCCCTCGACGTACTCGCGCACCTCGGCGAACTCCATCCCCTGCCCCTTGAACACGGAATGGTACTCGCCGGTGAAGACGGCGTTCACGAGCCCGCGCGTGCGCAGCTCCATGAGCCGCACCTGGCGGAGCACGTCGGCCGGGACGGTGAGCGTGCGGCGCTCGCGCACCGCGGCGCGCCCATGGCGCGCCGCCGGCGACACCGCCGCGTGCTGGCCGGTGGCGCGCTTCGGCAGTGCCCGAGCGCCCGTCACCGGCTCCGGCATCAGGGGCTCTCCACCTGCGCGAGCACGCGCGTCACGATCGCGTCGCTCGTCACCTCCTCCGCCTCCGCCTCGTACGTCGTGAGCACGCGGTGGCGGAGCACGTCGGGGGCGATCGACTTCACGTCGTCGGGCGTCACGAAGTTGCGGCCGCGCAGGAAGGCGAGGGCGCGCGCCCCCTGCGCGAGGAAGATCGTCGCGCGCGGGCTCGCGCCGTACTCGATGAGCGGCGCGAGATCCTTGAGCCCCGCGGCCGCCGGCTCGCGCGTGGCCGTCACGATGTCCACGATGTAGTCCATCACGCGGTCATCGAGGTAGATGTCGGTGATCCGCCGCCGCGCGTCGAGGATCGCCGCCGGCGTCGCCACCGCCTCGATCGCGATCGGCGCGCCCCCCGCCATCCGCTTCATGATCTCCTTCTCCTCCGCGCGCGTCGGATAGCCCACCCGGAGCTTGAGCATGAAGCGGTCCACCTGCGCCTCGGGGAGCGTGTACGTCCCCTCCTGCTCGATCGGGTTCTGCGTCGCGAGCACGAGGAAGGGCTCGGTGAGCGGGTACGTCGTCCCGCCCAGCGTCACCTGCTTCTCCTGCATCGCCTCGAGCAGCGCGGCCTGCACCTTCGCCGGCGCGCGGTTGATCTCATCCGCGAGGATGATGTTCGCGAAGATCGGCCCCTTCTTCACGCGGAACGCGCCCGTCGCCGCGTCGAACACCTGCGTGCCGAGCACGTCCGCGGGAAGCAGGTCCGGCGTGAACTGGATGCGCTGGAAGCTCGTCTGGATCGCCTCGGCGATGGTCTTCACCGTGAGCGTCTTCGCGAGCCCGGGGAGCCCTTCGAGCAGCACATGGCCGCCCGCGAGCAGCCCCACCAGCAGCCGCTCCACCATGTACTCCTGCCCGACCACGCGCTTCGCGACCTGGTCGAGGATCGCCTGCACGAGTGCCGAATCCGCCGTGGGAGTGCTCGCCCGTGTCGCCACGCCACCGCTCCTGCTGGGGGAAGGGACGCCGCCTACCTCTTTATACGGTAGCCGCCGTCCTCGTGTTCGAAGATCCAGACCGCCAGCCGCGCCGGGGAGATGGGGTCGTCCGCTCCCACCGGGGGAGGCGCGGCCGCCGAGCCCGTGCCCGCGCGCGGCGCCGCCGCCGCCACCTGCTGCGCGCGCTTCACCCACAGCGCCATGTTGGACGGACGGAGGTCCACCCACCCGCGCGGCGCCGTGTCCGCGCCCTTCGCCCCCGGCGGCAGCACCACCACCTCGCCGCGCAGCACCGAGAGCCCATCGCTCAGCAGGATGGGGATGCCCACCGAGAGGATCGTGCGGCGCAGCTCCGCGTCCTGCTCGCGCACGAGCCGCTCGGCGCGCGCGGCCACCTGCGCCGCGTCCGCCCCGGCCAGCGCGCGCACCGAGGGGAAGAGCCGGCCGAGGATGTGCCCCTCGTACAGCAGCTTGGTGAGCCGCGGCGGCCCGAGCATCTCGAAGGCGATCGACCGCACGCCGTGCTGGCGCTCCAGCGCCTCGAGTCCCTGCACGGCCACGCCGCGCAGGTAGCCGCCGCGGTAGGTCGGCCCGAAGGTCGCGCCGTCCATCGCCGCCACCACGTCCTTCCCCGTCGGCTCGCCCTTGAGCTCCATCACCACCGCGTCGGCGAGCTCCTCCGGCGTCACCAGCTCCATCTGCCCGAGCGCGCTCACCGTCTCGAACTCCTCGCGCGCGAACACGCCGTTCTCCCCCATCGCGATGAACACGCTCTCCAGCGGCTTGCCGAGGCGGGCCCATCCGCCGGCCCCCGGCGTGAAGGCCTGCTCGAGCGGCATCGGGCGCTCGCAGTCCACGAGCTCGAGCGCGCGCCCCGCGCGCTCGACCGCGCCGTAGCCGATCTCGCTCCACCCGATCGCCGCCGTCGGCTTGATCTCGATGGTGGCCGGCGCCCCCGGCGTCCGCCCCTGCAGGAAGAGGAGCAGGCTCTGCGCGCCCGCCACCGCGCTCTTGCTCATGAGCGTGCGCGACGGCTTCTCCTCGCTGTGCGTGTACGGGATGTTCAGCCCCATCCCGCCGGTGCCGCTCGTGCCCACCTTCACGTACGCCTTCGTCCCCGCGCGGCGCAGCCCATCCGCCATGATCTCCACGTGCCGCACCAGCTGCGGGAGCGGCAGCGTGAGCAGGTGCCGCTCCACCGCCTCGCGGTCCACCTTGCCCGCGTCGGCGGCGGCGAGGAGGCGCAGCGCGCTCGCGTGGCCGTCCTGGTACGCCACCGCCGTGGCGGTGTTCACGCAGTCGACGACGATCGCCGGCCGGTGCGTGACGAGCCACTGGTGCAGCAGGCTCCGCTCGAGCGATGCCGCGCTCGACGGGGCGAGGTAGTCCTCCACGAGCAGCCGCCGCGCCGCGGCGTCGGCGAGGATGTCGTCGCGCGAGCGCTCGGCGAGCGCCGCCGGGTGGAAGATGTTCCCCCAGAGCGCGACGAGCTCCGTCGCCCCCGCGGCGGGCTCGAGCGACCGCACGGCGCGTTCGGCGTCGTGGCGCGTGAGCCCCGCGATGAGGATGCGCGCCGGCGCGTGGTCGAGCAGGCGCCGCGCGACGGCGAGGCCAACGAGGCCGGTGCCGCCGAGGATCAGCGCGGAGGAATCACGGAGTTCCATGCGGCTCCAGGCGCCGCGATCCCGCGAGCGCGTTGAGGACGTCGATCTCCTTCGCGGCGAGCGGCCGCCACTCTCCCACGGCGAGGGCGCCGAGCGCCACCGGGCCGAACTTGACGCGCACGAGCCGCTCGACGAAGAGGCCGAGCGCCTTGCAGAGGCGGCGCACCTCGCGGTTGCGCCCCTCGGTGATCGTCACCGTGAACTCCCAGCGCCCCTCGCCCACCCGGCGCGCCGTGGCGTCGGTGAGGCGCACGAGCCCGTCGGGGAGCATCACCCCGCGCCGCGCCTCGGCCGCCGCCCGCGGCGCATCGCCGGTGACGGTGGCCACGTACGTGCGCTCCACCTCGCGGCTCGGATGCAGGAGCCCGTGGATCGCGGCGCCGTCATTGGTCATCAGCAGCACGCCCTCGGTGAGGTAGTCGAGGCGCCCCGCGTACGTGAGCCCCGGGATCGGGGGGACGAACTCGAACACCGTGCGCCGCCCGCCGGGATCGGCCTTCGTGGTCATCACCCCCGCGGGCTTGTGCAGCACGATCCACTGCACCCCATCGGGCTGCGAGACCGTCACGCCGTCCACCGAGATGTCGTCGGTGGCGGGGTCGACGCTCTGCCCGATCTGCGCGGGGACGCCGTTCACCGTCACGCGCCCCGCGGCGACGATCTCCTCCGCGGCGCGGCGCGACGCCACCCCGGCGCGCGCGAGCGCGCGCTGGATGCGCATCTTCACGGCTGCTCCACCGCGCGCGGCTCGGCGCGCAGCGCGATCGCGAGCTCCTCGGCGCGCGGCAGCTCGCCCAGGTGGCGCAGCGCGAACTGCTCGAGGAAGGCGGGAGTGGTGCCGTAGAGGAGCGGGCGGCCGAGCCCCTCGCCGCGCGCGACGACGTCGATCAGCCCGCGCTCGAGCAGGGTCTTGAGCATGCCGCCCACGGAGACGCCGCGGATCTCCTCGATCTCCAGGCGGCCGATCGGCTGGCGGTAGGCGATGAGCGCGAGCGTCTCGAGCGCGGCGGCGGAGAGGCGGTGCGGGCGGGATGCGAGCTGCGCGCGCTCGATGGTCTCGGTGTACTCCGCGCGCGTCAGGATCTGCCAGCCGCCGGCGATCTCGAGCAGCTCCACGCCGTGCCCCGCCGTGTCGTAGCACTCGCGGATCTCGTCCAGCGCCATGGCGAGCGCCGCGGGCGTCGCCTCGGGATCGAGCGCCGCCAGCTCGTCGAGCGGCACGGGGCGGCCGCTCGCGAAGAGCGCCGCCTCAAGCAGCCTGGCCAGCGGCGACACGCGCCACCTCCACGAGGGCGAAGGGACGGGGCTGCCGCAGCGTGAGCTCGCCGCGGCGCGCCAGCTCGAGCAGCGCGAGGAGCGCCGAGAGCACCTGCCAGGGCTCGGCGCCCTTGTGCACGAGATCGTACCAGCGGAAGCGCGCGCGCAGCGCGAGCAGCGCGGCGATCGCCGCCATGGCGCCATCCACGTCCAGCGGGCGCGGCACCACGTCGTGCAGGTCGGGCTCGCGCGTCATGCGCAGCACGCGGTCCACGGCGGCGAGCAGCTCGGCGAGCGAGAGCGCGAGGGGCCCGGCGGGGGGCGAGGCGTCCAGCGGCAGGTAGCCGCGCGCGAAGCGGCTGCGCCGCTCCTCCCCGCGCCGCTCGAGCAGGTCCACCACCTCGCGCATCTGCTGGTACTCGAGGAGCCGGCGCACGAGCTCGGCGCGCGGGTCCTCCCAGTCCTCGCCGTCGCCGGGGCGCGGCAGGAGCATCTGCACCTTGATGCGCACGAGGCGCGCGGCCATCTCGAGGTACTCGGCTGCCTCGCCGAGCCCGAGCGCGTGGATGCGTTTCAGGAACTGTTCGCAGATGCGCGCGATCGGGATGTCGGTGAGCTCCACCTGCTCATCGCGGACGAGCGTGAGCAAGAGGTCGAGGGGGCCGGAGAAGGCCTCGAGCTCCACCGTGAAGGCGGGGGGCGCCTCGGGGGCGAAGGCGAGCGGCGACGTCACGGGGCCCCGTGCCGGGAGCGGCGCGGAACGGATGCGGCGAGCGTGGGACTCGGGGCGGTCTCGCGATCCAAGATCGTCGGTCGGCGGTTCGGGACACGTACAACGCGTGCCGCAGGCGTCGGCTCGAAGGCAAGCTAGCGTACGGCGTTCCGGGTGTCAAAGCCTTGTCGCGCCTTGACATCGCGCGCCGGCGGCCGCTAGCTTTCGCGCTCCGTCACCACGCAATTCCGCTCTGGAGAACGTCGTGCCCCGTATCGCATCCGCCAAGAAGAACATGCGCAAGTCGCGCGCCGCCACGGTGCGCAACCGCGCCCAGCGTGCCGCGCTGCGCACCGCCGTGAAGAAGGCGAACACGCCCGGCGCGACGCCCGCCGACAAGAAGAGCGCCGTGCAGCTGCTCGACCGCGCCGCCCGGAAGGGACTCATCCACCGGAACGCCGCGGCGCGCCAGAAGAGCCGGCTGGCGAAGGCGAAGTAGCTCGGCGCTCGGCGTGCGGCGCTCGGCCTCGGCCTCGGCGCTCGGCGAAAAACAATGGCCCCGATCGTTGATCACGATCGGGGCCGTTCTGCATCGGGGCGCTGCGCTCAGAGCGCCGCGAGTTCCGCGCCGCAGCGCTCGCAGTACCACTCCGTGGGATAGTTCAGCGTGCCGCACTCCTGGCACTTGAGCGTCTTCACCTGCTCGGGCGGCACGTCGCGCAGGTACGACGGCACCGCGGCCTCGGACTTGCGCGACTTCGTGAGCGTCTCGAGCTCCTGCGACACCGACGGGTTGGCGATCTTCGCGCTCGCGGAGACCACGTCCTCCGCGGACATCGTCTCGACCTTCGGCGCCGCGGCCGCGGGCTCCGGCGCGGGCTCCGCCGCGGCCGGCTGCTCCACGGAGCTGCGTTTCGCGGGCTTCGGCTCCGGCTTCGGCTCCGGCGCCGGCGCCGGCGCGGGCTCCGGTGCGACCTTCGGCGCCTCGCGCGGCGTGGCGCGGCCGTTGCCCACGGCGGGGTGATCGCCGGTCGCGCGCGCGTCCACCATCGAGCGCAGGAACTCGAGATCGTCGAACGGACTCGCCGGCGCCGTCTCGTGCGCCGGCACGGGGCCGCTCGCGCGCGGCGGCAGCGCGAGCGGATCCTCGGGAGCCAGCCCCCAGGCGTCCTTCTCGGCCGGCGCGGCCACCGGCTTCGAGCCGCGCTTCGCGGGCGGGGGTACCGCCGCGGGGACGGCGGGCGGCGTGGGCGTCACCGTGAGCTCGCTCGCGCCGATCTCCAGCACGCCGATCTCCCCCTGGTCGCCGAGCATCGCGCGCAGGTTGGTGAGCTCCGCGTTCACCTTCAGCCGCTCGGCGGTGATGCGCTCGAGCGCGAGCGCCGTGCGCTCGAGGATCTCGCGGTGTTCCTCGTCGCCGAGCTCGCCGACGTTCGAGCGGAGCTCGGCCTCGGCCATCTCGTCGCGGTTCTTCGCCTCGTCGATGTCGAGGGAGGTGAGGCGGTCGGTGTACTGCGCCTCCATCCCCTGCAGCGCGGCGCGATGGCGGCCGAGCTGCTCGTTCACGCGCTGCAGGCGCGCGGTGTAGTCGGCGTGGACGCGCGTGTAGATGTGCGCGGGGGTGACGGCGCGCTTCGCCTCGAGCGTGGCGAGCCACGACTCGAACCGCTGGCGCTCCGCGAAGAGTGCCGCGACGGCCTGCGCCGATTGCCGTGCGTGATCCGTCATCCCGGTCTCCACCCGCTGGGCGGGCCGCCCCGAACGGGCGCCGCTACCATGAATATATCCTAAGATTGACCACCGCCCCCCGCCGCGGGTAACACGCGCTCCCGCATGGAGTTCCGGCGATCGACCGTCAGCCCTCGAGACGGTACGCGAGCCGCCCGCCGACGATCGTCGCGAGCGTGCGCCCGCGCAGCTTCCGGCCGGCGTAGGGGGTGTTCCGCCCCTTGGAAAGGAAGGCCTGCGGGTCCACCGTCCACTCGCGCTTGGGGTCGAACACCGTCACGTCGGCCGCGCCGCCGGCGCGCAGCGTGCCGCCGGGGAGCCCGAAGAGGCGCGCCGGCCGCACCGACATCCGGTCGACGAGCGTCGCGAAGTCGATGAGTCCCGTGTCCACGAGCTCGGTGACGACGAGCGCGAGCGCGGTCTCCAGCCCCACGATGCCGAAGGGCGCGTCGGCGAACTCGCGTTCCTTCGCGTCGGAGTGGTGCGGCGCGTGGTCGGTGGCGATCACGTCGATCGTGCCATCGCGCAGCGCCTCGCGCAGCGCCTCCACGTCGGCGGCGGTGCGGAGCGGCGGATTCATCTTCGCGTGCGTGTCGTACCCCTCCACCGCCTCCTCCGTGAGGGTGAGGTGATGCGGGGTGACCTCCGCGGTGACGCGGATGCCGCGCTCCTTCCCCCAGCGGATGAGCTCCACGCTCCCCTTCGTGCTCATGTGCGCGAGGTGGACGTGCCCCCCCGTGCGCCGCGCGAGGAGGATGTCGCGGATGACCATGATCTCCTCGGCCTCGCTCGGGATGCCGCGGAGGCCGAGGCGCGCGCTGATGTAGCCCTCGTTCATCGACCCGCCGTGCGCGAGCGTCGGCTCCTCGCAGTGATCGATGACCGGGATGTTGAAGGCCTGCGCGTACTCGAGCGCGGTGCGCATGAGCTGCGCGCTCACCACCGGCTTGCCGTCGTCGGACACCGCCACGGCGCCGGCGCCGACCATCTCGCCGAACTCCGCGAGCGCCTCCCCCTTCTGCCCGAGCGAGATCGCGCCGATGGGGTAGACGCGCGCCGCGGCGGCGCGCATCGCCTGGCGGATGATGAAGCCCACCGCGGCCTGGTTGTCGGTGACGGGCTCGGTGTTCGGCATCGCGCAGATGGCCGTGAAGCCGCCCGCGGCCGCGGCGCGCGCGCCGGTGGCGATCGTCTCGACGTCCTCGCGGCCGGGCTCGCGGAGGTGGCAGTGCACGTCCACGAAGCCCGGGGAGACGATCGCGCCGGCGCAGTCGATCACCTGCGCGTCCTCGCCGCCGTCGATCGCGCCGCCGAGGCGCGCCACCTTCCCGTCGACGATGAGCAGGTCGCCCACCGCGTCGAGATGCTGCGATGGGTCGAGCAGGCGCCCGCCCTTGAGGAGGAGGATCGGCTGCATCAGCGCTCCGCGCCGCCCTTGGCGGCCTCGGCGAGTTCGGGGCGCCCGCCGGCGAGCAGGTAGAGCACCGCCATGCGCACCGCGACCCCGTTCGTCACCTGGTCGAGGATCACGCTGTGCGGGCCGTCGGCCACGTCCGAGTCGATCTCGACGCCGCGGTTCATCGGCCCCGGGTGCATGATGAGGAGGTCGCGCGGCGCGCGATCCAGCCGCTCGCGCGTGATGCCGAAGACGCGGTTGTACTCGCGGAGGCTCGGGATGTAGCCGGCCGTCATCCGCTCGAGCTGGAGGCGCAGCACGTTCAGCGCCTGCGCCCACTCGATCGCCTCCTCGATGCGCCGGAAGATGGTCACGCCGAACTCGCCGATCGCGCTCGGGAGGAGCGACTTGGGGCCGCACACCGCCACCTCGGCGCCCAGCTTCCGCAGCCCCCAGATGTTCGAGCGCGCCACGCGCGAATGCAGCACGTCGCCGCAGATGCACACGCGCAGCCCCTCGAAGGTCTTGAAGCGGTCGCGCAGCGTGAGCAGGTCGAGCAGCCCCTGCGTGGGGTGCTCGTGCGTGCCGTCGCCGGCGTTGATCACGTTGCTCTCGATGCGCTCGGCGAGGAAGCGCGCGGCGCCCGACGCGGCGTGGCGGATCACGACCATGTCGATCCGCATCGCCTCCAGGTTCCGCGCCGTGTCCACCAGCGTCTCCCCCTTCGACACGCTCGAGCCCGACGCGGCCACGTTCACGGTGTCGGCCGAGAGGCGCTTCTCCGCGAACTCGAAGGAGATGCGCGTGCGCGTGCTCGCCTCGAAGAAGAGGTTGACGATCGTCTGCCCGCGCAGCGCGGGCACCTTCTTGATCGCGCGCTCGCTGATCTCCTTGAACGGCTCGGCGGTGTCGAGGATGAGGCGGATCTGGTCGGCGCTGAGCGGCTCGAGGCCGAGCAGGTCCTTGCCGATCGGCGAGGTCACGCTTCGGCTCCGCCGCGCACGACGATCACCGCGTCCTTGCCGTCGAGCTCCTCGATCATCACGTCCACACGGTCGCCCGCCGCGACGGTCACCTTCTTGCCCACGACGTCGGCGTGGATGGGCAGCTCGCGCCCGCCGCGGTCCACGAGCACCGCGAGGGCGATCCGCGCCGGCCGGCCGAAGTCCGCCAGCTCATCGAGCGCGGCACGAACCGTGCGGCCGGTGTACAACACGTCGTCCACGATCACCACGCACTTCCCTTCGAGGTCCCATGGGAGATCGGTCGGTCCCACCACCGGGCGCGGCCCCACCGTCTGCAGGTCGTCGCGGTAGAGCGTGATGTCCAGCGA
>DATKOH010000175.1:0-15303 GCA_035524735.1 Gemmatimonadaceae bacterium
CGTTGTTCTTCTCCCACCACTCGATCTCGCCATCGGGCACGTAGCGCTGGTCGTCGTGCTCGGCGTGCCCCTTGCGGCGGTACGTCACGAGCTCGACGAGCGTCACCCCCTCGCCGCGGCGCGCGCGGTCCACCGCGCGCCGCGTCACGTCGTACACCGCGAGCACGTCGTTCCCGTCGGCGCGCACGCCGGGAACGCCGTACGCGAGCGCCTTGTCCCGGAGCTCCTTCACCGCCGTCTGCCGCGCCGTGGGCGTGGAGTAGGCGTAGCCGTTGTTCTCCACCACCACCACGAGCGGGCACCGCTGCACGGCCGCGAGGTTGATCCCCTCGTGGAAGGCGCCGGTGCTCGTCGCCCCATCGCCGATGTAGACGAGCCCCACCCGCGGCTGGCCGCGGAGCTTGAACGAGAGCGTGATCCCCGCCATCACGGGCACCATGTCGCCCAAGTGGGAGATCTGCCCCACGAAGCCGCGCGCCGTGTCGCCGAAGTGGATGTTGAGCTCGCGGCCGCGCGTGGGGGAGTCGCCCTTCGCCATGTACTGGCGGATGATCTCCACCGGCGTCGCCCCCTGCACGAGCATGGAGCCGAGGTTGCGGATGAGCGGGCTGAGGAAGTCGCCCTGCGCGCGGTCGAGCGCGAAGGCGCTGCCCACCGCGTCCGCCTCCTGGCCGAGCGAGCGGAAGAGGCCGCCCACGACCTTCGTCTGGCGGTAGAGGTTCACGAGGCGCTCCTCGAGGGAGCGCGTGAGCCGCATGTAGTAGTAGAGATCGAGCTTCTGGGCGGGCGTGAGGCGGGCCGAGGGGCGGTCGGCGTCGGAGGACGCCGCCGCCGGGTTGGCGCGGTACGCGGCCCGCATCGCCATCAGTACGCCGCCTCCAGCGCGTGCGACGGCTCCTCCGCGCGGTGCAGCCGCACGAAGTAGCGCTTCACGTTGCGGTCGAGGCGGCTCTCCCCCACCTGGTCGGTCTCGACCTCGAGGAAGTAGGCGTGGCCCCCTTCGCTCCGGATGCGGAGGGTGAGCGTGCCGAGCGGGCCGGAGAAGGCGCGCGCGCGCGGCTGCGACGACGTGCGCGCGAGGCCGATGGACTTGAAGAACTCGTCGGCCAGGGCCAGCGCCGCGTCGGGGGCGCACTGCGTGCGGTGGTAGTGGCGCATCGGATCAGGGCTCCGCGCTCGCGTTGTGGACGGACTGCACCCACTCGACCTTCTCGAGCTTCTGCGTGGAGTCGCGCCGGAACTCGAGCGCCATCGCCCAGTCGCCGGCCACCACGTAGTGGATGTTGGCGTAGTACGTGCCGGGCTCCTTGCCCTGGACGAACGAGTCCCACGCCTTCACCCGGGTGTCCTGCGGATTGCCGTAGATGAGTCCCTCGCCGCCGTCGATCGGCTGGCGCGTGGCCTTGTCGCGCACCACGAGCTTGAAGGTCGTGCGCTCGCGCGCGCGGGCGGGCATCGGATCGGTGGAGATCCGCATCTCGTAATGGTCGGTGTACGCCGGCATCCCCCTGGGGGGCGGCGCCTGCCCGCACGACCCGGCGCCGAGCGCCGCGGCGAGCGCGAGCATCGAACCGGCTCGGGCGCGCATCATCAGGCGTAGTACTCCAGGCCGAGGTGGGTGATCTGCTCCTCGCCCATGAGGTGGCGCAGCGTGTTCTTGAGCTTGGTCTGCTGGATGAACAGGTCGTGCTCGGGCTGCAGCCCCGGCGCGGCCATCGGGCTCTTGAAGTAGAAGGACAGCCACTCCTGGATCCCTTTCATCCCGGCGCGCTGCGCGAAATCCATGAAGAGCGCGAGGTCGAGCACGATCGGCGCCGCGAGGATGGAGTCCCGGCAGAGGAAGTTCACCTTGATCTGCATCGGGTAGCCCATCCAGCCGACGATGTCGATGTTGTCCCACCCTTCCTTGTTGTCGCCGCGCGGCGGGTAGTAGTTGATCCGCACCACGTGCGAGAAGCCCTTGTACAGCTGC
The DNA here is from genome assembly GCA_035524735.1 of Gemmatimonadaceae bacterium. Classification (GTDB taxonomy): domain Bacteria; phylum Gemmatimonadota; class Gemmatimonadetes; order Gemmatimonadales; family Gemmatimonadaceae; genus DATKOH01. The sequence continues at coordinate 1,973 of DATKOH010000175.1, forward strand.
GGGTACAACTCGGGCTGCAGGATGGTGTGCAGCACCGAGAGCTTCGACTCCTCCTTCGTCTTGAACGACGCCGGATCGTCGAGCACCTCGCCGTCGCGGTTGCCGAGGATGTTGGTGCTGTACCATCCGGCGAGGCCGAGCATGCGCGCCTTGAGCGCGGGCGCGATCACCGTCTTCAGCCAGGTCTGCCCGGTCTTGAAGTCCTTGCCGGCGATCGGCACGCCCTTCCGCTGCGCGAGCTCCTGCAGCGCGGGGGTGTCCACGGCGAGGTTGGGCGCGCCGTTCGCGTACGGCACCCCCTCCATGATCGCCGCCCAGGCGTAGAGCATCGACGGGGCGATCGCCTCGTCGTCGCGCTCCATCGCCGCCTCGAAGGCGGCGAGCGACGCGTGCGCGGGGCCCGGCGCGATGAAGATCTCCGTGCTGGCGCACCATACCATCACGAGGCGGTCGCACTGGTGCTTCGTCTTGAAGTCGCGGATGTCCCGCCGCAGCTGCTCCGCGAGATCGCGCTTGTTCTTCCCCGTCTTCACGTTCGTCCCGCTCAGGCGGGTCACGTAGTGCCGGTCGAACACCGCCGGCATCGGCACGATCGCCTGCAGGAAGTCCGCCAGGGGCGCGAGGTGCCGCTCCTCCAGCACGCCCGCCTTGCGCGCCGCGGTGAGGGCGTCGTCGGGGATCGGGTCCCAGGCGCCGAAGACGAGATCGCCCAGCGCGGCCAGGGGGGCGAACTCCTTGATGAGCGGCGAGCGCTTGTCGGTGCGCTTTCCCAGGCGGATCGTGGCCATCTGCGTGAGGGAGCCGATCGGCTGGCTCAGCCCGCGGCGCGCGCTCTCGACGCCGGCGATGAAGGTGGTCGCGACCGCGCCGAGTCCCGGCGTGAGGACGCCGAGCCGGCCGGTGGCGGGACGCGGCGCCGGACGGGCGCCGGCGCTGGGATCACCCTGCACGCGCGTATCTCCTCTCGCGCCGGCCACGGTCGGCCGCGCGGTGTCGGTCGTTCGGGGAAGGACTCGCTCAGCCGGGAAAGCTACGGGGGCGCGATGCGGCGAGCAACCCGAACGGCGCTACTTGTACAGGAAGAAGCGCTGCGCGCGCTGCCGGAAGGCCACCACCGCGGGGAGCGTCGCGTCCACGATCTCCTCCGGCTCCTGCCCCGCGCGCAGCTTCTCGCGCACGTTGGGCACGCCGAAGAGATGCACGAAGCTCGACGAGTCCACCTTGAGCGAGTCCTTGTTCACCTGCGAGATGCACCAGAGCAGCACGGCCGCGAGACGGGTGGTCTGCAGCGCGTTCCGGTTGCGCACGGTGATGCGGATCCCCGTCATCTTCCGGCCGCCGTAGCGGCTGTCGCCCGGATGGTCCGGCGTGAGGGTCTCGAGGGAGAAGCGGACGCCGGAGATCTGCCGGTCGTCGAGCAGATCCTTCACCTTCTTCGCGTCCATCCACGGCGCGGCCACCCACTGGAAGGGGTACGGCGTCCCCCGCCCCACCGAGACGTTCGCGCTCTCGAGGATCACCATGCCGGCGTACAGCGTCGCGGCATTCAGCGACGTGATGTTCGGCGAGGGGTTCACCCAGGGCAGCTTCGTCTGGTCGAACCACATCCGCCGCCGCCACCCCTGCACCTGGATCACGTGCAGATCGGCGCCCAGCTGCAGCGCGTCGTTGTAGAAGAGAGCGAGCTCGCCCATGGTCATCCCGTGGCGCAGCGGGATCGGGTAGAGCGCGGTGGGCTGCGCCGGGTGCTCCGGGCTCCCGCTCCCCGCCCACGCGAAGGCGCTGTCGAGCACGGGGCCTTCGTAGATCTCCCCGGTGATCGGGTTCGGGCGGTCGAGCACGAACACGGGGAGGTGATGCTGCCCCGCGGCGCGCACGGCGTAGACCATCGACGCGACGTACGTCCACGGCCGCGCGCCGAGGTCCTGGAGATCGATGAGCAGCGCGCCCAGGGAGTCGAGCGCGCTGTCGGGGGGCGGCAGGACGGTGCGCCCGTACAGGGACACGATCGGGAGCCCCGACTTGGAGTCGATGCCGTTCGCGATCCCGGTGCGGTCCTCCGTGCCGCGGATGCCGTGCTCCGGCGAGAAGAGGACGGTGAGCTTCATCCCCGCGGCGCGCGGATCCTTCTGCGCGGCGGTGAGGCGGTCGATGTCGCTGACGCCATCCTCGTCGATGCCGGTCTGGTTCGTGAGCAGCCCCACCTTCTTCCCGGCGAGCAGTTGGAGGCTGTCGCGGACGAGCACGCTGATCCCCGGCAGCACCGGGATCGCCTGCCGGCGCGGCGCGCCGGGCGTGGTCGGCCCGTCGTCTTCGTTCGTGGGCGCGGAGGCGCAGGCGAGGAGCGCGAGGGCCGCGAGCGCGAGGAGCGAGGTGCGCGAGGGACGGGGCATGGGAACCATGGTGGGGTGTGGCGGATAATACACGGGAGGACCGGGTTCGGGTCAACGGGAGGCATGCGGCCGGTTCCCGGGTTCCGGTGTCCGGGGTCCGGTGGGGGTGCGGTGTCCGGTGGGACGGGGCGACCTCCCCGTGAAGCGGGAGGCGCGCCCCGGTCGTCACTTGTGCGGCGGCGGCGCGCCCATATAATTCGAGAGCAGGGCACGAACCCATGGCGCAGGAGACTCACATGAGCACCACTCAGGAGCCGACCATCACCCTGAGCGTCACGCCGGCGGCGGGCGTCGAGGTGAAGAAGTTCATGGAGCAGGAAGGCGTGACCGTGGCCGAGGGCGGGCTCCGCGTGAGCGTCCAGCCCGGCGGCTGCAGCGGCTTCCGCTACGGCCTGCTCATCGAGGAGAAGGCCGCCGACGACGACATCGTCCTCGAGCAGGAGGGCTACCGCGTGTTCGTGGACCCGTTCAGCGCGCAGTACCTGAACGGCGTCACGATCGACTACGTGTCGTCGATGCAGGGCTCGGGCTTCACCTTCAAGAACCCGAACGCCACCGGCGGCTGCGGCTGCGGCCACTCCTTCACGGCGTAGATTTGCGCGAGGTCAGCGCGCGCGAGGCCCGCGGCCGGAACTCCGGTCGCGGGCCTCTTCGCATCCACGGGCCCGCGTGAACGCCGCGAGCCGATTCGGCTGGATCGATGCCGCCGTGCTCGTCGCCTACCTCGCCGGCGTCACCGCGCTCGGCCTCCGCCTGGGCCGGCGGCAGAAGGACAGCGCCGACTACTTCATCGCGGGGCGCAGCATCCCCTGGTGGGCGGTGATGTTCTCGGTGGTGGCCACCGAGACGAGCGCGCTCACCTTCATCTCCATCCCCGGGCTCGCGTACCTCGGCGACCTCGGCTTCCTGCAGATCGCGGCGGGCTACATCCTCGGCCGCATCGTGGTGGCGGCGGTGCTGCTCCCGCGCTATTTCCACGGGCAGCTCGTCACGGCGTACGCGCTGCTCGAGACGCGCTTCGGCGCGGGAGCGCGGCGCTTCACGTCCATCGTGTTCATGGTCACGCGCGCGCTCGCGGACTCGGTGCGCGTGTTCGCGACGGCGATCCCGGTGGCGCTCATCGTGGGGCCGGCGCTCGCGCCGTTCGGGCTCGGCGGGGAGCGCGCGTCGATGGTGGCGGCGATCCTCGTGCTCGGCGCGCTCACGGTGCTCTACACCTACCGCGGCGGGATGCGCGCCGTGGTCTGGACCGAGCTGCTGCAGGCGGGCGTGTACCTGCTCGGCGGCGCGTGCGCGCTCGTGCTCCTCGGGCGCCTCGTGCCGGGCGGCTGGGACGGGATCCTCGCGCGCGCCGGCGCCGCCGGGAAGCTGCGCGCGCTCGACCTCTCCTTCGCGATCGACCGGCCGCAAACGCTCTGGGCGGGGCTCCTGGGCGGCGCCTTCCTCGCGATGGCGTCGCACGGCGCCGACCAGCTCATCGTGCAGCGGCTCCTCTCGGCGCGCACGCTGCGCGACGCGCAGCGGGCCGTGATCGGGAGCGGGATCGCGGTCTTCTTCCAGTTCGCGCTCTTCCTGATGATCGGCATCGGGCTCTGGGCGCTCATGCAGGGGCGCGCGTTCGCGGCGCCGGACGCGGTGTTCCCCACCTTCATCGTGGAGCGCATGCCGCCGGGGCTGCTGGGGCTCGTGGTGGCGGCGATCGTGGCGGCGACGATGAGCACGCACGCCGGCGCGATCAACTCGCTCGCCGCGGCGACGACGCACGACATCTACCTGCCCATCACCGAGCGTGATGCCGGCGACGCGCGCACGCTGCGCGCGGCCAAGCTCTTCGCGCTCGCGTGGGGGACGGCGCTCACGCTCGGCGCCCTGCTCTTCCGCGCGCAGGGGACGCCGGCGGTGGTGGTGGCGCTCGGCATCGCGAGCTTCACCTACGGCGGGCTGCTCGGCGGCTTCTTCCTGGGTATCTTGTGGTCGCGCGCGACGCAGCGCGACGCGATCCTCGGGATGAGCACGGGGATCGCGGTGATGGCGGCGGTGGTGTTCGCGAAGCCGCTCGCGGCGGCGGCGCCGGGACTGGCGGCCGCGCTCGGGCCGGCGGCGCGGATCGCCTGGCCGTGGTACGTGCTCATCGGCACCGCGATCACGCTCGCGACCGGGGTGATCGCCTCATTCACGCACGCAGCGCCGGGAGAGGGATGACGGAGATCGTCGTGGGAGTGGATGCGGGGGGCTCGCACAGCGAAGCCCACGTGGCGGACGTTCGGGGGAAGGTGGCGGCCACGGCGCGCGGCGCGCCGGGCGCGATGCGTCCCGGCGAGGCCGACCGCGCGGCGGACGCGATCGTGGACACGGTGCGCGATGCGCTCGCCGCCGCGGACCTGGGGAGCGCCCTGCCGTCGGTGCTCTGCGTGGGCGCCGCCGGCGTGGGACGCGACGCGGAGCGGCTGCAGCTCTGGGAGGCGCTCTCGGCGCGCGGCGTGGCCGACGACGTGGTGGTGGTGACGGACGCGGACACCGCATACGACGACGCCTTCGGCGAGGGGGCCGGGATCCTGCTGATCGCCGGCACCGGCTCGATGGCGGTGGGGCGCGGCCCCACGGGGGCGAAGGGGCGCTGCGGCGGATGGGGCCCGCAGTGCGGCGACGAGGGGAGCGGCGCCTGGCTCGGCCGCCGCGCGCTCTCCGCGGTCACGGCGAGCGCCGACGGGCGCGAGGGCCCCACGGCGCTGCTCGGCGGCATCCTCACCGCGTGCGAGGCGAACGAGGCCGAGCAGCTGATCGCGTGGGCGGCGGCGGCGACGCCCGCCGACTTCGCCGCGCTCGCCCCCGTGGTGGCGCGGGCCGCCGAGGGGGGCGACGCGCGCGCCGACGCACTGCTCGCGCTGGCGACGGAAGAGCTGGTGGTGCACGTGCGCACGCTCGCGCGCACGCTCTTCGGCGACGAGCGCGCCGCCTGCCCGGTGGCGCTCGCCGGCGGCCTCGTGGCCCCGGGCCGCCCGCTGCGCAAGCGCCTCGAGCGCCGCCTCAAGAGCGCCGTGCCCGGCATCCAGCTGCACGCCGCGGACGTGGCGGCCGTGCGCGGAGCGGTGAAGATGGCGGTGAGGCATTTGGGAGTGCGCGGATAGCGAACGGCCGACGGTCGATGGACGACCCTCGATGTGGCATGACCACGATCGTGAACGGGCACCGTTCATCATCGTGGTCATGCCGCATCGTGCGTCGATCATCGCGGGTCGGCCGCTGGCCGCGCGACCGGCTCCCGGTCGTTCAGCCCGCGAACTCCCCTTCCCACCTGGCCATGACCACCGTCGCCAGGCAATTGCCGAGGAGATTCGTCGACGTGCGCGCCATGTCCATGAGCGCGTCCACGCCGAGGATCACGGCCACCCCCTGCAGGGGGAGGCCGAAGGTGGCGAGGGCGCCGGAGAGGATCACGAGCGAGGCGCGCGGCACGGCGGCCACGCCCTTCGACGTGAGCATCAGCGTGAGCATCATCAGGAGCTGCTGCTCGAGGGTGAGGTCGATCCCCGCCGCTTGGGCGACGAAGATCGAGGCCACCGCCAGATAGAGCGTGCTGCCGTCGAGGTTGAACGAGTAGCCGGTGGGCATCACGAAGGCGACGATGCGGCGCGGCACGCCGAACTCTTCCATCACTTCCATCGCGCGGGGGAGCGCCGCCTCGGAGCTGGCGGTGGAGAAGGCGATCAGCCAGGGCTCCTTGACCGCCTTCGCGAAGCGCACCACCGGCACCTTCGCGGCGAGCGCCACGGGCACGAGCACGCACAGGATGAAGGCGGCGAGCGCGCCGTAGAGCGTGAGCACCAGCAGCCCCAGGTTCTTGAGCACGCCGATCCCGCTCGAGCCGATGGTGACGGCGATCGCGGCGCCGATGCCGATGGGCGCGAAGGCCATCACGAGGTTCGTGAACTTGAACATCACCTGCGAGAGCGAATCGCAGAAGGCGAGCATCGTGCGCTTCCCCTGCTCCGGCACGTGCGCGAGCGCGACGCCGAAGAGCACGGCGAAGAAGACGATCTGCAGCACCTCGTTGTTCGCCGCCGCCTCGGCGAAGCTCTGCGGCACGATGTGTTCCAGCACGTTGCCGAAGGTGACGTGCTTGCCGGCGAACTCGGCGCCCGGCGCGGCGGAGGCGGTGGCGAGGTCCACGCCGACCCCCGGCTTCACCAGGTGCACGGCGACGAGCCCCACGGCGAGCGCGAGCGTGGTGACGATCTCGAAGTAGATGATCGACCGGAGCGCGAGGCGGCCGACGCGCTTCATGTCGTCGCCGTGGCCGGCGATCCCCACGACGAGCGTGCTGAAGATGAGCGGGACGATCAGCAGCTTGATCATCCGCAGGAACATCGTGGAGAAGGGCTTGAGCGACGACGCGGTGAAATGCCCCGCGGCGGCGCCCGAATCGGGGAAGAGCCAGCCCACGAGCGTGCCCGCGACCATCGCGACCACGATCCACTGGGTGAGGGAGAGCTTCTTGAGGAAGTTCAGCATCGGCGCTCGGCGCTCGGCGCTCGGCATTACTCGGCCGCCCGACGAGAGCCGCGCAGCTTCGAATGCCAGAAGCCGTACACGATATAGAGCGCCAGGCCGATCACGAGCCAAACGCCGAATCGGATCCAGGTGACCGCAGGCAAGTTCTTCATCACGTACAGACACGACCAGGCGCCGGCGATAGTGACCAAGAAGACTCCGATCCAACCGCCGCCAATTCGGAACGGACGCGGACGATCAGGATCGGTGAATCGAAGCACGAGCACACCTGCGCACACGAGCGCGAACGCGAAGAGCGTGCCGATGTTGGTGAGGTCGTAGGTCTCACCCGCATCGCCGATCATCGCCCACGCCGCCACAAAGACGCCCGTGAGAATAGTGGTGATGTAAGGTGTACGGTATTTGTGGTGCACCTTCGCCGCGAACGGCGGCAGCAGCCCGTCGCGCGCCATGGCGAAGAAGATGCGCGGCTGGCCGTACTGGAAGACGAGCAGTACCGCCGTCATCGAGAAGACGGCGCCGAACGCCACGATGCGGCCCACGTTGTTCATCCCCGCGAGCTGCAGCGCCCTCGAGAGCGGATCGGCCACCGCGAGCTGGCCGTACGGCACCATGCCCGTGAGCACCGCGCCCACGACGACATAGATCACCGTGCAGATGGCGAGTCCGCCGAGGATGCCGATAGGCATGTTGCGCTGGGGATCCTTCGTCTCCTCGGCCGCGGTCGAGATTGCATCGAAGCCGATATAGGCAAAGAAGACGATGGCCGCACCCTGCTTGATGCCATGCCAGCCGTTTGGCGCGAATGGTGTGTAGTTCGACGGCGTGATATGCATGACACCCACCGCGATGAACAGCGCCAGCACCAGGAGCTTCACGGCGACCATGATGTTGTTTGCCCGCGCGCTCTCGCGCACGCCGAGCACGAGCAGCCAGGTGATGAGCATCACGATCGCCGCGGCCGGGATGTTCACGAGGATCGGCACACCCAGCACGCGCGGCGCCGATTGCAACAGGCCGTGGACGGCCGGATCCGAGCTGAGCAGCGCGGTGCGATAGCCGGTGGAGAGCCAGTCCGGCAGCTGGATCACGCCTGCGGTGAGCGTCTTGAAGTAGTCGCCCCAGGAGATGGCGACGGCCACATTGCCTACGGCGTACTCGAGGATCAGGTCCCAGCCGATGATCCAGGCGACGATCTCGCCCAGCGTCGCGTAGGAATACGCGTAAGCACTTCCTGCCTGTGGGATCATCGCGGCGAGCTCGGCGTAGCAGAGCGCAGCGAGGGCACAGACAATTCCCAGCAGCAAGAAGGAGATGATTAACGCCGGCCCTGCACCGGAGCGGACGATCTCCCCATTCGGCCCGATCTCCCCCGCCGCCGCGGTGCCGATGGCGCCGAAGATCCCGGCGCCGATCACCGCGCCGATCGCGAGCATGATCAGGTCGCCGGGTCCGAGCGCGCGCTTCAGCCCCTCGGGATTGTCCGCCTCCGCCATCAAGGCGGCGATCGGCTTGCGCGAGAAGAGCCTCGACAGGACGGAGCTCATGCGACCTCAGCGGCGAGAGAGGGGGAAACGCGCCGGGCGGCCCCTGCGGACCGCCCGGCGTGGACCATCAGCGCATCACGCGGTCAGTTCGATCCGCATGCGGTAGAACGACCGCCAGACGAACACCACCGACACGAGGAAGAAGATCGCCGCGAGCGCGTGCGTGAAGCCGGCGCCCTTCTGGTCCGTGAGCGACACCGCCAGCTCCACGGCGAGCAGCCCGAAGAGCGTGGTGAACTTGATGATCGGGTTCAGCGCCACGCTCGACGTGTCCTTGAACGGGTCGCCCACCGTGTCGCCCACCACGGTCGCCGCGTGCAGCGGCGTTCCCTTCTGCTTCATCTCCACCTCCACGATCTTCTTCGCGTTGTCCCACGCGCCGCCGGCGTTGGCCATGAAGATCGCCTGGAAGAGCCCGAACAGCGCGATCGAGATCAGGTAGCCGATGAAGAAGTACGGCTCCACGAACGCGAACGCCAGCGTCGCGAAGAAGACGGCGAAGAAGATGTTCCGCATCCCCTTCTGCGCGTACAGCGTGCAGATCTCCACCACCTTCTTGCTGTCGGCGACCGACGCCTTCGTGGCCCCCTCCAGCTTGATGTTGGCCTTGATGAACTGCACCGCACGGTACGCGCCCGTGGTCACCGCCTGCGTCGACGCGCCGGTGAACCAGTAGATCATCGTGCCGCCGGTGATCAGCCCGAGCACGAAGGGCGGATAGAGCAGCGACAGGTACCCGAGGTACTCCGGCTGCAGCCCGTGCGTGAGCGTCATGATGATCGAGAAGATCATCGTCGTCGCTCCCACCACCGCCGTGCCGATGAGCACCGGCTTCGCCGTCGCCTTGAAGGTGTTCCCCGCCCCGTCGTTCTCCTCGAGCAGGTGCTTGGCGCGCTCGAAGTCGACGTCCATGCCGTACTCCTGCTTCAGCATCGCCTTCGCGCCGGGGAGCTGCTCGATCGTCGAGAGCTCGAACACGCTCTGCGCGTTGTCCGTCACCGGGCCGTAGCTGTCCACGGCGATCGTGACCGGGCCCATCCCGAGGAAGCCGAACGCCACGAGCCCGAAGGCGAACACCGCCGGCGCCAGCATCAGCGCGCCGAAGCCGGTCGTGCTCACGAGGTAGCCCATCGCCATGAGCCCCATGATCGCCATGCCGAGCCAGTAGGCGCTGAAGTTCCCCGCCACGAGGCCGGAGAGGATGTTCAGCGACGCGCCCCCCTGCTGCGAGCTCGTCACCACTTCCTTCGTGTGCCCGCTCTCCGTGGACGTGAACACCTTCACCAGCTCCGGGATGATCGCCCCCGCCAGCGTGCCGCAGGAGATCACCGCCGAGAGCTTCCACCAGAGCGTGCCGTCGCCGAGGTCGGGGATCAGCACCCGGCTCACGAGGAAGGTCATGCCGAGCGATACGAACGACGTCAGCCACACCAGCGTCGTGAGCGGCGTCTCGTAGTTCATCGTGTCGGCGTTCTCGAAGCGCGCCTTCGCGATGGCGCCGTTCACGAGATACGACAGCCCGCTCGCGATGATCATCATCACGCGCATCACGAAGATCCACACCAGCAGCTGCACCTGCACCGTCGGGTCCTTCACCGCCAGCAGGATGAACGTGATGAGCGCGACGCCCGTCACGCCGTACGTCTCGAAGCCGTCGGCGCTCGGCCCCACCGAGTCGCCCGCGTTGTCGCCCGTGCAGTCCGCGATCACGCCGGGGTTCCGCGCGTCGTCCTCCTTGATGTTGAACACGATCTTCATCAGGTCCGCGCCGATGTCCGCGATCTTGGTGAAGATACCGCCCGCGATGCGCAGCACCGCCGCGCCGAGCGACTCGCCGATCGCGAAGCCGATGAAGCAGGGGCCCGCGTAATCGCCCGGGATGAAGAGCAGGATCGAGAGCATGATCAGCAGCTCCACGCTGATCAGCAGCATGCCGATGCTCATCCCCGCGCTCAGCGGGATCTGGTAGCAGGGATACGGCTTCCCCCTGAGGCTCGCGAACGCCGTGCGCGAGTTCGCGAACGTGTTCACCCGGATCCCGAACCAGGCCACGCCGTAGCTCCCCGCGATGCCGAGCAGGCTGAACGCGAGGATGATCGCCACGCGCGCCGCCTCCATGTGCATCAGCATCCCGAAGTACATCGTGATCACGAGGCCGATGAACACCCAGAGCACGAGCAGGAACTTCCCCTGCGTCACCAGGTACGTCTTGCACGTCTCGTAGATCAGGTCCGAGATCTCGAGCATCGCCCCGTGCACCGGCAGCGCCTTCAGCCGCGCGTAGATCACCAGCCCGAAGAGCAGCCCGGCCGCGCACACCAGCAGGCCGTAGAGGAGGAGCGTGTGCCCCGGCACGCCGAGGAAGGACACCGAGGAGAGGTCGGGCATCCGCAGGGAGGCCTCGCCCCCCGCCGCCGCGTCCTGCCCGCCCATCAAGTTCAGCAGCATCATGGAATCACGTTCTCCGAAAGGAAGTCGCGCGCGCTACGCCGCGGCCATCGCCGCGCGCCCGCGCCACAGATAGAACACCGGGATCCCCACCAGCACCAGCACCAGCCCGCCCAGCGCCTGCGTCCGCGTCTTGTCCGCGAGCAGCAGGATCACGCACACCGTCGCCGCCAGCGCCAGGTACAGCGCCGGCAGCGCCGGATACCCCACCGCGCGGTACGGGCGCGCCACGTCCGGCGCCTTCCGCCGCAGCAGGAAGAGCCCCGCCGTGGTCAGCGCGTAGAACAGCAGCGCCGCGAAGATCACGTAGTCGAGCAGCTGCGAGTACGTCCCCGTCAGGCAGAGCACCGACGTCCACGCCGCCTGCGCCACCAGCGCCGCCGCCGGCACCTTGCGCGCGCTCAGCGCCCCCACGCGCCGGAAGAAGAGCCCGTCCTTCGCCATCGCGTAGTAGACGCGCGCCCCCGACAGGATGAGCCCGTTGTTGCAGCCGAACGTCGACACGAGGATCGCCGCCGCCATCACCGTCACCCCCGCCGCGCCGAAGAGCACCTCCGCCGCGGCCGTCCCCACGCGGTCCTGCGTCGCCCACTGGATCCCGCGCGCCGCCACGTCCGCGCCCCCCGCCGCGCCGTGCAGCGGCAGCAGGCTCAGGTACGCGAGGTTCACGAGCACGTAGAGCCCCGTCACCAGCAGCGTGCCGTAGAGCAGCGCGCGCGGCAGGTTGCGGCTCGCATCACGCACCTCCGCCGCCGCGAAGGTCACGTTGTTCCACGCATCGGTCGAGAAGAGCGCGCCCACCATCGCCGAACCGAAGGCGATCACGAAGGCGCCGCTCCAGTCGATCGGGCCCGCGAACCGCCCGGCGCCGAAGTTCGCCGCCACCGCCCCCGCGTTCCGCCCCACCGCCAGCCCGAGCACCACCAGCGCCACGAGCACCGCCGTCTTCACGAAGGTGAGGCTCGTCTGCACCAGCTTCCCCTCCCGCACCCCGCGCAGGTTCACCGCGGTGAGCGTCCACACCATCGCGAGTGCGATCAGCCGCTGCGGGCTCAGCCCCAGCGTGATCGCACCCCCCGGCGTCGCGAAGTCCACGTGCGGGAACCAGGCGAAGAGCTCCGGCGCGCTCGCCGGCCAGAGCACCCCCAGGAACCGCGCGAAGGCCACCGCCACCGCGGCGATCGTCCCCGTCTGGATGATCAGGAAGAGCGTCCACCCGTAGAGGAAGCCGGGCAGCGGCCCCATCGCCTCGCGCAGGAAGACGTACTGCCCGCCCGCGTGCGGGTACATCGCGGCCATCTCCCCGTAGGCGAGCGCGCCGAGCAGCGTCATGATGCCGGTGAGCGTCCACACCGCGAGCAACAGGAGCGGGGAGCCGAGGATCCGCGCGATGTCCGCCGAGACGATGAAGATCCCCGAGCCGATCATGGAGCCGGCGGCGAGCATCGTCGCGTCGGTCAGCGTCATCGCCTTGACGAAGTCGGCAGGGACCTCGGCCGCGGCGCGCGCGGCACTCCCAGCGGTCATGCACGTCCTCGGGAAGGCCTCCGGCCAGCGGCCCGTCGGCCGCCCGGGAACGGGGCGCGTTCATAGGAGAAAAGCCGCGGGAAAGTAACCCGCGGAGAGGCCCGGCGCCAGCCGCGCGCGCGGCCTAGAAGGAGATCACCGTCTCGTAGACGGAGGGCACCGGCGCGCCGCTCGACCGCAGGAAGGCGGGACGGAACTTGAAGGTCATCAGCCGCTGCCGCAGCTCCTGGTCGAAGGAGCGCGTGCCGGTGGGATCGAACTCCACCTGCAGCACCTTGCCCGTCGAGTCGAGGGCGAAGCGGATCTTGATCGTGCGCCCCGTGAGGCTGCTCGGATGGTCGAGCGGGAAGTTGGCGAAGTAGTTGGTCGCGATCGCCGTGTCCCCCACGCCGCCGCCGCCGGTGCCGGGCCCGGTGCCCGACCCGATGCCCGTGCCCGTGCCGGTGCCCACGCCGCCCCCGCTGCCGGGGCCCATGCCATTCGTGCCATCGTTGCCCGTGCCGCCGCCGATGCCGGCGGCCGGCGCGAGCGCCACGGGGGGCGGCGCGGCGTCCACCTTCACGTCCACCTTGGCGAGCGGCGGCGGCAGCGGCTTGGGCGGCTGCGCGGCCGCGAGCGGCGGCGCCGCCGCCGGCGCCAACGCGAAGTAGCGGATGTGCTCCTCCCGCGGGCGCTCGCCCCCCGTCCCCTGCCGCCCGCCGCCGCCCCCGCCCCGGGGCCCCGGACCGCCGCCGCTCTGCGTGACCACCAGCGCCACGTCGTGCTGGAAGAGCGGCGCGAGGATGAGCAGGATGAGCAGCGCGTGCGCGAGCACGGAGATGATGGTCCCCCAGCGGCTGTCGCGCCGCAGGGGGAGACCGAGCGGCGGGCGGTAGCCGTGGCGCGCGCGGGGCGCGGCGGGCGG
>DATKOH010000176.1:0-11754 GCA_035524735.1 Gemmatimonadaceae bacterium
GGACCCGTCGCTCCACCTCGGCGGGTCGAAGGCGGCGCTGGTGGAGTTCCAGGGGATGACGGTGCCGCCGAACGCGGCGCGCGAGATCTACCGCCTGCGCATGAGCGGGATCGTCCCGGTGCTGGCGCACCCGGAGCGCTACCGCGGCGCGACGGTGGAGCAGGTGGAGGAATGGCGCGGCGCGGGCGCGGTGACGCAGATCGATGGCGCGATGCTCTTCGGCCGCGCGCCGATGTGCCGGCTGGCGCGCGCGCTGCTGCAGCAGGGGCTCGCCGACTGCATCGCGAGCGACAACCACGCCGACGACCGGAGCCTCGGCACGGTGCGGCGCTGGCTGGAGGAGCTGGGCGCGCCGGAGCAGGCGGCGCTCCTCCTCGACACGAACCCGGCCCGGCTGCTCGCCGACGAGGGCGTGCTGCCGGTGGACCCGATCCCCGACGCGGACGAGGGCGTCTTCGCCCGGCTCCGCTCCCTCATCACGGGACGCCCATGACCGAACGTCTCACCGCCGCGCTCCGCGAACTCGCCGAGACGGCGCAGCGCACCGCGGACACGATCGCCCCCGACCTCGAACGCGCGCTGGCGATGGTGCGCGCGACGGTGGCGCGGGGCGGCACGCTCTTCTTCTGCGGCAACGGCGGGAGCGCGGCGGACGCGCAGCACATGGCCACGGAGTACGTGGTGCGCTACATGAAGGACCGGCGCGCCTATCCGGCGGTAGCGCTCACCACCGACACGTCGCTGCTCACGGCGGCGGGGAACGACCTGGGCTTCGACGCCGTCTTCGCGCGGCAGGTGGAGGCGCTCTGCCGCGCCGGCGACCTGCTGATCATCCACAGCACGAGCGGCAACTCGCCGAACGTGCTCAAGGCCGCGGAGGCGGCGCGCGCGCGGCAGGTGGGGGTGCTGGCCTTCAGCGCGCGCGACGGCGGGAAGCTCAAGGCGCTCGCCGACCACTCGGTGGTGATCCCGACGGCGCGCACGGACCGCGCGCAGGAGCTGCACCTCTGCATCGAGCACGCGATCTGCGAGCTGATCGAGGGAGCGCTGTGATCTCGCTCGCCGGGACGCGGGCGCTGGTGACGGGCGGCTCGCGCGGCATCGGCGCCGCCACGGCGCGGCTGCTCGCGTCGTGCGGCGCGGACGTGGGGATCGGCTACCGGAGCCGCGCGGAGGACGCGGAGGCGGTGGCGGCCGCCTGCCGCGCGCTCGGCGTGCGCGCCTTCGCGCATGCGTCGGACATCGGCACGGCGGCGGGGGCGGAGGCGCTCGCGGCGCGCGCGGCGCGGGAGTTCGGCGGGCTGGACCTCTTCGTGGGGAACGCGGGGATCTGGCCCACGGCCGAGGAGTCCGTGCAGGCGATGGGGGACGCGCGCTGGGCGAACACGATGCGGGAGAACGTGGATGGGATGTTCTTCACGACGCGCGCCGCGCTGCGGGTGATGGCGGACGGCGGGCGGGTGGTGCTCGTGTCGAGCACGGCGGGGCAGCGGGGGGAGTCGATGCACGCGGACTACGCGGCGAGCAAGGGGGCGATGATCTCCTTCGTGAAGTCGCTGGCGATCGAGTGCGCGCCGCGGGGGATCACGGTGAACTCGGTGGCGCCGGGGTGGGTGGACACCGAGATGTGCGATGAGCCCTTCGCGGGGGGCGGGCGCGCGCGGATCGCGGCGACGATCCCCGTGGGGCGGATCGCGACGCCGGAGGACATCGCGGGGCCCATCGTCTTCCTCTGCTCGGCGCAGGCGCGGCACATCACGGGGGAGATCCTGAACGTCAACGGCGGCAGCGTCCTCGCGGGGTGACCGGATGATCCCGATCGTCTTCACCGGCGGCACGATCTCGATGCGCGTGGACGACGCGCAGGGGGGCGCCGTGCCCGCGCTCTCGGGGCGCGAGATCGTCGAGGCGACGCGCGGCATCGAGCGCGTGGCGCCGGTGCGGCTGGATGACTGGGGGGCGTTCCCCGGGCCGCACATGACGCTGGAGCGGATGTGGGCGCTGCGCGGGCGGATCGCGGAGCACCTGGCCGACCCGGTGGTGCAGGGGGTGGTGGTCACGCACGGCACGGACTCGCTGGAGGAGTCGGCGTACCTCGTGGCGCGCTCCGTCGACGGGGCGAAGCCGGTGGTGTTCACGGGGGCGATGCGCACGGCGAGCGACCTGGGCTGGGATGGGCCGGCGAACCTGCTCGACGCCGTGCGCGTGGCGGCGAGCGCGGAGGCGCGGGACTACGGGACGATGGTCGCGATGAACGGCCGCGTCTTCACGGGGCTCGACGTGACGAAGGCGCACACGCATCTGCTGGACGCGTTCGAGAGCCCGGGGCTGGGGCCGATCGCGGTGATCGACGACGGGCAGGTGATCTTCCGGCGCGCGCTGCCGCCGGCGCCGCCGCTGCTCGCCCCCGCGTCGCTCGGGGGGCCGGTGGACATCGTGTACGCGTGGGCGGGGGCCGACGGGCGCCTGCTCGAGGCGTCGCGGCAGACGGCGCGCGGCGTGGTGGTGGCGGCGATGGGGCGGGGGAACGTGCCGCCGGCGATGGTGCCCGCGATCGCGCGGTTCATCGAGGAGGGGAAGCCGGTGGTGGTGTCCTCGCGCGCGCTGCGCGGGCGCGTGGGGCAGACGTACGCGTACGAGGGGGGCGGGCGGCGGCTGCACGCGATGGGGGCGATCCTCGCGGGGGGGCGGCGCGCACAGCAGGCACGGCTGGAGCTCCTCCTCGCGCTCGGCGCGGGCATGGACGCGGCGCAGATCCGCGCGCACTTCGAGGGGCGGGGCCGCGACGCGTGAGCGGCGACCGCGCCGGGACGGAAGTGATCGCGCCGCCGGGAGCGGTGCGCGACATCGCGCGCACGCTCGAGGACGCGGGCTTCGAGACGTGGTGCGTGGGCGGCGCGGTGCGCGACGCGCTGCTCGGGCACCCCGACCTGGACTGGGACCTGGCCACCGCGGCGACGCCGGCGCAGGTGCGGCGGCTCTTCAAGCGCACGGTCCCGGTGGGGATCGCCTTCGGCACCGTGGGGGTGCTCGATCCGCACGGGACGATGCACGAGGTGACGACCTTCCGCCGCGATGTGCGCACCGACGGGCGGCACGCGGAGGTGGAGTTCGGCGCGAGCCTGGACGAGGACCTCGCGCGGCGCGACTTCACGGTGAACGCGATCGCGTACTCCACGTCCAAGCGCACGATCCACGATCCTTTCCGGGGGCGCGACGATCTCGCGCGGAAGGTGATCCGCGCGGTGGGGGACCCGGAGGCGCGGATGCGCGAGGACCGGCTGCGGGCGCTGCGGGCGATCCGCTTCGCGGCGCGCTTCGGCTTCTCGATCGAGCCGGCCACCTGGGCGGCGATCGTCGGCAGCGCGCCGCATCTCACGCGGCTTTCGATGGAGCGGGTGAAGCAGGAGCTGGACAAGACGATGGAGCAGGTGGCGCGGCCCTCGCAGGCGCTCGCGCTCTGGCGGTCGAGCGGGGCGCTGGCGCAGCTGGTGCCGGGGCTCGCGGGGGTCACCGACCTGACGCTCGCGACGGTGGACGCGATGGCGCGGCCGGCGGGGGAGGGGCGCCCCGGGCGCGGGATCGGGCGGATCACGGCGCTCTTCTCGGAGCTGGAGCCGCGGGAGGCGGCGCGCGTGCTGCGCGCGCTGCGCGCGTCGAACCACGAGGCGAAGTGGGTGGAGGAGACGCTCGCGCGCTGGCGCGCGGTGGATCCGGCGCTGCGCGCGTCGCTCGCGTCCGGGCGCGCGCCGGACGCGGTGACGGTGCGGCGCTGGGTGGCCGCCTGCGGGCGGGTGCGCGTGGGCGCGGTGATGCGCCTCGCGGCGGCGCGCTTCGCGGCCGAGCGCGGGGCGGGCGTGCCGGCGCCGCCGGCGCGCGCGGTGGCGGCGCTGTACAAGCGGATGGCGCGCGCGGCGTTCGGCGAGCCGGTGGAGCTGGGCGATCTCGCGATCGACGGTGACGACCTGCGCGCGGCGGGGGTGCCGGCGGGGCCGCGGCTGGGGGAGATCCTGCACGATCTGCTCGGCTGGGTGCTCGAGGACCCATCGCGCAACACGCGCGAGGCGCTGCTCGCGCGCGCGCTGGGAGGGCGCTGAGCGATGTTCCCCTTCTTCGGCGACCGCCCGGTGGGCGGCTCCTTCTGGCAGCGCTTCCGCACGGCGGCCGAGGGCTTCACGGTCACGCGCGAGCCGAACGAGCCCACCGCGTGGCACGTGGTGACCGGCGCGGGCCGCGCGGTGGAACTGTTCGTGGAGCTGTTGGGCGAGCTGCCGCCGTCGGTCTCGCTGGAGATCGCGGATGCGCACACGGGGCGCCGGTGGCAGGGAACGGACTGCGACACGACCGGGGTGCGCGGCGCGCTCGCGCCGCTGCGCGAGGCGCTCGTGGCGCACGGCGGGGTGGAGATCACGGTGTTCTCGAAGGACGACCAGGTGACGCTGAACCCGGTGCTCGAGCTCTTCCTCTACTCCACGGGCGACCGCTGGACGGAGATCCTGCGGGCGCACGGGCTGCCGGAAGAGCGTCTCGTGCGGACGCACAGCTGGAAGCTGCGCCGCCAGGGGCTCACGCCGGCGCCGGCGCTGAGCGACGCCGTGGCGGGCGCGGCGGCGGCGCTGCGCCTCACGCCGCTGTGAGCGCGCTCGCGTACGCCGTGGCGGCGGCGCTGGCGAACGTCGCGGGGGCGGCGGCGGTCACCTGGCGCGCGGGGTGGAGCGTGCGGGCGCTGGAGACGCTCATCGCCCTCGCCGCCGGCTTCATGGTGTCGGTGGCGATGCTCGACATGCTGCCGCACGCGCTGGCGACGGGGGGATCCACCGCCGCGGCGGTGGCGCTCGCGGGTTTCCTGGCGGTGCACCTCACGCAGCACACCTTCGCGGCGCACTTCCACTTCGGGGAGGAGACGCACGCGGTGACGCGCGCGGTGAGCGTGTCGGCGCTGATCGGGCTCATGCTGCACACGGTGGTGGACGGCGTGGCGATCGCGAGCGCGACGCAGGCGGGCGCGGCGCTCGGCACGCTGGTGTTCGTCGCGATCGCGCTGCACAAGCTGCCGGAGGGGCTGGCGATCGCGAGCCTCTTCCTCGCGGCGGGGGCGACGCGCGCGCGGGCGTTCCTCGCCGCGGCGGCGCTCGGCGTGGCGACGGTGGCGGGCGCGCTGATCACGCCGCACGTGCCGGCGCTCTCGCGGTGGGGCTTGGCGCTCTCGGCCGGGGTGACGCTCTACGTGGGGGCGTCGAACCTGATCCCCGAGTTCCAGTCGAAGCGGCGTTGGATGCTGCAGGCCGGCTTCTTCGCCGGCGTGGGGCTCTACGCGCTGGCGCGCCTGGTGGTGGAGGGATGAGCGCGCGCGCGCGCGGCACGAAGGAGCCGCAGCTCTTCCAGGCACCGCTCGCGTCGCAGCCGCTGGCCGCGCGGATGCGGCCGCGCACGCTGGACGAGGTGGCGGGGCAGGGGAAGCTGCTCGCGCCGGGGAAGGCGCTGCGCACCGCGATCGAGAGCGGGCGCGCGGACTCGATCATCCTCTGGGGGCCGCCCGGCACGGGGAAGACCACGCTCGGGCTGCTCATGGCGCAGCACGGGCGGCGCGCCTTCGTCCCCTTCTCGGCGGTGACCGACGGCGTGCCGCGGCTGCGCGAGATCGTGCACGAGGCGGAGGAGCGGCTCGCGCACACGGGGCAGGAGACCGTGCTCTTCGTGGACGAGATCCACCGGCTCAACAAGTCGCAGCAGGACGCCTTCCTCCCGCACGTGGAGCGCGGCACGGTGACGCTCGTGGGCGCGACCACCGAGAACCCCTCCTTCGAGGTGGTGGGGGCGCTGCTCTCCCGCGTGCGCGTGTTCGTGCTCGAGCCGCTCACCGCGGACGACATCGCGGGACTGCTCGACCGTGCGGTGGCGGACCGCGAGCGCGGCCTCGGCGCGATGGGGCTCACGCTCGACGCCGATGCGCGCGCCATGCTCGCGCGGGAGGCGGACGGCGACGCGCGGCGCGCGCTCACGATCCTCGAGGCCGCGGCCGCGCACGTCGGGCCGAAGGGGCGGATCGGCGCCGAGGTCGTGCGCGAGGCGATGCAGATGCGCTTCGCGCGCTACGACAAGTCGGGGGAGGAGCACTTCAACGCGCTCTCGGCGTACCACAAGTCGCTGCGCGGGAGCGACCCGCAGGGGGCGCTGTACTGGATGGCGCGGATGATCACGGGCGGGGAGGACCCGATGACGCTCTTCCGCCGGGCGATCGCGATGAGCGCGGAGGACATCGGGCTCGCCGACCCGAACGCGCTGCAGCTGGCGATCGCGGCGCGCGAGGCGTACCACGTGCTGGGGCCGCCCGAGGGTTACCTTCCGCTCGCGGAGATGACGGTGTACCTGGCGACGGCGCCCAAGTCGAACGCGACGAAGCGGGCGCTCGACGCCTCGATGGCGGCGGCGCACGCGACGCCGGCGGCGCCGGTGCCGCTGCACATCCGGAACGCGCCGACGGCGCTCATGAAGGAGCTTGGCTACTTCAAGGGGTATCAGTACGCGCACGATTCGCCCAACGCGTACCTCCCGCAGCGCTACCTGCCCGACGAGCTGGGGGACGCGACGTTCTACGAGCCGGGCGCGTTCGGCTTCGAGAAGGAGGTGGCGAAGCGGATCGCGTGGTGGAAGAGCCTGGACCGGGCCGAACAGGGGGGCGAAGGGGAAGGGCGGGGGCCGATGACGGCGAAACCGGAGGCTGGCGGCAACGGATGATCGCGACGACGGCGGTGAGGCGGGCGATGCGGGCAGGGGCGGCGGCGATGCTGGCGCTCGCGGCCGCGTCGTGCGCGACGGTGGCGAAGGCGGCCTTTTCGCAGCCCGTGGTCACGCTGCACGACGTGCGGCTGACGGCGGTCGGCTTCGATGGCGGGACGCTGCAGGTCGTGCTCGGCGTCTGGAACCCGAACGACTTCGACCTCGACGCGAGTTCGGTCACGTACCAGGTGATGGTGGACTCGAGCGTGGTCGGGTCGGGGGCGTCGCAGCAGCGGATCCTGATCCCCGCGCGCGACTCGGCGGTGGTGCGCCTGCCGGTGAGCTTCAACTGGGCGGGCGCGGGGGCGGCGGGGCAGCAGCTCATGCGGAACGGATCGGTGCTCTACGAAGTGAAGGGGGCGATGCGCATCGCCTCGGGGGTGGGCACGATCACGCTCCCGTACGACCAGCGCGGGCGCTTCTCGGCGCCCGCGGGCTCCCGCTAACGGGGCGCCGATGCGCGAGATGATCTCCCTGCAGTCTCCCGTGGAGCGGGCGGTGCTGGTGGGCGCGCCGATGAAGGGGGCGGGGGCGCGGCGGCGGCTCGACGAGCATCTCGAGGAGCTGGCCGAGCTGGCCGACACGGCGGGGGCGCAGGTGGTGGGAGAGGTCACGCAGCTCCTCGACCGGCCGAATCCCGGCACGTACCTCGGCTCGGGGAAGCTCGAGGAGCTCAAGGGCACGGTGGGGGAGAAGGAGGCGACGCTCGTCATCTTCGACGACGAGCTGTCGCCGGCGCAGCTCCGCAACATCGAGGAGGCGCTCGGCAAGCGGGTGATGGACCGCGCCGAGCTGATCCTCGACATTTTCGCGGTGCGCGCGCGCACGAGCGAGGCGAAGATGCAGGTGGAACTGGCGCAGCTCGAGTACCTGCTTCCGCGGCTCACCCGGATGTGGACGCACCTCGAGAAGTTCCGCGGCGGCATCGGCATGCGCGGTCCCGGCGAGACGCAGCTGGAGACGGACCGCCGGCTGATCGGGCACCGGATCCGCGCGCTCAAGGACAAGCTGGCCGACGTGCAGCGCGCGCGGGCGGTGCAGCGCCAGTCGCGGCGCGAGGCCTTCCGCGCGTCGCTCGTGGGCTACACGAACGCGGGGAAGAGCTCCATCCTGCGCGCGCTCACGGAGTCGCCGGAGGTATTCGTCGAGGACCGGCTCTTCGCCACGCTCGACCCGCTCACGCGCGAGGCGGCGCTCGGCGAGGGGCAGAAGGTGCTCGTCACCGACACGGTGGGGTTCATCCGCAAGCTGCCGCACGACCTCGTGGCGAGCTTCCGCGCGACGCTGGAAGAGGTGAAGGAGGCCGATCTCCTGCTGCACGTGATCGACGCGAGCCACGAGGCGTGGGAGGATCACGCGCGCGTGGTCACGGAGGTGCTGGCCGACCTGGGCGCGTCGGAGCGGCCGATGCTCACGGTGTTCAACAAGATGGACCGCGTGCCGGAGGAGGCGGCGCCGGCGCTCGTGGCGCGCGCGAAGGAGATCGCGCCGCAGTCGGT
Source organism: Gemmatimonadaceae bacterium (assembly GCA_035524735.1). Taxonomy (GTDB): domain Bacteria; phylum Gemmatimonadota; class Gemmatimonadetes; order Gemmatimonadales; family Gemmatimonadaceae; genus DATKOH01. The sequence continues at coordinate 8,280 of DATKOH010000176.1, forward strand.
GTTCGTGTCCGCGCTCGCGGAGGGGGGGCTGGAGCCGCTCCGGCGGGCGCTGCTCGCGTCGGTGCGCACACTCAAGCCGGTGACGGAGCTGCGGGTGCCGGCGGGGGATGGGCGCCTGCTCGCGGAGCTCCACCGCATGGGGGAGGTGCTGGAGCAGCACCACGAGGGGGAGGAGATGGTGCTCACCGTGCGGCTCGACGCGGCGGCGCTGGGGCGCGCGCGCGCCGCGGGCGCGCGCGGGTGAGCGCGCTTGTTCGTGTCATCCGCGCCCGTTAGCTTCGGTTGACCTCACTCCCATGGGCATGAGCAGTTACGAGACGCTGATCGGCCGGATCGCGAAGCGCGACATCACGTGCGGCGTGGTGGGGCTCGGCTACGTCGGGCTCCCGCTCGCCATCGAGATGGGGAAGGCGGGGCTGCGCGTGGTGGGCTTCGAAGTCTCCGCGCGGGTGGCGGAGGTGGTCAACCGCGGCGAGAGCCACATCCAGGACGTGTCGGCCGCCGACGTGAAGGCGCTGCGCGCGGCGAAGCGCCTCGAGGCGACGCTCGACATGGCGCGCCTGGCCGAGTGCGACGTGATCTCGGTGTGCGTGCCGACGCCGCTCGGGAAGACCAAGGACCCCGACATGAGCTTCGTGGTGGCCGCGAGCGAGAGCGTCGCGGCGGCGCTGCGCCCGGGGCAGCTGGTGGTGCTGGAGAGCACGACGTACCCCGGCACGACGCGCGAGGTGATGCTCCCGATGTTCGAGGCGCGCGGGCTCGCGGTGGGGAAGGACTTCTTCCTCTGCTTCTCGCCGGAGCGCGTGGACCCGGGGAACCCCACCTGGAACACGAAGAACACGCCGAAGGTGCTCGGCGGCGTCACGGAGCGCTGCAGCGAGCTGGGGCAGAAGGTGTACGAGCTCTTCATCGACCACATCGTGAAGGTGAGCTCGCCGGAGGCGGCCGAGCTGGCGAAGCTGCTCGAGAACACCTTCCGCATGATCAACATCGGCCTCGTGAACGAGATGGCCGTGATCTGCGACAAGCTCGGCGTGAGCGTGTGGGAGGTGATCGATGCCGCGGCCACGAAGCCCTTCGGCTTCATGAAGTTCACGCCGGGGCCGGGGCTGGGCGGGCACTGCATCCCGCTCGACCCGCACTATCTCGCGTGGAAGATGCGCACGCTGCACTACAAGACGCGCATGATCGAGCTGGCGGGGGAGATCAACACCGAGATGCCCGCCTTCTGGGTGGGGAAGGTGCAGGACGCGCTGAACGAGGCGGGGAAGCCGCTGAAGGGGGCGCGCGTGCTCGTGCTCGGCGTCGCGTACAAGAAGGACATCGACGACCTGCGCGAGTCGCCGGCGCTCGACATCCTCGACCTGCTCGCGAAGAAGGGGTGCCGGGTGAGCTACCACGACCCGTTCGTGCCGGAGATCCGCGCCGACGATCACACGCCTGAGGGCGCGGTGGGGAAGTCGGTGCCGCTCACCGATGCGGCGCTGCGCGGCGCGGACGCGGTGCTCATCGTGACGGACCACACGGCGGTGGACTACGCGAAGGTGCGCGCGCTGGCGCCGATCGTGATCGACTCGCGCAACGCGACCGGGCGGAGGACGTCGTGAGCCGCGTGCCGGAGGGAAAGACCTTCCGGGTGGTGCTCATCGGCTGCGGCCGGATCAGCGAACGGCATTTCGACGCGATCGCGGCGCGCCCCGCGCTGAAGCTGGTCGCGGTGTGCGACGAGGTGCCCGAGCGCGCGCGGGCCGCCGGCGAGAAGCACGGCGTGCCGCACTTCACGCGGCCGGAGGAGATGCTCGCCAAGGTGCCGGCCGACGTCGCGGTGGTGTGCACGCCGAGCGGGCTGCACCCGAAGCACGGGATCCTCGCGGCGCAGCACGGGATGCACGTGATCACCGAGAAGCCGATGGCGACGCGCCTCGAGGAGGCGGACGCGCTGGTGAAGGCGTGCGACGCGGCGAACGTGAACCTCTTCGTCGTGAAGCAGAACCGGCTGAACCCGTCGATCCAGCTGCTCAAGCGGTCGCTCGACCTGGGGCGCTTCGGCCGCATCTATCTCGCGAACACGACGGTGCGCTGGAACCGCCCGCAGAGCTACTACGACGCCGCCCCCTGGCGCGGGACGTGGGAGTTCGACGGCGGCGCCTTCATGAACCAGGCGAGCCACTACGTGGACATGATCCAGTGGCTCGTGGGCCCGGTGGCGAGCGTGAGCGCGAAGACCGCGACGCTCGCGCGGCGCATCGAGAGCGAGGACACGGGGGTCGCGGTGCTCACCTTCCGCTCCGGCGCGCTGGGCACGATCGAGGTGACGATGCTCACCTACCCGAAGAACCTCGAGGGCTCGATCACGATCCTCGGCGAGCACGGCACGGTGAAGGTCGGCGGCACCGCGCTCAACCGCATCGAGCACTGGGAGTTCGCGGAGCATCACGACATCGACCGCGAGGCGGAGGCGCTGAAGAACGCCACCGACCCGCTGAGCGTCTACGGGTCCGGGCACGGGCCGTACTACGACAACGTGGTGCGGGTGCTGCGCGGCGAGGAGATGCCGGGCACGGACGGCCGCGAGGGGCGGAAGAGCCTCGAGCTCATCCTGGGCATCTACGAGTCGGCGCGCACGAGCCGCGAGGTGACGCTCCCGCTGCGGAGCTTCTCGGAGGAGCCGGGAGGGCGCGCATGAGCGAACTCAAGGAAGTGCCCGGCGGCGCGATGGTGCACGAGTCCGCGTACGTGGACGCCGGCGCCACGCTGGGGAAGGGGACCAAGGTCTGGCACTTCTGCCACGTGATGCCGGGCGCCGTGATCGGCGAGGCGTGTTCGCTCGGGCAGAACGTCGTGGTGATGCCCGGCACGGTGCTCGGCCGGAACGTGAAGGTGCAGAACAACGTGAGCATCTACGAGGGCGTGGTCTGCGAGGACGACGTCTTCCTGGGCCCGAGCATGGTGTTCACGAACGTGCTGAACCCGCGGAGCCACGTGTCGCGGAAGCACGAGTACCAGCGCACGCTGGTGCGCCGCGGCGCGTCGGTGGGCGCGAACGCGACGGTGGTGTGCGGGGTGACGCTCGGCGAGTACTCCTTCGTCGGCGCCGGCGCGGTGGTCACGCGCGACGTGCCGCAGTACGCGCTCGTGGTGGGCATCCCCGCGCAGATCGCCGGATGGATGTGCGCCTGCGGCGAGCGGCTCCCCTTCGACGCGCGCATCATCGGCCCCCAGCAGGTGACCTGCACCGCCTGCGGGCAGAGCTACACGGGGAACGATCAGGATGTGGAAGCCATTCCGCGCGGGTAGTGCCGACGCTCGACGGTCGACCCTCGATGAGGCATGACCACGATTCTGTGGCACCGGCCCGCCGGGGCAGGGACGATCAGCCATCAGTCGTCATGCCGCATCGAGAGTCGACCATCGAGCGTCGGCTCCTGACATGCGAAAAGGCCCGTCTCCCCGAGACGGGCCTTTCGTTCGTGCA
>DATKOH010000177.1:0-7998 GCA_035524735.1 Gemmatimonadaceae bacterium
CATGGACCACGTGGGCGCCATCGCGGGCATCCGCCGGCGGCATCCCGTGCCCGTGCACCTCCACCCGGGCGACCTCCCGCTCTTCCGCGCCGCCGCGCGGGACGGCCTCGCCTTCGGCGCCACCATCGAGCAGCCCGACGATCCCGGCGCCGCCTTCACCGACGGGCAGGCGCTCTCCGTCGGATCGCTCCACTTCACGGTGCTGCACGCGCCGGGGCACTCGCCCGGGCACGTGGTGATCCACGGCGAAGGGGTCGCCTTCGTGGGCGACTGCCTCTTCGCGGGCTCGGTGGGGCGCACCGACCTCCCGCTGTCGGACGGGGCGGCGCTCCAGCGCACGCTCGAGCGCATCGCCGCGCTCGGCGACGACACGGTGGTGTACCCGGGGCACGGGCCCGCGACCACCGTCGGCCGGGAGCGCGCGACCAATCCGTTCCTGAACGGCCTCGCACGCGTCGCGCCCTCGCGCTGACGCGCCGCTCTGCGCTCGCGCGTGGAGCGCCCTCGCGCGCGGGGAGCATCCGCGCGCGGGCGGGGTATCACCCCCCGCTCCCCGCCCGAGTTGTCCGGGCACGCTCCCCGGTGCAGATTTCAGCTGCGCCGGGACCGGCCGCGAGGCCCGTCCCGGCGCTCCGTTCCCCACTCGAGGAAACCTCATGCGTCTTGCCGTCATCCTGACCGCCGCCGCCGCGATCGCCGCGGCCGCCGCGTGCAGCACCCAGAACGTGCCCTCGGAGCGCAATTTCGGCGTGCTGAACATCAAGGATACCACGAACGGCGGGTCCGGCTACAAGATCTCGCCCACCGGCGTCTTCTGGGTGGCGAGCAACCTCGCGCTGCCGAACAGCACGGTGGTGCCGGACTCGTGCATCGATACGCTGTACTACCCGCCGGACACCACGACGCGCACGATCACCACCGGCATCGACGCCGGGTCGCCGATCCAGTTCGCCACGAGCACCGGCACCGGCTCGATGACCCCGGACACGATCCCCGGGAAGCTCGTGCTGTACAAGACGGTCGGGACGGGGGTCACGCACACGCCCGGCACGGACGTCACCTTCGCGATCCCCGGCGCCGCGGGGGGCTTCGAGGCGGTGAACGTGCGCGCGAAGACGGCGGCGCTGCTCAGCATCGGCCCGGTGGACCCGAATCCCGTCGACTCGATCCACCTCACCTGGAACCTGCAGACGCCCGGCACCACCGCGGTCAACTTCGCGCTCCTCTACATGTACAACGGCTCGTCGAAGTACAACCGCCAGATCCTCTGCTCCTTCATCGACGACGGCGACGGCTACGTCGACAAGAAGACCGCGGCGAAGTGGAAGGCGTCGTACCCCAACCAGACGGTGCAGGCGTACCGCTGGGTCACCACCTTCGTCACGGGGAGCAACAACTCGCTCGTCGAGGCGATCTCGGAGTTCGACACCGTGAAGACCGTCCTGCCGTGAGCGGGACGCGGACCGAGAAGGACCCGCTCGGCGCGCTGGAGGTCCCGGCGGGGGCGATGTACGGCGTGCAGACGCTGCGCGCCGTGCAGAACTTCCCGGTGAGCGGCTTGCGCCCGCTGCCCGCGTTCGTGACGGCGGTGGTCTGGATCAAGAAGGCGGCGGCGCTCACGCACAAGGAGACGGGGCGTCTCGACGCCAAGCGCGCCGACGCCATCATCGCCGCCGCCGATGAAGTGCTCGCGGGGAAGCACCGCGACGACTTCGTCGTCGACCCGTACCAGGCCGGCGCGGGCACCTCGCACAACATGAACGCGAACGAAGTGCTCGCGAACCGCGCCAACGAGATGCTCGGCGCGCCGCGCGGCGCGTACGCGCCCGTGCACCCGAACGATCACGTCAACATGGCGCAGTCCACCAACGACGTGATCCCCACGGCGATCCGCCTCGGCGGGCTCGCCCTGGCCGCGGAGCTCGACCGCGCGCTCGCGCGGCTGCGCGACGCGCTGCTCGCCAAGGGGAAGGAGTTCGACGGCATCGTGAAGAGCGGGCGCACGCACCTGCAGGACGCGATGCCGATCCGCCTCGGCCAGGAGTTCCGCGCCTACGGCGACACCATCGAGCGCAACCGCCGCCGCGTGGAGCGCGCCGCCGACGACCTGCGCGACCTCGGGATCGGCGGCAGCGCGGTGGGCACCGGGGTGAACGTGGAGCCCGAGTACCCGGCGCTCATGGTGAAGCACCTCCGCGCGATCACCGGCCTCGCCCTCCGCGAAGGGGCCGACCGCATCCAGCTCATGCAGAGCATGGGCGACGCGGCCGCGCTCTCCGGCGCGATGCGCACCCTCGCCGTGGACCTCGCGAAGGTGTCGAGCGACCTCCGCCTCCTCGCCTCCGGCCCGCGCACCGGGCTCGACGAGATCCGCCTGCCGGCGGTGCAGCCCGGGTCGTCGATCATGCCGGGGAAGGTGAACCCGTCCATCCCCGAGATGGTGAACCAGGTCTGCTGCCAGGTGGTGGGGAACGACGCGTGCATCGGGATGGCGGCGAGCGAGGGGCAGCTCGAGCTGAACGTCATGATGCCCGTGATCGCGCACAACCTCTTCCTCTCGCTCGGCATCCTCGCGAGCGCGGCCACCGTGCTCGCGGACAAGTGCGTGGCCGGCATCGAGGCGAACCGCGCGCAGTGCGAGTACTGGGTGGAGCGCTCCGCCGCGCTGGCCACCGCGCTCGCGCCGCAGATCGGCTACGCGCGGGCCGCGGAGATCAGCAAGCAGAGCGTGAAGGAGAACACGCTCATCCGCGAGCTGGTGCACCGGGAGCACGTGCTGCCGGACGCCGAGATCGACGAGGCGCTCGACCTGCGGAAGATGACGGAGATCGGCGTGCCCGGCGGCAAGCACGGCGGCGTCTCGGCCGGCTAGCGGCACCTTGTCGGCGCGCCCGCGCGCGCCTATCGTCCATCCATGCGCATCACCACCTGGGCCGAGTACGGTCTCATCTGCGCGCTGCACCTGGCGAAGCGGCGCGACGACGGCCCCGTGACCGGCCGCGACATCGCGGCGCGCGAGCGGCTCCCCGCCGACTACGTGGAGCAGATCATGCTCCGCCTGCGGCGCGCGGGGCTCGTGCAGAGCACGCGCGGCGCGCGCGGCGGCTACGTGCTCGCGCGCTCGCCCGAGGCGATCTCGGTGCGCGACGTGATCAACGCCTCCGAGCTCGCCACCTTCGACCTCCACTGCGTGTCGCACCCGGTGGACGAGGAGCGCTGCGACGCCGCGCACGAGTGCAGCATCCGCCCCGTGTGGATGCTCCTGCAGCAGAAGATCGACGGCGTGCTCGAGGGCGTGCGCCTCGCCGACCTGCTGCACGACGAGCCGGTGGTGCGGCAGCGCGTGGGGCTCCCCGTCCTGCAGGCCTGATGCTCGGCGCGCTCTGGCGCGACTGGCGCGCGTCGCGCGCGCGGGAGGCGCGGACGGCCGCGTACGTCGCCGCGCTCCTCGCCGAGCCCGCGCCGGAGGACGTCGCCTGGCTCGCCGCGCACGGCACCGCCGGCGACGCGGACCACGCGGCCTGGGAGCTGCGCTACGCCCGCCGCGCGCTCGGCCTGCTCACCGCCCAGCGCGACGCGCTCGACGATCGCACGGCGAGCGACGTCGCCCGCGCGCTCGAGCGCGCGATGGCCGCCGACGCCGGCGTGGCCCCGGAGAAGCGCCGCGTCGCCTGGCGCCAGCTCAACGCCCGCCTGCGCGCGTACGGCGAGGCCGTGCAGCGCCGCAGTCCGCCGGGCACCGCGTGGCACCTCGGGAGCACGCTCCTCGATTTCGCCGGGCGCCGCGGTCCCGTGGGCGACGACGTCGTGGCGCAGGCGGGGGAGATCGCCGCGCGCACGCTCGAGGGCACGAACGCCGCGCTCCGCGACTGCTTCGGCGTCGCCGCGCTCCCCGACGACATCGCCCCCTCCGCGCTCGCCGCGCGCCGCTGACCGCGGATGCGCGAACGGGCGGTCCGCGTGGTGCGGTCCGCCCGTCGGTGGTGGCCGAGTGCCGAAGGGGGGACTCGAACCCCCACGAGGTTGCCCTCACTGGCTCCTGAAGCCAGCGCGTCTACCAGTTCCACCACTTCGGCCTGCGGAGAAAGCTAGGCTTGGCCGCGGGGCAAGTCAACGCGACGGCGTTGCGTGGGTGGCCGCGCGCCGTCTAACTTCCGCAGGATGGCCACCGACGGGCACGGCGACCGCGAGCCGATCGCGCGGAACAAGCGCGCGCGCCACGACTACACCATCCTGGACACGTGGGAGGCCGGCCTCGCCCTCACCGGCACCGAGGTCAAGTCCCTCCGCGCCGGCAAGGCGAACCTCTCCGACGCCTACGGCATCGTGCACGATGGCGAGGTCTTCCTGCTCAACCTCCACATCGCGCCCTACGAGCAGGGGAACCAGTTCAACCATGAGCCCACGCGCACGCGCAAGCTGCTGCTGCACCGCCGCGAGATCCGGCGGCTCATCGGCGCCGTGGAACGCCAGGGGCTCACGCTCGTGCCGCTCGACCTGTACTTCTCGCGCGGGAAGGCCAAGGTGCTGATCGCGCTCGGCAAGGGGAAGAAGCTGCACGACAAGCGCGCCGACGAGCGCAAGAAGGACGACGAGCGCGAGATGGCGCGCGCGCGGCGGGCGCGATGATCGCCCTCGCGCTCGCCCTGCAGCTCGCGGCGGCGCAGGCGCCCGTCGTCGCCCCGGGCGTGCTCAGCGTGCGGTCGGGGAAGGCCACGAAGGACATCGCCACCGTGCAGCAGGACGGGCTCGCGTCGGTGCCGCTCAGCGACCTCCCCCCGGTGCTCCCCGCGCGCGACAGCGTCACCGCCGCGGGATGGCACGTGGTCACGCTCGCCGGCCAGCACTACGCGTTCGCCGACGGCGTGCCGTACGTGCGCGCCAAGGGGACGATCCTCACGATGGCGGTCGCCCCCGAGGAGCGCGAAGGGGAGCTGCTCATCCCGTACTGCTTCTTCGCCGACCTCCTGCCGCGTCTCGATCCCGAGCGGTGGGTGTACGATCCCGCGCGGCGCGAGCTCACGCTGCTCGCGCCCGGGGAGCCGCGCCCGCTCATCGCCGTGGCGAGCGCCCCCGCGCCGCATCACGCCCCCGCGCCGGCGCGCCCCGGCGCGCGCAAGCACCGCTGGCGCGTGGTCGTGGACGCCGGCCACGGCGGCCCCGACAACGGGATGCACGGCCCCATCGGCGCCGACTGGCAGATCAAGGAGAAGGACATCACCCTCGCCGTCGCCAAGAAGCTCGCCGCCATCCTGCAGGACCGCGGCGTGGACGTGGTCATGACCCGCACCACCGACACGCTCATCGCCCTCTCCGACCGCGGCCGCATCGCCAACGAGCGCCACGGGGACGTGTTCGTCTCCGTGCACGTGAACGCCGCGCCGCTCGACTGGAAGCACCCCGAGGAGACGCGCGGCTACGAGACCTACTTCCTGCGCGAGGCGAAGACGGAGGATGCCAAGCGCGTGGAGCGCATGGAGAACGAGTCCGTGCGCTTCGAGACGAACACGACGGCGCCGCAGGGGGACCCGCTCAACTTCGTGATCACCGACATGGCGCAGAACGAGCACCTGCGCGAGTCGCAGGAGCTCGCCGCGCTCGTGCAGACGTCGCTCGGCCAGGCGAGCCCCGGGCCGAGCCGCGGCGTCTTCCAGGCGGGCTTCCGCGTGCTCGTCACCGCGTACATGCCGGCGGTGCTCGTCGAGATCGGCTTCGGCACCAACGCCGATGAGGCGCGCATGCTGAACAACGCGAAGCACCAGCGCCAGATCGCCTCCGCGATCGCCGACGCGACGATCGAATACCTGCAGCACTACGAGCGCCGCCTGCGCGGCGCGAGCGGCGCCGCGCCCTCCAAGGACCGCGGCGCCGGCACCGCCATCGCGCCGAACCAATGAGCGCGCGCGCGAGGCTCGCCGTGGAGGCCGCCGGGATCCGCTTCCAGAACCCGGTGGTGCTCGCGTCCGGCACCGCGGCGTACGGCCGCGAGCTCGCCGGCGTCGTGGACCTCGACGCGCTCGGCGGGCTCGTCACGAAGGCGGTGAGCCCCGCGCCGCGGCAAGGCGCGCCGCCCATGCGCGTCGCCGACTTCCCCGGCGGCATGATCAACGCCGTGGGGCTCGCGAACCCGGGGCTCGACGCGGTGCGCCGCGATGACCTCCCCTGGCTCGCCGCCAACCTGCGCGCCGCGCGCGTGCTCGTGAACGTCGTGGGCGACGCGGTGGAGGATTACGCCGCCGTGGTGCGCGGGCTCGATGGGGCGGCGGGCGTGCACGGCTTCGAGCTCAACGTCAGCTGCCCGAACGTGAAGGCGGGCGGGATGGAGTTCGGCGCCGACCGCGCGGTGCTCGGCGAGCTCGTGCGCGGCGCGCGCGCCGCGACGCGCATGCCGCTCTTCGTGAAGCTCAGCCCGACGCTCTCGGACATCGGCGGCACGGCGCGGGCCGCGGTGGACGCGGGCGCCGACGGGATCACCGTGGTGAACACCATCCCCGGCCTCGTGATCGACGTCGCGGCGCGGCGCCCCGCGCTCGGCTTCGGCACCGGAGGCGCGAGCGGCCCGGGGCTCCTCCCGGTGGGGGTGCGCGCCGTGTGGCTCGTGCGGAAGGCGCTCGGCGGGGCGGTGCCCGTGTGCGGCGTCGGCGGCGTGTCCACCGCGGCGGATGCGCTGCAGTACCTCGTGGCGGGGGCCACCGTCGTGCAGGTGGGCACGGCCGGGATGCGCGACCCGCGCCAGCCGGAGCGGATCGTGCGCGGGCTCGCGCGCTGGTGCGAACGGGAGGGGGTCACGGAGATCACGTCCATCATCGGGAGCCTGCGATGGCCGGAGTGAGCGTGCGCGCGATCGTCGCGCTGGATGTGCCCGACGCGCGGCGCGCGGCCGCGCTCACCGCGCGGCTCGGGCCGTCGTGCGACTTCGTGAAGGTGGGACTCGAACTGTTCACCGCGGCGGGGCCGGCGGTGGTGCGGGCGATGCTCGAGGAGGGGCGCGACGTGTTCCTGGACCTCAAGCTGCACGACATCCCGACCACCGTGCGCGGGGCGGCGAAGAGCGCGGCGGCCGCGGGCGCGGCGCTCCTGACGGTGCACGCCTCCGGGGGGCGCGCGATGATCGAGGCGGCGGTGGAGGGGGCGGGGACCAAGTGCGGCGTGCTCGCCGTGACCGTGCTCACGTCGCTCGACGCGGCGCAGCTGGGCGAAGCGTGGGGGCGCCCGGTGGGGGAGATGACGGCCGAGGTGCTGCGGCTGGCGGAGCTGGCGCGCGCGGCGGGCGCGCACGGGATCGTGTGCGGCGGCGGCGAGGCGGCGGCGGTGCGGGCGCGGCATGGGGAGGCGCTCGCGGTGCTCGTGCCGGGGGTGCGGCGGGCCGGGGGGAGCGCGGACGACCAGGCGCGGGTGGTGACGCCGGCATCGGCGGTGGCCTCGGGGGCGCGCTACGTGGTGCTGGGGCGGGCGGTGACGGCGGCGGGCGATCCGGCGGCGGAGTTGGCGGCGATCCGGGGAGAGATGGGACTCTGAACTTCCGGGAAATGGGAGGTGGGAGCGGGGGGTGGGGGGTGGGTGATGGGGGGCTGCGGGAGGTGGTGGGTGGCGGTGGCGCGGGCCGGTCGGCGTCACTTGCACGGCGGGGCTAAGTCGGTTACACTTCTGGACTTGCCCAGAACCACCGAACCGAGAACTTTGGAGTCCCCGTGAAAGTTCGAAGCAGCGTGAAGCCGATCTGCGAGCATTGCAAGGTGATCAAGCGCAATGGCGTGACTCGCATCATCTGCAAGCGCAATCCCAAGCACAAGCAGCGGCAGGGCTGACGCATGGCACGCATCGCAGGAGTGGACCTTCCGCGCGAGAAGCGCGTCGAGATCGGTCTCACCTACATCTACGGCATCGGCCACGCGACGGCGCGTCGCATCCTGGCGGACACGGGGGTGAACCCGGACATCCGCGTGAAGGACCTGGGCGACGCCGACGTGAGCAAGCTGCGGCAGGCGATCGAGAAGG
>DATKOH010000178.1:0-7414 GCA_035524735.1 Gemmatimonadaceae bacterium
ATGTCGACGACGACGCCCTGGCCGAAGCGGGAGCGCAGCCGGTCGTCCAATTCCTCCAGCTCGCGAGGCGGCCGGTCGCTCGTGATGACGATCTGCTTGCCGGCCTCGTAGAGCGCGTTGAAGGTGTGGAAGAACTCCTCCTGCGTGGCTTCCTTGCCACGGAGGAAGTGCACGTCGTCGACGAGCAGGAGGTCGGTCTCGCGGTAGCGGCGGCGGAAGGCGGCCGTGCTGCGCTCCTGGATGGAGGCGACGAGCTCGTTGGTGAACTGCTCGGAGCCGACGTAGCGGATGCGGGTCTCGGGCGCGCGCGTCAGGATGTCGTGCGCGACGGCCTGCATGAGGTGCGTCTTGCCGAGGCCGGTGTCGCCGTAGATGAAGAGCGGATTGTAGACCTTCCCGGGCGCGGCCGCGGCGGCCTGGGCGGCCGCGGCGGCGAGCTCGTTGGACTTGCCGATGACGAAGTTGCGGAAGGTGTAGCGCTCGCTGAGCCGCAGGACCTCGGCCTCGCGGGCGGCGCGGGCGGCCTTCTGCTCGGGCTCCGGCGCCACGAAGAAATCCATCTGGGGGCGCGCCTGCCGTTCCTCATCGACGCGGAAGGACACACTGAGCGGGCGGCCGAGGACGATGGGCGCCAAGCTGGAGATCAGCGACGCGTGCTTCGAATCGTTCCATTCGGCGGCGAAGCGATCCGGGGCCGTGACGATGATCGTATCGCCTTCGAGTCCAACCGCTTGCGTCGGCTCCAGCCAGGTCCTGAACGTCTGCTCCGGCAACTCTGCCCGCGCGCGGCTGAGGAGGAGAGACCAGATTTCAGGAGCGCTGAGCGACATTCGCGAATCGGTTGGAGTGAAGCAGGGAGGGCGAACCTAGAGGTGCCGTGTGGAAAAGTCAATGCGACGTTTTGGCGGTCGTGATGTCTCTTCGACTGACGATCGAAAGGAGTGCGCGAAGTTCGTCAGAATAGGGCAAGTCGTGCCCGAAGATCGCGCATATTGACCCATCCGATTGAGCGGGATAGCTTTAGTCGCTCTCGCAGGACCTGAAGTCGATTCCCAGTTCGGAGCAAGCATGGGCAAGCCTACCTATCGTCCCCGGAACAAGCGGCGCATTCGCACGCACGGGTACCGTACGCGAATGGCGACACGTTGGGGACGCGAAGTCCTGAGCCGTCGGCGCAAGAAGGGGCGCAAGCGCCTCACCGTGAAGCTTCCGTCGAAGTACGCCGGCGCCTGATCGGAAGCGGTTCCCGCGCGCGCGGCGGTTGGCGCACGCGACCGAGATCCGGAAGATCGCACGAGAAGGGAAGCGCATCCGGACGGCCCACTGTGACGTCCGGGTCACCGCTTCCCTTCCGCGTCCCGGCCGGGCGGGGATCGTCGTGCCGCGGCACGGACACACGGTGGTGGAGCGGAACCTCGTGAAGCGGCGGCTCGTAGAGCTGGTGCGTCTCGAGCTGTTGCCGCATCTCGGCGGGACGGATGTCCTGGTGCGGGCGTTGCCGGCCGCATACGGGGCCGGCTTCGAAGCATTGAAGGAGGATGTGCTCGCGGTGCGGCAGCGACTGGCCGCGTCCGCGCGCTGACGCTGATGCGCTGGATCCTGATCTTCCTCGTGCGCGCGTACCAGACGGCGATCTCGCCGCTGCTGCCGCCCGCGTGCCGCTACTATCCGAGCTGCTCGCAATACGCCGTGGAGGCGCTCGAGAAGTACGGGGCGTGGCGCGGCGGCTGGATGGCCGCGCGCCGGATCGGGCGATGCCACCCGCTGCGGCCCGGCGGGTTCGACCCGGTGCCGTGATCACAACGACGAGCCCACATGGATAGACGATTCCTCTACGCCGTCCTTCTGGCGATCGGCGTGCTGCTGATCACGCCGAAGCTCTTCCCGCCCGTGCCGCCGCCGGTGACTTCGGCGGACACGGCCGCGACGGTACGCGGCGACAGCGCGAAGGGCGCGGCACCGGCCGCGGGAGCGGTGGTGGACGGCGCGAAGGGCGTTGCGGGCGCCACGGGCGCGGCACCCGCCGCGGCACCCGCTGCGGGACCCGCGGTGGCACCTGCCCCGGCGCCGGTGCGGGTCGACACCACGACGATCGTGACGCCGCGGGTGACGTGGCGCTTCAGTTCGGCGGGGGGCGCGCTGATCGGCGCGTCGCTGGCGGACTTCATGGTGCTGCCGGCGCACGAGCGGCACGTGGAGCTCGCGCGCGCGGGTGTGCCGCTCGTGTCCTATCGCCTGCTGCATGGGGGCGACACCGTGGATCTCGCCCGCGTGGCCTTCACGGCGGACACGGCGCCGGCGCAGACGGTGGCGTACCACGCGGCGCTGCCCGCGGCGGCGGTAGCGCTGCGCTACACGTTCGTGGCGGACAGCTACCTCGTGCGCGTGCAGGGCACGGTGCGCGGCGCGGACACCACGCCCATGCGGGTGGTGATCGCGATGCCGATGGGGCTCGCTTCGTCCGAGGCGGACACGCTCGACGACCATCGGAGCCTCGCGTACGTGTGGAAGCCGCCGATGGATGAGGCGCAGAGCGAGCCGTTCTCGACGATCGTGAAGAAGGGGCCGATCGCGCGGGCGGGGCCGTTCGAGTGGGTGGCGAGCAAGAGCAAGTACTTCCTGCTGGCGGTGATCGCGCCGGACAAGCCCGAATTCTCGGGGCCGGTGCTGTTCAGCTCACGGCTCACGCCGCCAAGGGATCCCGAGGCGGCCAAGCGGGCCCCGGCGCCGCCGAAGGTTCCGGCGGAGGCGACGGCGGAACTCGTGGTGACGCCGGACGCGCAGGGGCGGTTCGCCTTCGAGGTGTACGCGGGACCGCAGCAGTGGCGGCGCCTCGTCGCGTTGGGGCATGGGCTGCAGGATGCGAATCCGTACGGCGGGTTCGCGCGCGGGCTGATCCAGCCGATCTCGCGCTGGGTGGTGGCGATCCTGCTCTGGATGCACGACACCTTCGGGATCAGCTACGGATGGGTGCTGATCATCTTCGGGGTGGGCGTGCGGCTCATCCTCTGGCCGCTGAACCAGAGCGCGATGCGGAGCAGCCTGCGCATGCAGCGGATCCAGCCGGAGCTGCAGGCGCTGCAGGCGAAGCACAAGGGGAGCCCGGAGAAGATGCAGGCGGAGTACATGAAGCTGCTGGAATCGCACGGGATGACGCCCTTCAGCCAGTTCTCCGGGTGTCTCCCGATGCTGATCCCGATGCCGGTGCTGTTCGCGCTCTTCTTCGTGTTCCGGAACACGATCGAGTTCCGCGGGGTGCCGTTCTGGTGGATGAGCGACCTGTCGCTCAAAGACCCGTACTACATCCTGCCGATCGTGATGGGGCTGTCGATGTTCCTGCTCTCGTGGGTGGGATTGCGGAACGCGCCGCCGAACCCGCAGGCGAAGATGATGGGCTACATGATGCCCGGGATGATGGTGGTGCTCTTCCTGGGATTCCCGGCGGGGCTGAACCTGTACTACGGCGTGCAGAACCTGGCGGCGCTGCCGCAGCAGTGGATGATCGCGCAGGAGCGGGCGAAGCAGGCGCCGCCGAGGCCGGCAGTCCCACAGAAGAAGTAGGGGGGACGCGGGAGGGCCCGATTTAGTATCGCAACAATACTAAATCGGGCTTTTTCGTATCACAACGCTACTAAATGAGAACTTCCGGCAGGCGCCGCTACCGTGTGCCGAAGAGCCGGTCGCCGGCGTCGCCGAGTCCGGGGAGGATGTAGCCGTTCGCGTTGAGCTCGCGGTCGAGCGCGGCGGCCACGATGGGCACCTCCGGGCACTCCGCGGCCATCCGCGCGACCCCCTCGGGCGCGGCGACGAGGCAGAGCAGGCGGATGCGCGTCGCGCCGACGCGGCGGAGGGAACGCACCGCCGACGCCGCGCTGCCCCCGGTGGCGAGCATCGGATCGAGCAGCAGGAAGTCCCGCTCGGCGGCGTCGGCCGGCACCTTGAAGTAGTAGTCCACCGGCTGGAGGGAAGCGTGGTCGCGGTAGAGGCCGATGTGGCCGACGCGCGCCGACGGCACGAGCCGCAGCACCCCCTCGACCATGCCGAGCCCGGCGCGTAGAATCGGGACGAGCGTGAGCTTCTTGCCGGCGACGCGCTGCCCGGTGGTCTCCTCGAGGGGCGTGTGCACCGGGACCGGCTCGAGCGGGAGCGACCGGAGCGCGTCGTAGGCGAGCAGCATCGCGATCTCCTCGACGAGCTCCTTGAAGAGCTTCGTGGGGGTCGCGCGGTCGCGGAGGATGGAGAGCTTGTGGCGGACCAGCGGATGGTCCGACACGGTGAGGTTCGGGAAGGCGTGAGCGCTCATGCGCTCAACATACGGCGGGCGGTGCGATGACAGAATACCGGACGGCGCCGCGGACGGCGCCCGGCACGAGGGCGCGCTGAGCGATGGAGATCGAATTCGTCGGAGCGGCGCGGGAGGTCACGGGCTCGTGCCACCTGCTGCGCGTGGGCGGGCGGACGGTGGCGCTGGACTGCGGGCTCTTCCAGGGGCGCCGGGAGGCCACGCGCGAGAAGAATGAGACGTTGCCCGCGCCGGTGGAGTCGCTGGACGCGGTGGTGCTCTCGCACGCGCACATCGACCATTCGGGACGGCTTCCGGTGCTCGCGGCGCACGGGTTCGCGCGCACGATCTGGGCGACGGCCGCCACGCGCGATCTGTGCGGGCCGATGCTCGCCGATGCCGCGCACATCCAGGAGAAGGATGTGGAGTTCCTGCAGCGGCACGGCCACCCGGCCGCGCCGCCGCTCTACCGGATGGCGGACGCGGCCCGCGCGACGGCGCTGATCACCGGAGTGCCATACGGACAGTGGTTCGACGTCGCGCCGGGGATGCGCGCGAGCTTCGTCGATGCGGGGCACATCCTCGGCTCAGCGTCGGTGCTCGTGGACTGCCAGGAGGGCGGACGGACGCGGCGCGTGGTCTTCTCGGGGGACATCGGCCGGCCCGGGATGCCGATCATCCGCGACCCCGTGGCGCCCACGGGCGCGCACGTGGTGATCATGGAGTCGACCTACGGCGACCGCGACCACGGACCGCTCGCGGATTCGCGCGAGGAGCTGGGGCGCGTGATCCGCGAGACGGCGGCGCGCGGCGGGAAGGTGCTGATCCCCGCGTTCGCGGTGGGGCGCACGCAGGAGCTGCTGTACGACCTGCACGCGCTGCGCGAAGCGGGGAAGGTGCCGCCGGTGCCGGTGTTCATCGACAGTCCGCTCGCGACGGAGATCACGCAGGTATTCGAGCGGCATCCCGAGATCTTCGACGCGAGCGAACCGATGGTGCGGACGGGGGACGACTTCCTGTCGTTCGCTGGGCTCACCTTCACGCGCACCGTGGAAGAGTCGAAGGCGCTCAATGCGCTCCGGGTGCCCGCGATCATCATCGCGGCGTCGGGGATGGCGGAGTCGGGGCGGATCCTGCACCATCTGGCCAACGGGGCGGGGGACCCGAAGAACGCGATCCTGATCGTGGGCTACCAGGCGGAGCACACGCTCGGCCGGCGGATCGTCGAGCGGCGTCCGGTGATCACGGTGTACGGCGAGGAGGTCCCGCTCCGGGCGCGAGTGGAAGTGCTCAACGGCTACAGCGCACACGCCGACCGCACGGGGCTGCGTGACTGGCTGCGCGCGGTGCGCGCGGGATCGCCGGACCTGGAGCGGGTGTACCTCGTGCACGGCGAACCCCCGGCGCAGGACGCGCTCTCCGCGTTGCTCGAGCAGGACGGGTTCCGCGTCTCTTGTCCGGCGCCGCGCACGAGGGTGCCGCTGTGAGCGGCGCGCGCGGGAGGCGCGCCGGTCCGGGCGGGGATGCGGCGGCACGGATCCTCGACGCCGCGGCGGGCGAGCTCGTGCGCGCGGGAGCCGGAGAACTGTCCATGCGCGAGGTGGCCGCGCGCGCAGGGGTGAGCAAGGGGCTCATCCACTACCACTATCGCGACAAGGATGCGCTCCTCGCGGGGGCGGCGGCGCGCCTTGGCGAGCGGATCGCGGCGCGCGAACGCGCGCTGCTCGCGCGCGCGACGGCGGGGACCGTGGTCGAGGATCTCCGCACCTGGATCGACGGGGAGCTCGCCGCCGGCGACTGGCGCGCGCTGCTATCACTCGTGCGCTGGCCGTCGGGCGCGGTGGCGCCGGCCGCGGCCCGGGCGCTGGCGGAGCGTCGGGAAGAGGCGGCGCGGATCGTGGCGCGGGCGACGGAGCTCCTTCGCTACCGACCCCGCGTCGCGCCCGAGCACCTGGGCGCGCTGCTCGTCGCGGCCATGCACGGGATGGCGATCGCCCCGGAAGGGCCGGCGGCGGGATCGGGCGCGGACATCCTCATCCTCGCGCTGCTCGCGATGGCGGAGTGACGCGCGGGGGATCTCCGCTTGCGAGCGTTCGCGACCACGGCGCACATTGACCCCGGATGCGCCGCTGCGCCTTCCGCGCACGGCGACCGGCACCGCCCCACTCGGAGGACCCGCATGCCGCGTTCCCGTCTCATCACGCTCGCCGCGGGCGTCGCCGCCCTCGCGGGCTCGCTCGCCGCACAGGAGCAGGTCGCCACGGTGACGAAGGGCGCCGCCAAGGCGCCGACGTTCACGAGCGTCACGAACGACATGCTCCTGAACGCGCGGAAGAACGAGACCAACTGGCTCACCTACGGCCGCGACTACACGAACCAGCGCTGGTCCCCCCTCGAGCAGATCGGGCGGGAGAACGTGCGGTCGCTTCGCATGGCGTGGATGGTGCAGACGGGGATCCCGCGCCTCGGCTCCTTCGAAACGAGCCCGATCGTCGTGGACGGCGTCATGTACCTCACGACGCCGTACAACACCGCGATCGCGGTGGACGCGCGCACGGGGCGGCAGCTCTGGCGCTACGAGCACAAGCCGAGCATCGCGTCGCCCATCTATTGTTGCGGGCCGAACAACCGCGGCGTGGCGGTCTCGGAGGGCACCGTGTACATGGCCACGCTCGACGCGCGGATGGTCGCGCTCGACGCGGCGACGGGGAAGGTGAAGTGGGACATCGAGATCAGCGATCCGGAGGCCGGTTACAGCGAGACGATGGCGCCGCTGATCGTGGACAACATGGTGATCATCGGCACATCAGGGGCGGAGTACGGCATCCGCGGCTTCGTGCGCGCGTACGACAAGAACGATGGCCACCAGATCTGGAACTTCTGGACGATCCCGGACCGGGGCTGGGAGGGAGACTGGTCGGAGAAGACGAACGAAGGGGATGACCTGCACCGGGACATCGCGGCGGAGAAGGCGGCGATGGCGCAGTACGGCGACGCGTGGCAGCGCGGCGGTGGCTCGGTCTGGATGACGCCGGCGTACGATCCCGCCACGCACATGCTGTACGTGTCGGTGGGGAACCCGTCGCCGGACCTCGATGGCTCGGTGCGCCCGGGCGACAACCTCTACACGGA
>DATKOH010000179.1:0-21329 GCA_035524735.1 Gemmatimonadaceae bacterium
GAAGACGACGTTCTTCGGATGCCCGCCGCGGCCGCTCGGCACGTGGTTGCGGATGTAGTGGAGCGGGTAGCTCGCGCGGGTGTTCTCGGTGATCGACTGGTCGTCGAAGCGCCCGCGCTTGGTGGCGGGATCGAGCACCACGTTCTCGAGGATCGTGCCGAACATCTGCGTCGTGGCGAAGATGTCGGGCTCCTGCTCGGCGCTCAGGTTGATGACCTTGGCGTAGCAGCCCCCTTCGAAATTGAACACGCCGTGGTCGCTCCAGCCGTGCTCGTCGTCGCCGATGAGGTCGCGGTGCGGGTCGGCGGAGAGGGTGGTCTTGCCGGTGCCCGAGAGGCCGAAGAAGAGCGCGGTATCGCCGGCCTTCCCGATGTTGGCCGAGCAGTGCATGGAGAGCATGCCCTGCTTGGGGAGCATGTAGTTCATCACCGTGAACATCGCCTTCTTGAGCTCGCCCGCGTAGCGCGTGCCGCCGATGAGGATCATCCGCCGCGAGAGGTGGAGCACGATGAAGGTGCCCGACTTCGTGCCGTGCCGCGCGGGGTCGGCCTTCATCTCCGGCGCGTGCAGGATCGTGAAGTTCGGCGCGAAGGCGGCGAGCTCGGCGGCCGCGGGGCGGATGAACATGTTCCGCACGAAGTTCGCGTGCCACGCGTTGGGCATCACGTAGCGGCAGGAGAGGCGGTAGCTCGCGTCGGCGCCGCAGTAGAGGTCCTGCACGAAGAGCTCGGGCTGCGCATCCAGGTGCGCGCGCACGTCGGCGAGCAGCGCCTCGAAGTGCGCCTCGCTCACCGGCTGGTTGACCTTCCCCCAGTCGACGTCCTTCTCGGTGGCGGGCTCCTTCACGACGAACTTGTCGTTCGGCGACCGGCCGGTGTGAGGCGTGGTGACGGCGACGAAGGGGCCCATGTCGGCGAGCTCCCCCTCGCCGCGGCGCACCGCGTGCTGGATGAGCTGCGGGGCGACGAGGTTCCAGTGGACGGTGCCCTTCGGCGCGAGGCCCTGGGGCTGCAAGGACGGCGTGGATGGGGACATGTATGGGTTCCGAAGTCGGTTGGTCAGGTCATTTGCGGGACTGCGCGTCCACGACGGCCACGGCGGCCATGTTCACGATGCTCGGCACGTCGCATCCGGTCTCCAGCACGTGCACGGGCCGGCTCATCCCGACGAGGATCGGCCCCACGGCGGTCGCGCCGCCCAGGCCGCGCAGTAACTTGTACGCCGTGTTGCCCGCGCTCAAGTTCGGGAAGATGAGCACGTTCGCGCCCCCCTTGAGCGTGCTCGCCGGGAACATCGCCCTGAGCTTCTGCGGATCGACGGCGAGGTCGGCCTGCATCTCGCCGTCCACCATGAGCGACGGGTCGCGCTCGCGGAGGAGCGCGGTGGCGCGCGCGACGCGCGCGGCCTCGGGGTGGTCCACCGAGCCGAAGTTGGAGAAGGAGAGCATCGCCACGCGCGGCTCGAGGCCGAAGCTGCGCAGCAGCCACGCGGCCGAGGATCCGATCTGCGCGAGCTGCTCGGCGGTGGGCTCGATCACCACCGTGGTGTCGCCGAGGAAGATCAGGTGGTGCTCGAAGATGAGCATGTAGAGCCCGCTCACGAGCCCGACCTTGGGATGCGCGCCGATCACCTCGAGCGCGGGGCGGATCGTGTCGGGATACTGCTGGTCGACGCCGGAGACGAGCGCGTCGGCGTCGCCGAGCGCGACCATCACGCTGCCGAAGTAGTTGGCGTTGTGCAGCCGGCGGCGCGCCTGGTCGAGGGTCATCCCCTTGTGGCGCCGCCGTTCGAAGAGATGGGCGGCGTAGCGCTCGAACTCGGGGGAGGTCTCGGGGTCGATGACCTCGATCCCCTCGAGCGAATGGCGGATCATCTCCGCCTCGCGTGCGATGGCGCCGGGATCGCCGAGGAGGATCGGCTCGGCGATCCCCTCGTCGGCCACCTGGCGCGCGGCGCGGATGATGCGCGCGTCCTCCCCCTCGGGGAAGACGACGCGGCGCGGGTCCTGCGCGGCGCGGTTGATGATGCCGCGCATGATGCCGCGGGCGCGGCCGAGGCGGGACTCGAGACCGGCGCGGTAGGCGTCGAGGTCGATGAACTCCTTCGCCACGCCGCCGGCGACGGCGGCCCACGCCACCGCGGGCGCCACCCAGAGGAGCACGCGCGGGTCGAAGGGGAAGGGGATGAGGTAGTCGCGGCCGAACTCGACGAAGCTGAGGCCGTAGAGGCGCGCCACTTCGAGCGGCACGGGCTCGCGCGCGAGCGCGGCGAGGGCGCGCGTGGCGGCCATCTTCATCTCCTCGGTCACCTGCGTCGCGCGCGCGTCGAGCGCGCCGCGGAAGATGAAGGGGAAGCCGAGGACGTTGTTGACCTGGTTGGGGTAGTCGCTGCGCCCCGTGGCGATGATCGCGTCGGGGCGCGCGGCGCGCGCCTCCGCGGGCGGGATCTCCGGCACGGGGTTCGCGAGGGCGAAGATGATGGGGTCCTTCGCCATCGGCGCGAGCATCGCGCCGGTGATGACGTTGCCCACGGAGAGGCCGACCAGCACGTCGGCGCCCACGAGCGCCTCGGCGATCGTGCGCTGCTCGGTGCGCCGGGCGAAGCGCGCCTTGTACGGGTCCATCTCCACGGTGCGCCCTTCGTACACCACGCCGTGCACGTCGCTCATCGTGATGTGCTCGCGCTTCACGCCGAGGGTCACGTAGTGCTCGGCGGTGGCGATCGCCGCGGCGCCGGCGCCGGAGAAGACCACCCGGATCTCCTCCAGCGTCTTGCCCACCAGCTCCACCGCGTTGAGCAGCGCGGCACCGGAGATGATCGCGGTGCCGTGCTGGTCGTCGTGGAAGACCGGGATGCGCAGCGTGCGGCGCAGCTCCTCCTCGATGCGGAAGCAGTCGGGGGCGCGGATGTCCTCCAGGTTGATGCCGCCCACCGTGGGCTCGAGCATCTGGCAGAAGCGGATGACCTCCTCGGGATCCTCCGACGCGACTTCGATGTCGAAGACGTCGATGTCGGCGAACTGCTTGAAGAGGTTCCCCTTCCCCTCCATGACGGGCTTGCCGGCGAGCGCGCCGATGTTGCCGAGGCCGAGCACGGCGGTGCCGTTGGAGACGACGGCGACGAGGTTGCCGCGCGCCGTGTACTTGTAGGCGTCCTCGGCGTCGTCCTTGATCGCGAGGCAGGGCTCGGCGACGCCGGGGGTGTAGGCGAGGGAGAGGTCGCGCTGGTTGTGGAGGGGCTTGGTGGGGACGACCGCGATCTTCCCGGGGCGGCCGGAGCTATGATAGTCGAGCGCGTCTTGGCGTTTCATGGGGTGTGAAAGTTACCAAGAGCGGGCGCTCGGCGCTCGGCGCTCGGTGCTGGGCGGGGAAACCCCTACTCGTCGAGCGCCTTCAGCTTCGCGACCCGGTTCGCGTACTTCGAGGTCAGCTCCCGGGTGAGGAAGGTCTCCACGATGGCGGTGGCGAGACGCGGGCCCACGAGGCCTCCGGCAAGGCAGAGCACGTTCGCGTCGCTGTGCTCGCGCGCGCTCACGGCGGTGGTGACGTCGTGGCAGAGGGCGGCGCGCACGCCCTTGATCTTGTTCGCGGCGATGCAGGCGCCGACGCCGGTGCCGTCGACCACGATGCCGAACTTCACGCGACCGGCGGCGACCTCGCGCGCGACGGCGACCGCGGCGTCGGGTGAGTCCTTCGCGGCGGCGCCGGCGGACGCCATGTCGTGCACGTCGTGCTGGAGTTCGTAGAGCCGCGCGGCCACCGCTTCCTTGATCGGGGTGCCGCTGGCGTCGCAGTAGAGGGCGATGGAGGCGCGCGCGACGGGCTTGGGATCGAAGCTCCCGAAGGCGCGCATGGGGAGCACGGAGGTCGGCGCGTCGGGGCCCGAGAGGAGCACGCCGAGCTCCTTCGCGGCGCTGCGCGCGCCGGGGGTCACGATCGCCCCCCGGATGTCGATGATCTTCGCCCCCTCGCGCGCGAGGCGGCGGACCTCGCGCTCGGTGATCGCTCGTTGCTCGGCCATGCGCCACGCTACCGCCGCTGGAAGGAGCGCGCAAGCCACGCCGCGATGACGAGTGCGCCCGAGACGGCGATGATCGCGGGACCCGTGGGGAGATCGAACGGGATGGATATCGTGAAGCCGACGAGCGCCGCGGCCAGCGCGGCGCCGATCGACCAGATGAACATGCCGCCCATGCTGTGCGCGAGCAGCATCGCGGTGACGGCGGGGAGCACCAGGAAGTTGAAGACCAGCATGACCCCCGCGAACTGCATCGCCACGGCGATCACCAGCCCCAGCGTCAGGTACAGCAGGAGCTCCCACCCGGTGACGTTGAACCCGAGCGTGCGCGCGGTCTCACGGTCGAACGAGACGAACAGGAACTCCTTGTAGAAGATCGAATGGACCAGGAGCACCGGCACCGCCACCGCGATGAGGGTCAAGGTGTCCGTGCGCGTGATCCCGAGGATGTTCCCCTGGAGGAAGATGTCGTGCGCCTCGCCGGTCTTCGCCTTGGAGATCAGGAGGATGCCGAGCGCCGCCGCGACGGCGTAGGCGACGCCGATGTTCGCATCCGCCGGCACGCGCGATTTCGCATCTCCCACGCCGAAGATCACGGCGCTCGCGAGTGTGATCGCGATGGAGAGGCCGAGTGGATGCGAGGTCACGGCCGGCGCGATGCCGACGCCGGTCAGCCAGAGTCCGAGCGCGATGGAAGCGGACGAGATCTCGGCGAGCGCCGCACCGACGAACACGATGCGCCGGAGCACCACGTACACGCTCAGCACCGAGCAGGCGACGCCGATCACCAGGGCGCCGTAGAGCGCCTCCCGGAAGAGCAGGACGGAATCAAACACGCGCAGACCCCTCCCGTCGTGCGAGCACGATCCGGTGGCCTCCGTGCGAGTCCACTTCCACCGGGATGCCGTACATGGCGCTGAGCGTCTCTTCCGTCATGATCTCGTCCACCGGCCCGATCCGGAAGCCGCCCTCGAGCACCAGGGCGATCCGCTCCACGTAGTTCGCCACCTCGTTGAGCGCGTGGCTGACCATGAGCACGGTGATGCCATCGTGCTCGTGCAGTGCGCGCACGAGCCCCAGGATCTGCGTGGTCGCCACCAGGTCCATGCCGTTCGTCGGCTCGTCGAGGACCAGCATGTTCGGCTCGCCCACGAGCGCCCGCGCGATCAGCATGCGCTGGGTCTGGCCGCCCGAGAGCGCGCCCAGGGGGCGCTCAGCGAGGTCGGCGATGCCGACGTGGTCGAGCGCCGAGTGCGCGAGCGCCCGGTCCGCAGCGCCGGGCCGCCGTCCGAGGCCGATCCGGTCGTAGCGCCCCATCATCACGACGTCGATCACCTTGAGAGGGTAGTGGTAGTCCACTTGATCGCGCTGCGGCACGTAGCCGAATCGCAATCCCGGCGCGCGCGTCACCGTGCCGGCGAACGGCTCGAGCGTGCCGAGGATCGCCCGCAGGATCGTGGTCTTGCCGGCGCCGTTGGGGCCGACGAGCCCCAGGAAATCGCCCTGCGGGATGTCGAAGGTGAGATCGGACAGCACGGTGCGGTGGCCGTACCCGAGCGTCGCCTTGTCGAACGAGACGAGCGCGGTCACGGCAGCGAGTCCGCCAGCTGCGTGATGTCGTACGTCATGAGCGCGATGTAGTTCGGCGGATCGCCATCCTTCAGGCCGCCCACCGACGGCGGGAGGATGAGCACCTTCGCGCCGGTCTTGTCGGCGACGAAGTCGGCCATCTTCTTGTCGTAGAACGGCTCCATGACGATGACCTTGGCGCCGGTGCGCTTCATCGTCTGGATCACGCCGGCGAGATGCGAGGGCGATGGCGGCACCCCCGGCTTCGGCTCCATGAAGGCGACGATGTTCACGCCGGAGTACTCCGCGAAGTACCGCCAGCTGGTGTGCCAGGCCACGATCGGCTTCCCCTTGATCTTCGCGAGCATGGGCGCCCACGTCTTCTCCGCCGAGTCGAGGCTGGCGTCGAACTTCGCCTCGTTCGCCGCGTAGACCGGCGCGCCCGACGGATCGAGGTCGGTGAACCGCGCCCGGAAGAGCGCGACGATGCGCTTCGCATTGTCCGGATCGAGCCAGTAGTGCGGATTTCCGAGCGGATGCACGTCGCCCTGGCTGCGGTCGACGTTGCCGCTGGGGATGTCGAGCACCGGCACCGCGCGCGAGACGTCGATGTAGCCGCTCCCCCCCATCTTGATGTTGGGATTGCGGGCGCCGTCGAGCAGCACCGGCATCCATCCGATCTCGAGGTCGAGGCCGACGAAGGCCCAGACGTCGGCCTGCTGCAGCTTCACGATGAAGCTGGGCTTGGCCTCGACGAAGTGCGGATCCTGGTAGCCCGCGCCGATGCTGGAGACGGTGATGCGCGAGCCGCCCACCGCTTTCGCGAGGTCCGCGAGGTCGGTGGTGCTGGTCATCACCTTCAGTGTCGCCTGCGCGCCCGTCGCTCCGGCCGCGAGCGCGGCGGCGAGGGCGAGCGCATGGAGGGAACGTGTCATGGCCGTATTCTCAGAAGGCGTGAGGCTTGTGCGGCCCGAGCGCGAACGTCGCCTGCAGCAGAAGGCGGCTCAGGCGAGGGTCGGTACCGTAGGTCGGAAAGGATGGCTGGTAGCCCGCGCGCGAGATGTACTGGTACTCCGCGATGAGCTTGGAGAACTCGCTGGGGAAGAACTCCCAGATGAGGGAGACGGCGTTGAACGGCGCGCCATCGTTCTCCGGGTCCTTCAGCCAATCGTAGCGCGCCCCGAGGAAGTTCCGTTGCGACATCTGGTAGCGTCCGAAGACGTACGCGCCCGGATAATCACTCGTTGGGCCCGCGTAGGTGGTGCCCGTGGGGACCGCGGGGTTCTTCTGGTTGATCTGGTACATGAACTCGGCCTGCAGGAGGAAGCTCTCGTAGAGGCCCTGCTTGAGCGGACGCCAGCGGTACGTGACATCCGTGCCGACCACCGTCTGCTGGACGTTCACCGCGTTGAGCGTATCCGAGCCGCCGGAGATCGGCTGGGGCCGCTTCCCGGTGACTGCGGAGAAGGACCACTCCATGTTCTTGTCCTGGCTGAAGTCCCAGTAGTTGCGGAGCCGCGCAGAGTAGCCGAGGCCGCTCAGCGTCTTGTTCGCGGGGTCCCGCACGAAGAGGCTGTCGGGACTCTCCCCGAACGCATCGACCATCGTGACGATGAATTCCTGGTAGAACCCGAAGGGCGAGAAGATCTTGCTCCCCCAGATGCCCGTGCCGCGCAACCCCTCGGGGGAGAAGAACTCCTGGATCACGTAGGGATACTCGACGTAGTGCAGATCGTGGCGATGCGTCGTGTTGATCTTGCCCACCGGCATGCGGTAGCGGCCGGCCCGCGCCTCGAAGCCGTTCCCGAGCGAGGTGGTGGTGAGGGCGGCTTCCTCCACCGCCACCTTCTCGAGATCATCGAAGCCGAGGAAGACGTCGCCGCGGAAATAGGGGTCGATGGCCGCCTGCACGGCGAGCTCCACTTCGCGCACCGAGAAGCGTCGGCCGTCCGGCTGGGTGCTGCTGTGCGGCGAGAGGTCGGCGACGAGGTCCACG
The DNA here is from genome assembly GCA_035524735.1 of Gemmatimonadaceae bacterium. Lineage (GTDB taxonomy): Bacteria > Gemmatimonadota > Gemmatimonadetes > Gemmatimonadales > Gemmatimonadaceae > DATKOH01. The sequence goes on from DATKOH010000179.1 coordinate 7,583, forward strand.
ACGGCGCTGAAGTCCGGGAGCATGCGCGGATTCGTCGGCGCGCCGACACCCGTTGCCGGGGACTGGGGCGGTGGCTTCGGCACCGAATCCCGCTTGCGCGGCTCGTTCTGGATGCGCTCGATCTCCCGCACGGTGCGGATGGAATCCTCGCGGGCGACGGAATCGGCGCGGGCGACCGAATCCGCGCGCGCCTTCGCGCGGGCGGCCGAGTCGGGCTGCTGGGCCGCGAGGGGCGCCGTCAGGAGCGCCGATCCGGCGATGAACATCAGAGTGTGATGACGCATGTCTCCCCGAGTCGTGATCGCGCGCACGTGGCGGCCGTGACGGTCACGGCGCGGCGGACGCGCGTCGGCGGGCCGGCGGACGGCACCGCCAGCGGGCGCGCTCAGCTCAGTTCAGCGAGCGCGCGGCGGAAGGGAACGGGGGCGCTCGTTCGGCATCCTGGCGCCAGAGCTGACGTTCGGGGCTCGCGACATCCACGGTGGAGGTGACGCCGGAGCAGGGCGCCACATCCGCGAACGCGACGGGCGCCGCGGGAGCGGCCGCGGCGAGCGACTGCGCCACACAGGCGGCGCAGTCGTCCGGATTGTGCGCGAAGTGCACGCGCACGCCGAAGTCCTCGACGTACGCCGCGGCGCCCGCGCCGGCCCGTCCATCCACCGCCGGCGCGAACGACGCCACGGCGAACTGCGCCGCCGCCAGGATGGCGGCGGCGAACAGGCGCGAACGCGAGCGGTGGACGCGGGCGGGGGACACCGGTGACATGCGCCGAAGCTAGCGGGCGCGCTGCCTCGCGGCAAACGCACCCTGCGCATCGGACGACGTCCCGCCGGGCCCCCGCCCGCTTACCTCAAATGTGGTACGACAGCTGCACCTGCACGGTGCGCGGCCGCCCGGCCGACGCGCCGCTGAAGAACTGTCCCTTCAGCAGATACTGCGAGTTGAAGAGGTTGTCGATGAAGACCTGCGGCTGCAGCAGGCTCTTGCCGAGCACGATGTTGTAGCCGAAGCTGAGGCCGGTGATGAAGTTCGGCTTCACGTGGATGTCGCTGTTGAAGCACGTGAGGCAGGTGCCGATCGGCGACGTGATGTCCGCGCCGTTCGTGAGGCCGGTGCCGTAGGTCCCGGTGGCGCTGGCGAAGAAGCGGTGCGCCGAGTACGTGACCGACGCCACCGCGGAGATCCGCTGGTCGTGGTCGAGGTCGAACCAGTTCCCCGGCACGCCGGTGGAATCCACCGGGAAGAAGCCGCCGGTGATCGGCCCTTCGCCGTAGGCGTGGTTCAGCGCGAAGTTGAGGTAGCCCGACCACGCGCCCGGCGGGTTCACGGAGAACGTGGCCTCGATGCCGGTGATCCGCACCTGCGCGATGTTCACGGAGGTGACGATCGCGGAGCCCGGCACCGTCTGGTCGTCGATCCCCGGGCTGCTCTGCTTGTAGTAGCCGTCCAGCTTCATGACCATGCCGAAGGCGAAGCGCTGGATGTAGCCCATCTCGTAGAAGTCGTCGCGCTCGGGAAGGGTGGGCGCGGTGACCACGTTCGAATCGGCCACGCTCGTGATGCTCCGCAGGTCCTCCACGTTGGTCGGCATGAAGAGGCGGCCGTAGTAGAGATAGACCGTGGTGCTGGAGCTCGGATAGAAGTTCACGCGGATCCGCGGGCTCCACTGGTCCTGGCGGCCGGCGAACGGCGCCCAGTGGTTGTCGTAGCGCACGCCGAGATGGAAGTCCACGAACTCCGACGGCGTGATCACCGTCTGCGCGTAGGCATCGGCGTCGCCGCCGTTCAGGGCCGAGTTGGACACCGGGCCGGGATTCCCTTCGGCATCGACCGTGGAGAAGTGCTCGCTCCCCGTGGTGCTGTTGAGGTAGGTCCCCACCTTGAAGGCCAGCGCGTGCCCCGTGCGCCAGCCGTAATCGGCCACGAGCCCGATCGTCTGGAAGTTCCGGTTCTCGGCCAGGTTGTACGGCGTGGTGTCCGGATAGAAGATGAACGAAGGGTCATCGTTCACGCCGGGCGTGTACGTGAGCGATCCCCGCCGGTAGAAGAGGCCGCCGAAGAATTCGCCCGAGGGCTTGTCGGGGCCCGCCGACGGATCCCCGGTGATGTGCCGCCAGCCGAAATTGAGGAAGCTGTTCCGGTCCTGCTGGCGGTCGCTGATGACGCCGGTGGCGGAATCGAACGGGATCTGGAAGTTCGTGCCCGACGCGTTCCCCTCGAGGTAGAACAGATCGCGCGTGCTCGGCGTGTAGGTGATCTTGCCGAAGCCGAAGGCGTCGGTGCCCTGGTTGCTGTAGTTGTAGGGCTTGTAGGTGACCGTGTCGTAGGCCACGGGATACTGGCGCATGTTGGTCTGCTGCCAGTTGGCGCCCACGTAGTAGCCCCACGCGCCGCCGCTGCCGCCGATGTTGCCCGAGAGTCCGTTGCTGCCATAGGAGCCGGTGTAGGCGGTGAGCGATCCCTGCGGGCTGCCCACGGGCACCTTGGTGCGCACGTCGACGATGGCGGCGTTGCGGTTGCCGTACTCGGCATCCCAGGCGCCGGTGAGGAAGGTGATGCGGTCGACGATGGAGGGGTCGAAGAGTTCGTTGAGGCTGCCGGAGATGCCCTGCGTGATCGGCATGCCGTCGAGGTAGTAGGTGTACTCGGCGTGCTGGCCGCGGATGTGCACCTCGCCGGTGGGGGCGCGCGCCGCACCGGTGATCACCTGCTGCAGGATCTGCGACGTGGTGTTGGTGGGGGAGCCGTGATACTGGTCCTCGGAGTAGACCTGCGCGCCGTCGCGCGTGTCGATGGTGACGGGAGACACGTACTTGACGTCCACGGCGGAGAGCGCGACGGGGACCGGGTGCAGGGTGAAGGCGAGCGCGACGTCGGCGCCGTTCTCCAGCCGCACCGACTGCGAGTCGGGGGCGAAGCCGAGGAAGCGCACGCGCACGAGGTAGCGGCCGGGGGCGAGGTTGTGGACGAGGAAGCGGCCGAAGGGATCGGCGGCGAGGTCGGCGACGGTCTTTCCGGCGCGTTCGACGGTGATCCGCGCGCCGGGGAGCGGCTGGCCGCTCGCGCTGTCGGCGACGGTGCCGCTGAGGTCGGCGGCGGGCGTTGCGGGCGATGAGGGTACTGCCGCGTGGAGCGCGGGCGGGGCGGCGAGGGGGATGCAGGCGCACGCGAGGATCGCGGCGGCGCGGCGGAACGACGGGACGGTTGGCATGTGCGGCGGACTCCCATGGGTGGCGCACACCCCGGCGGGCGCGCGGTGCGCGCGCCCCCATCACGGCCGGCGAGTGCGTTCGGTTGTCAGGAGCGCGCGGGCGAGTTCAGCCGGCGCGACGGGAGTCCGCGGGGGGTGCGCGCGGGGACTTCGGGCTCTCCGCGACGCGGACGGCGCGCGGCGCGCGCCGGGTCTCCGGCGCGGCGACGCGCAGGACCGCGGGGACGACCGCGAGGGCGGCACGCGGCGGCGCGGCGACGAGGGTGGCCGCGAGGCAGGCGGCGCAGGCGTCGGGGTTGTGCGAGAAGTGCTTCGACGTGCCGAAGCGCTCGATGTGCACCGGCGCGCTCGGTCCCTCGCCCCCCTCGACGAGGGGGCCCGCGGCGACCACCAGCAGCTGCACCGCCGCGGCCGCGATCGCGAGCGCGCGGAAGCGGCGGCGGAGCGGACGAGCGGCGGGGGCGAGGCCGGACATGCCCACACGGTAGGGGAAGGACCGCCGCCGGGCAAGGCGGCACCGCGCGGGGAACCTTTCGGGCGCGCCGTGGGTACGAGAGCGGTCCGGCGTCCCTTCACCTCGACATCGCCCCATGACATCCTCTTCCGCTTCGCGCGCCACGGCGCTCATCGCCGCCGCCCTGCTCGCCGCCTGCGGCCATGGCGACAGCAGCGCCACCCAGCCGGTGACCCCCTGCGCGAACGGCAGCCTGGTGACGCTCGACACCATGCAGGCCGTGACGCTGCGCGCGGATTCCGCGAACTGCCTGGACATGGAACCGGGGACGGGGACGTACGTGATCGTCCCCCAGTTCGCCGACACCGCGGCGGACAGCACGCCGGTGGCCTTCGAGGTGGGGGCGCTCGGCGCGGCGAGCGCCGAGGTGGTGCAGGCGCCGGCGGCGAGCCGGATCCCGGCCGCGGACGCGACGTCGCGCTGGAGCACCGCGCGCGCCTTCGACCGCGCGCGCCGCGCCCAGGGGCGCGCCCTCGCGAAGGCGCTCGCCGACGATCCGGCCACGCGCTGGCGGATCTCCGCGGCCCTCGCGGCCGCGCCCGGCGGCGTGCTCCCGGCGCTCGGCTCCACGCGCGTGTTCAGCGTGTGCGGCGACCTGAACTGCGCGAGCTTCAAGAAGGACACCGCGGTGCTCAAGTACATCGGCGCCAACGTCATGCTCTACCAGAGCCAGAACGCGCCCGCGCCCCCCAACGGCTTCAGCGACTCGGACATCGCGGCCTTCGGCGCCGTCTTCGACCAGACGCTCTATCCGATCGACGCCAACGCCTTCGCGGCGCCGTCGGACATCGACGGCAACGGCCACGAGATCGTCCTGCTCACGCCGAAGGTGAACGCGCTCGTCACCAAGTCGGCGTGCAGCGCGAGCGGCTACGTCGCGGGGTTCTTCTTCCCCGGCGACCTCATCCCGTCGTACGCCGGCGGCAACGACGGCGAGATCTACTACTCCATCGCGCCCGACCCGACCGGCGCGTTCAGCTGCGCGCACTCGATCGACGACGTCAAGTCGGTGAGCGGCGGCACCTTCCTGCACGAGACGCTGCACATGATCAACTTCGGGCAGAAGGTGCTCCTGCACGGTCTCCCGGACACGGAACGGGAGTTCCTCGACGAGGGGATGGCGCACATCGCCGAGGAGATGGGCTCGAAGCACTACGAAGCGCTGTATCCGCCGCCGAGCGGGCGCACCGATCCGTCGCAGCTCTTCCCCGATTCCGCCGAGGGCTACATCAGCGGCGACCTGTACAACTCGTACACCTACCTGCTGGCGCCGAACGCGGGCACCGCCACCACCACCATCCCGAACGGCAGCACGCTCGACGACTCCGGCGCCGAGTGGCTCTTCCTTCGCTGGCTCGGCGACCAGCGCGGGGAGGCGATCTTCGGGAACATCGTCCGCTCGGCGCTCGTGGGGCAGGCGAACCTCGAGGCGCAGGCGGGGGCATCGCTCGCCACGCTCTTCGGCCAGGCGTCGCTGGCCTTCTACGCGGACAGTCTCCCGAACGTGCCGCGCTCGGCGATCGGGACGGCGTACCACTTTTCGTCGCGCAATCTGCGCGTGCTCTTCAATCGCCTGTACACGACGAGCGGCGGGTCGGGGACCAGCTTCCCGCGCCCCTACCCGATCCTGCCGGTGGCGCTGGCCGCGGGCACCACGCTGCGCGCGTCGATGCTGAAGGGCGGGATGAGCTACTACCGCTTCGATGCCTCCGCCGCGAGCGCCGCCACCCGCGTGCACTTCGCGGAGCCGGGCGGGCTGTCCTTCCCGAACGCCCTCGGGGCGCAGGTGACGGTGCTGCGGTGCGGCAGCGCGGCCGAGTGCCAGTGACCGGGCCGGATCAGCCTCGCGCGTAGCGCCGGAGACGGTCCAGCATCATCCGGTCGTTCTTCGTGTGATCGTCCCCCTTGGGGGTCTCTATCACCTTGGGCACGGCGGCGAGGCGCGGATCGGTCATGATGCGCTGGAAGGGACGCTTACCGAGGGAGCCCTCGCCGATGCGCTCGTGGCGGTCGCGGCGGCTGGCGAAGGGGGTCTTGGAGTCGTTCAGGTGCATCGCGCCCAGGCGCGCCATGCCGAGCACGGCGTCGAAGCGCGCCCACACGCCATCGTAGTCCTTCACGAGGTCGTAGCCGGCGGCGTACACGTGGCAGGTGTCGACGCACACGGCCACGCGGTGGCGCTGCGCTCTCGGGAGGCGCGCGATGATCTCCGCCAGCTCCTCGAAGGTGGCGCCGAGCGCGGTGCCGGAGCCGGCGGTGGTCTCCAGGCAGAGGCGCGTGCGCCCGGGCACGCGCTCGAGCGCCTCGGCGATCGCGTCGGCGTTGCGCGCGAGGCCGCTCGCGCGGTCGTCCATGAAGTTGCCGGGGTGGCTCACGAGGCAGGTGAGGCCGAGCGCCTCGCAGCGCCGCAGCTCGGCGACGAAGCTCTCGGTGCTGCGGCGGCGGAGCCGCCGGTCGGGGCTCGCGAGGTTGATGAGGTACGAGTCGTGCGCCATGGTGACGCGCACGTCGGTGTCGGCGAGCGCGTCGCGGAAGGCCTTGGCCTCGTCGACGCCGACGTCGCGCTCGGCCCAGCGGCTCGCTCCCTTCGTGAAGAGCTGGAGCGCGGTGGCGCGGATCGCCTTGGCGCGCGGCGGCGCCGTGATGGTGCCGCCGCCGGCCGTGGAGACGTGCGCGCCGAGGGGCGCGTCGCTCACGGGGTCGGCTTCAGGTAGTCCATCGGGTCGGCGGCGTGCCCCTCGGGGCGCAGCTCGAAGTGGAGATGCGGTGGCAGCTCCGGGTCCGAGGTGCCGACGGTGCCGACGACCTGCCCGCGGTTCACGACGTCGCCCTTCTTCACGTCGAGGCGGCTGAGGGAGCCGTACACGTAGTAGTCGCCGCCGGTGCCCTGGACGATCACGGTGAGTCCGTACGTGCCGAGCGCGTCGGCGACGACCACGCGGCCGGCGGCCACCGACCGCACGTCGGTGCCCGGGGCCGCCGCGATGCCGATGCCGTTCCAGCGCACGGTGGTGTTGTCCGCGTTCACGACGCGGCCGAAGCCGTAGAGGAGGGTGCCCTTCACCGGCCACTCGAGCGTGCCCGTGCCGGTGCGCTTGAGCTGGCTCGACGCCTTGGGCGCGGCGCTCGCGCGCTCGGCGCGCACGCGGGCGACCTCGAGCTTGGCGATCACGTCGCCGAGGCGCTTCTCGTCCTCGTCGATCGCGGCGAGCCGCCGCTCCGTCTCCTTCGCGCGCAGGCGTGTCTGCTGCAGGCTCACCGCCTGCTCCTGCTGCAGGAGGCGGAGGCGGCGCACCTCGTCGGCCTTCTCGGCGAGGTTGGTCTGGATGTCCTCCTGGAAGCGCACGAGGTTCTCGCGCTGGCGGTCGATCTGCTTGCGCAGGTCGTCCACGCGCTTGACGAGCGCCTGGTCGCGGAGGGCGGCGAGGTGGAGGTACTTGTAGCGCGCGACGAGGTCGGCGAAGGAGCTGGCGCTGAGGAGCACCTCGTTCGCGTAGAGCGGGCCGCGCTTGTAGATGTCGACGAGTCGCTTGTCGAGCACCACCTGCTTGACGACGAGCTCGTCCTGGGCGCGGATGAGCTCGGCGGTGGTGAGGGAGACGTCGGCGTTGATCATCTCGAGCTGCACGTCGAGGGTCTGCACGACGCGCGCGGTGGTCTCCACCTGGCGGTTGACGTTCTCCAGCTCCTCGGAGAGGTCGTGCACGGTGCCCTGGAGCACGGCGCGGCGGCGCTCGAGGTCCTGGCGCTCGGCGCGGAGCGAGTCGAGGTGCGCGCGCTCCTGGCGGAGCTTCGCCTCCGCCTGCTGCGCGGCGGACTGCTGGGCCGGGGCGCGGGGGACGAGGAGGATCGCGGCGAGCGCGCCCGCGACGGCGGCCGCGCGCCTCACACGCGCCGGAGGTGCCGGCCCACGGACATCGCGCTCCCGAGCAGCCCGATCAGCCCGCCGCCGAGGATGCCGAGGAGGGCGAGGTCGCGGTCGAAGAAGGCGGTGGCGATGAGGCGGTCGGAGATGAAGGCGCTCGCCCCCCAGGTCATGAGCAGCGCGAGCGCGCCGCCGGCGACCCCCTTCAGGAAGCCGTCGATGAGGAAGGGGCGGCGCACGAAGCCGTCGGTGGCGCCGACGAGGCGCATGATGGAGATCTCGCGCGCGCGCGCGAGCACGGCCATGCGGATCGTGGTGCCGATGATGATGATCGCGACGGCGGCGAAGGCGATGCCGAGGATGAGGCCGGCGGCGCCGGCGAGGTTCCGGATCTCGTAGAGCTTCTTGACCCATTCCTCGCCGTAGCGCACGTCGTCCACGAACGGGTAGTTCATGACGCGCCCGGCCACCGCCTCCACCGTGGTGGGGTCGCGGAAGCCCTGCTTGAGGCGGATCTCGAAGGAGCCGGGGAGGATGTTCGTGTCGAAGACGTCCTTGAACTCGGGCAGCTCGCGGCGCGCGCGCGTGAGCGCCTGCTCGGGGTTCACGTACTCCACCTTGTCCACCTCGGGGAAGGCGGCGATGTCCCCCTGCGCGGTGGCGATCTGCTCGATGGTCGTGCCGTCGGCGATGAAGGCGCGGATCTCGACGTGCTCCTCGAGGCCGCGGAGGGCGCGGCTCACGTTGAGCGCCACGAGGCCGAAGAGGCCCACCGCGAACATGCTGAACGCGATGGCGATGATGCTGAGCGTGCTCAGCAGCGGGGAGCGGCGGAAGCCGAGGCCGACCTCGCGGAAGGTGAGGCGCATCAGCCCTCCCCCTCGGGCGCGGGCTGCTGCGCCGCCGAGTCGTAGACCAGCTGCCCGCGGTTGAGCTCGATCACGCGGAACTCCGAGCGGCGCACGAGCTCGAGGTTGTGCGTGGCCATGAGCACGGCGGTGCCGCTGGCGTTGATGTCGCGCAGGAGCTGGAAGATCCCGCGCGTGGCGCGCTCGTCGAGGTTGCCGGTGGGCTCGTCGGCGATGAGCAGGGTGGGGTCGTGCACGAGGGCGCGGGCGATGGCCACGCGCTGCTGCTCGCCGCCGGAGAGCTCGCGCGGGTAGCTCGTGCCCTTGGCGGCGAGCCCCACCTGCGTGAGCAGGCGGCTCACCTTGGGGGCGATCGTGTCGCGCGGCGCGCCGGTGACCTCGAGCGCGAAGGCGACGTTCTCCTCGGCGGTGCGGTCCTCGAGCAGGCGGAAGTCCTGGAAGACGACGCCGAGCTTGCGGCGGAGCATCGCGACGTCGCGGCGGCGCATCTCGCTCGCCGCCACCCCCGCCACGCGCACCTCGCCGGCGGTGGCCCGCTCCTCGATCAGGATCAGCTTGAGGATCGTCGACTTCCCGGCGCCGCTCGGCCCGGTGAGGAAGGCGAACTCCCCCTTGTTCACGCGGAAGGTGACGTCGTTGAGCGCGAGCCCCATCCGCGCGTACTCCTTGGAGACGTGCGCGAAGCGGATCATCAGCGGAGCGCCTGCGCGAGGTCGGCGATGAGGTCCGCCGCGTTCTCGATGCCGATCGAGAGCCGCACGAAGCCGTCGGGGATGCCGATCGCGGCGCGCTCGGCGGCGGTCATGTGCGCGTGCGACGTGAAGCGCGGCTCGCTCACGAGCGAATCCACGCCGCCCAGGCTCGTGGCGTGCGTGAAGACGCGGAGCCGGCGGAGGAAGCGGTCGGCCGCGGCGCCGCCCCCCTTGAACTCGAGCGCCATCATCCCGCCGAAGCCGTCGAGCTGCTCGCGCGCGATCTGGTGGTCGGGGTGCGACGGCAGCCCGGGGTAGTGCACGGCCGAGATCTCGGGGCGCGCCGCGCACCACTGCGCCAGCGCGAGCGCGGTCTCGTTCTGGCGCCGCACGCGCAGCTCGAGCGTCTTGAGCCCGCGCTCGAGCAGCCAGCAGGCGAACGGGTCCGGCGCCTGCCCCCAGAGGATCATCTTCTGCCGCACTTCCTCGATGTACTCGGTGCTCCCCATCACCGCGCCGCCGAGCACGTCGTGGTGGCCGTTGAGGTACTTGGTGGCGGAGTGGATCACGACGTCGGCGCCGTGCTCGATCGGGCGGATGTTCACCGGGCTCGCGAAGGTGGAGTCCACGACGAGCGTGAGCCCCGTCTCCTGCGTGAGGTAGCTGATCGGCCGCAGGTCGAGCACGCGGCAGGTGGGGTTCACCGGGCTCTCGACGAAGATCGCGCGCGTGTGCTTGCGGAGCTTCTTGCGCCAGCCGCGCGACTCCATGGGATCCACGAGCGTCACCTGGATCCCCATCGCCACGAACTCCTTGGTGAACAGCGTGCGCGTGCCGCCGTAGATGAAGGTGCTCGCGAGGAGGTGGTCGCCGGGGCGGAGGAGCGCGAGCATCGCGCACGCCGTGGCGCCCATGCCGCTGCCGAGGACGAGCGCGGCCTCCGCGCCCTCGAGCAGCGCGAGCCGCTTCTGCACGAGCTCGGCGGTGGGGTTGTTCCCGTAGCGGGGATAGCGCAGCCCCTCGCTGGTGCCGATCTCCTGGACGAAGTTCACCGACTGGTAGATCGGCGAGACGACGGGCGCGTCGGCGTCCTTGCTCTCGCGGCCGCCGTGCAGCGCGAGGGTGGAGAGTCCCGGGCGGTGTTCGGACTGGGTCATGGCATCGCCGGCCTACGCGTTTCGCGCGCGGCCGCTGGGGGAGTCGGTCTCGACCTTCCGGATCGTGATCGTTTCGGACGGGGACGCGCCCGCCACGTCGCGGAGGATGCAGGCGCCCATGGGCAGGGCGTCATCCACCGCGAGCACGGCGAGTTCGTGACGCCGCGGCCCGTATACCCAGACGAGTTCGCCGTCGCTCAGGTTGCGGATCCGCGCTTCGTGCCCATGCATCCATACCTTCGTGCCGCGCTCGGGGTCCGTCCGCCGGGTGGCGATCAGCTGGAGCACCCGGAGCCCGGGATCGTAGCCGATCCCGGTCACTGCGCGGCCCCCACCGCGACCCAGCACTCTTCGAGACGCATGGCGAGGCGGCGGCGGCGCAGCCGCTCGAGGACGCGCTCGGCGGCGTCGGGGGTGATCCCGAGCTCGCGCGCGAGGCCCGCGGCGCCGAGCTTGCCCACGCGGCAGAGCGCGTCCCACGCGCGCCGCTCCGCCTCGCCCACGGCGCCGATCAGGTCCACCTCCCCCGCGTCGCGCTCGGCGACGATGGCGAGGCCGTGCCGCTCGAGCACCGTCTCGATGGCGTCGAGGTGGTACTCGTTCACGCCGCGGAAGACGAAGTACGCGTCGCGCGGCGGCTCCGTCTCGTCGTCGGCCGGCGCGTAGCGGATGAGCAGCTTGGCGACGATCTCGTCGGCGCACGAGTAGTCGAGCAGCCGCACGTGCGAGAAGTCGATCACGGTGAGCGAGCGCTCGCCGAGCTCGGCGAGCTGCTTCTCGATGCCGTCGCGCACCGCCGCGCCCGTGGGGCGCGTGACGAGGTCGGAGTAGAGGTCGCACACCGTGCGCCGCAGCACGCCGGTGAGGTCGATGTGGTTGATCACCGCGCCTCCCGGTGCTCGGGGATGGTGATCTGGATCTGCGCGCCCGGGAAGTTCGGGAGCTTCTCCTCGAGCGGCAGGTCCTCGTCCCAGTCAGGCACGATGGCGATTCTAGCGGTCCCGGAGCGGATCGACAACTTGCCCTGCCAGCGGCCGATGTAGCGGCGCACGCCGGCGAGCCCTTGACCGCGGCCGGGATCGGCGAAGCGCGACACGCCGCGGAGCACCGCCTCCTCGAGCGCGCGGCCGTCGCCCCAGCGCTCGTCGAGCCGGCGCCCGTGCGCCGACTCGAGCGACCGGCGGAAGCCGATCCCCGCGTCGCACACCGCGATCACCACCACGCGGCGCCCGAGGCGCTTCTTCCACGTGTACGTCTGCACGGCCACCCAGCCGCCGCGCCCGGCGTGCTCCACGATGTTCTGGCACGCCTCGGAGAGCGTCATCGCGAATCCCATCGTCGCCTTCGCGTCGAGGTTCAGCTCCTTGACGAGGATCGCGTGCGACTTCGACTGGATGCGTCCCACCACCTCGTGCACGTCGTCGCTCTTCCCCACCGGCGTGATCTCGAGGAGGACGTCGCTCTCGCCGCCGCGCGCGCGCGGCACGTGGCCGGTGATCTCGAACAGCGGCTCGGCGTGCTCGAAGAAGCCGGCGCGCGCCCAGTAGCTCGCGGTCTCCGCGGCGTCGGGGGCGATCAGCCCGGGCTTCTCGGCGCGCGTCTGCGCGAGGGTGAGGAGCGCGGTGAGGCCGTAGGGGCTCGCCCACCGCGTGTGCCGCGCATCGACCAGCACCTTCTCCTCCGCCGGCACCGGCGCGAGCTGTTCGAGCACCTGCTCGAACGTCCGGTCATCCAGGGAGGGGGGGAGGTTGATGACGGCGGTCATCGGGTGATGAGGTCTCCACGCAGGTGTCGGGCGAGTCCGGTGGCGCCGCGGTGCGTCACGTTGCGAGCGGCGGCGCGCTGCGCGCCCTCGATCGCCTGGCGCAATGTATCACCGCGCAGCAGGCGGGAGAAACAGGTCGCGCCCCACACGTCGCCGCATCCGGTGGGGTCGCCCTCTTGACGCAGCGCCTCCGCGGGCACGCGCTCGGTGCGGATCGGGCCGGCGCCGGCGGCGGCGCGCACGACGCCGGGCGCGCGCGCAAGGTCGGCGAGGCGGTCGAAGCCGGGCGCGGAGAAGTACGCCGCGCCGCGCGCGCCGAGCGTGACGAAGAGCGCGCGCACGCCGTTGGCGAGCGCGGTGGCGGCGAGCGCCAGCGGGTCGGGCGCGGCCGCCGTCACTTCCTCCTCGTTCATCTGCAGCAGGTCGAAGCACGCGCACCACGCCGCGATGTTCGGCAGCGGGCGCAGCGCGCGCCATCCCTCGGGCTGCACGGCCATCACGAGCATGTGCAGGTCGCAGTAGATCGGGCCGCGGAAGTGCTGGCGCAGCAGCTGCGCGGTCTCGAGGTCGAGCTCCCAGCCGCTCATGAAGTTGATGTAGAGCGCGTCGATGCCGGCGAGGAGCGGCTTGAGGCCGAGCCAGGTCCAGCCGGGGATCCCTCCCGTGAGCTTCTCGCAGCGGCGCTCGGCGGTCTCGTAGCGCAGCTCGACACGGTTGTTGGGCCAGGGGACCTCCACCAGCGCGGCGTCCTTCGCCATGCGCGGGAGGCGCGCGCAGAACTCGCGCGCGGCGGGGGCGAGGTCGCTCCCCACCTTCATGAGGGGGACGATCTCCCAGTCGTCGGGGAGCGCGGCGTCGAGCGCGGAGAGGGAGTAGGTGATGCCCCCCCACTCCTCCACGGGGCGCGCGAGGGGATCGCGGCCGTAGATGGTGTCCCAGACGAAGGTGCCGATGACGCCTAACTTCATACTGCAGTCGACGACAGTCGGAGACAGTCGACGACAGTCGACCACAGTCGAGAACAGTCAACGACAGTCGACGGCAGTCGGGGACAGTCGACGACGGTCAACGGCGGGAGTGGGGAGTGGGTCATGCGGTGCCGAGTTTCTGCTGCTTGAAGGTGGCGACGGCGCCGACCATGCCGGCGCTGCCGTCGAGTTCGCCGGGGACGATGCGGCAGGCGGCGACGGCGGGGCGGAAGGCGCGGCGCTTCACCTCCGCGCGCAGCGGCTCGAACAAGCGCTCCCCCGCCTTCGTCACGCCGCCGGTGATCACCACCACGTCGGGGTTCAGGATGTTCAGGATGTTCGCGATCCCCGTGCCGAGGAAGCGCGCCGTGTCGTGCACGATCTCGCGCGCGAGCGCGTCGCCGTCGTGCGCGGCCTGGTAGACGGTGGCGGCGGTGAGCTTCGCGAGGTCGCCGTCCACCATCTTGCGGAGCGCGCTCGCCTCGTCGCGCTCGAGCGCCTCGCGCGCGCGCGCAGCGATCGCGGTGCCCGACGCGTACGCCTCGAGGCATCCGTAGTTGCCGCACTTGCAGTAGCGGCCGGTGGAGTCGATGGTCGTGTGGCCGATCTCGCCGGCCACGTCGCTCGAGCCGTGATAGAGCTCGCCGTCGAGGATCACGCCGCCGCCGATGCCGGTGCCGATCGTGATCCCCACCGCGTTGCGGGC
>DATKOH010000180.1:0-5869 GCA_035524735.1 Gemmatimonadaceae bacterium
TCGGCGAGCACCGGCGCCCCCGCGCGCTTGTAGTCGCTCTGCGCGTTCACGGTGCGGGCGTCCTGGATGGCCCAGCGCGCATCCTCGGGGAGCGCGGCCTTGATGGCGTACGCGTCCTCCTTGGTGATCTTCGGGCGCCGCTGCCAGGAGCGCCACTCCGCCTCGGTCACGTCGCCGACGTTGATGTTCGGCATGCGCCGGACGTTGAAGGTGTTCACGCCGAGGAACTTGCCGGCGAAGTCCACCTCGATCTTGTGGTTGAGCCCCTCGACGATCGACACCACGCCGATGAGGAACATCACGCCGATGATGATGCCGATCAGCGTGAAGAAGCTCTTCAGCTTCTGCACGCGGATCTGGTCGAGGGCGACGCGGATGGCGTCGAGGAATCGCATGCTCTCCCTACGGGCGGCGGGGGGCGGTGGTTTCCGGGGCGCGGCGGGGCCGCGCGGCGGTCAGCCCGCGGTCCGGCCGACGAACTTCGCCTGCGGCTCGTCGGAGCTCACGCGGCCGTCGCGCAGGGTCACGACGCGGCGCGCGTGGCGCGCGATGTCGGGCTCGTGGGTGACCATGATCACCGTCTGCCCGCCGTTCGCGAGCGTCTCGAAGACGCGCATGATCTCGTCGCTCGTCGTCGAGTCGAGGTTCCCCGTCGGCTCGTCGGCGAGCAGGATGGCCGGGTCGTTCACCAGCGCGCGCGCGATCGCGACGCGCTGCCGCTGGCCGCCCGAGAGCTCGTTCGGCCGGTGGTCCATGCGGTCGGCGAGCTGCACCTTCTCGAGCGCCTCCGCCGCGCGCCGCTTGCGCTCGGACGCCGGCACGCCGGCGTAGACGAGCGGCAGCTCCACGTTCGCCAGCGCGTTCGCGCGGGGGAGCAGGTTGAACGTCTGGAAGACGAAGCCGATCTCCCGGTTGCGCACGTGCGCCAGCTCGTCGTCGCCCATGCGCGACACGAGCTCGCCGTTCAGCCAGTACTCGCCGGCCGAGGGCGTGTCGAGGCAGCCGATGAGGTTCATCAGCGTCGACTTCCCGGAGCCCGACGGGCCCATGATCGCGACGTACTCGTTGCGGCGGATCGCGATGTCCACGCCGCGGAGCGCGTGCACCACTTCGCCGCCCATGTCGTAGTCCCGCGTGATGCCGCGGGTGACGATCACCCACTCCTTGCCGGGGGCCGCGCCCGGGATGGAGGTGACGGCGTGGCGCTCCGCCGTCGTGCTCAGGCCGGGCTCGCTCGCGTAGGCGTTCATGTCTTCACCGGGGTCTTCTTGGGCGTTTCCTTGGGCTGTTCGCGGACGGTCGTCCCTTCCTTCAGTTCGCGGATCGCCTGGAAGCTGCCGGAGACGATGGTCTCCCCCTCCTGCAGCCCGCTGAGCACCTCGAAGTACTCCTCGCCCGCGATCCCGATACGTACGGGGCGGAAGGCGACTTTGTTGTCCTTCCCGACCACGAACACCCCCTCGACGTCGCGCTTGCCGACGTCCTTGGCCGCCTTCTTGCCGAGCACGACCTGCGCCGAGTCCTTGTTCTCGTTCTTCTCGTGCTCGCGGACGGTGAGCGCGATGATCGGGATGCTGAGGACGTTGGTGCGCGTGTCGGTGATGATCTTGGCCGTGGCGGAGTAGTCCGGGCGCGTGTCGCGCGGCGGGTTGAGGAGCTGCACCTTCACGTAGTAGTCCACCGCCTGGTCGCTCGTGGTGGTGGTGGCGCCGGTGGCGAGGATGGCCGAGTTGGCGATCTCCACGACCTTGCCGCGGAAGGTGGTGTCGGGGAAGGCGTCGATCTCGATCGTGGCGGAGTCGCCCACCGCGATGCGCGCGACGTCGGTCTCATCGACCTTCACCTTGGTCTCGAGCATCGACATGTCGCTGATCGTGAGGAGCAGCGCCTGGTCCTTGCTGAAAGTGCCGGGGACCGCGGTCTCCCCCTGCTTCACGGCGAGGCGGGTGACCTGGCCGGACATCGGCGAGTTGATCGTGGTCTTGTCGAGCAGCGCCTGCGCGTTCTGCAGCTGCGCGCGGGTCTGGTCGATGGAGTGGCGCGCGGCGTCGAGGAGGGCCGAGTCCACGTCCACCGTGGTGCGGAGCTGCTCCATCTGCTCCTCGGAGATGAGCGTGGCGTTCGACTGGTGGATCTCCTGGCCGCGGCGCAGCGCGTTCTTCGCCTGCGCGAGGTTGGCCTTGGCACGGGCGAAGTCCGCCTCCGCCGCCGCGACGGCCGCGCGGCTCTGCTGCACGCCGGCGTTGTACGTGGCCGGGTCGATCTGCAGGAGGAACTGCCCCTTCTTCACCATGTCCCCCTCCTTCACGGCGAGGCGGATGATCCGCCCGCTCACGTCGGAGGCGACGTCGACCTTCGTGTGCGGCTCCACCTGCCCGCTCGCGGTGACGGACGCGACGAGGTCGCGCTTCTGGACCTTCTCCTCGCGCACGATGGTCGCCTTGTCGCCCCCCTTCAGCACCGCGATCGCGATGACGGCGGCGAGGGCGGCGGCGACGACGCCGAGGACGATGTACTTGTTCCGCTTGGTCATGAGGTTCCCCGGTCAGCGAAGGGGACGGCCGACCGCGCGCTCCAGCGCGGCGAACGCCCGGTGGTAGTCGAAGATGGAGGCGAGCAGCTGCTGCACCGCCCGCTGGTAGTCATCGCGCTGCGTCGAGAGGTCGACCGCGGTGGCCGAGCCCACGCGGTACTTCTCCTGCGCCAGCCGCAGGGCCAGCTGCGCCTGCGCCATGTTGTCGCGCGCCAGTCCCTCGGCCTGGAACGCGGCCGCGAGCGTGAGGTACGCGCTCGTGACCTCCTGCGTGATGCGCAGCTCCTGCGCGTGCACCTGGTAGTACGCATCGCTGCGCTGCGCCTGCGCCGTCTCGAGCGTGGTCCAGCGCGAGAGGCCGTCGAGGATCGTGAGCGACAGCGTCACTCCCGCCTGGAAGGGGGCGCTGGTGAAGTGCCAGGGCACGGCGTTGTTCGCGGACTTGATCGCCGCCGTGTCCACGCTCGAGCCGTAGAGCGCCGCGCACTGCGACGAGCCGCCGAGCCCGGCGCCGGCGCGGATGGAATCGGTGCTCCGGCAGGCCGACACCGCGCTGTTGAACTGCGAGGTCGCGATCGACACGGGGTAGTTCGAGTTCGTGTACTCGTTGGCGTAGCCGCCCCACTGCGCGAACGCCGAGAGGGTGGGGAGGTAGTTCCCCTTGGCGCTGGAGACCCCCTTGTCCGCCGCCTTCGCGCGCGACTGCAGCGCGGCGAGCGCGGGGTTGGAGTTGCGCGCGAGCGCGAGCACGGAATCGAGCGAGAAGGCGGGCGCCGCGACGCCGGGGCGCGACACGAGCCGCACGTTCACGGGCTCGGGCACGCCGATGATCTGGAAGAGGCTCAGCTTGTCGACCTGCACCTGGTTGTGCGCGCGGATGGCCGCGATCCGCTGGTTGCCGAGGTCCACGAGGGCCTTCGACACGTCGAGCTGGGTGCCCGACCCGGCCGCCATCTTCGCGCGCGCCAGGTCCACCTGCACCTGGTTGCTCGCGATCAGCGAGTCCTGCAGCGCCGCGTTCGCCTCATCCACCAGCACGAGGAGGTACGCGTCCGCCACGTTGGACCGCAGCGTGGCCGCCGCCGCCTGGACGTCGCTCTCGGCGGCGTGCATCGACGCCGTCTGCAGCGACGGATTGATGAACGTCGCGGCGCTCAGGCTGTAGTTCAGCCCGATGCCGTACGAGGACTGCACCTGGTCGGAGCCGGTGACGAGCCCCGGCACGCCGCTCACGGTGATGCCGCCCTGGCCGAGGTAGCCGCCGGAGAGGCTGACCCCGGCGTTCGGCACGAACGCGCCGTAGGCGCTGCGCACGCGCGCGTTGGCGGGCGCGATCTGCGCGACCACCTGGAGGTAGTCGGGATTGTTCTTCAGCGCGAGGCCGACCGCCTGCTCGAGGGTCAGCGAGGGCGCTCCCGTCGTGTCGGCCGCCTGCGCGAGCGCGGGGCGGGCGGAGCCCGCGCCCACGGCGCACAGCGCGGCCGCGACGAGCGTATGGAATCGCATCGGTGTGGATCCTGGTTGAGTCCTGGGTGTCGTACGGCCCTGCCCGCGCGGCGGTTTCAGCCGGCGATGCGGGGGCGCCGCCGGGGCGGCGCGACGTCAGGGAATCTAGCGAGGGCGGGGAGAAATCGCCCCGCGGTCCGCGCTCGGCCCGGCGCGCTCAGCGCGGCAGCGCGTCGCGGACCGCGGTCACGTCGCCGATCGTCACCTTGAGCACGCGCCCCTGCGCATCCACCCAGATGTCGCGCTCGGGGCCGCCGTTCGCCTGCGCGACCAGCTTGCGCGCCTCGGCGCGCGCGCCCGCGATGACGACCGGGTCGGCGCCGGCCGCCCGCACGCGCATCGTGACCTGCGCGTTCTGCTGCGGGACCACCACCGGAATGGTGATGGCCGCGCCCGTCATCCGCTGCGCGAGGAAGTAGTACTGGTGGAAGACGCGGTCATCGACCACCACCGCGCCGTCGGAGACGATGTACTCCTTGGCGGATTCGCCGGCCGGCGTGCGGACGCGCGCGGTGAAGCGCCCGCGGCCGATCACCCCCTTGAGGCGGAGCTGGAGGGTGTCGGCGGTCCTGATCTCGATCTGGTAGGCGAGCGGGAAGAAGGTGGTGTCGGTGCGCAGGGCGGGGGTGAGGCGCTCGGCCTCGTAGTCCACGGTGGCGTTCGCCTCGTACACGAGCTGCGTCACCTGGATCACGCGGCGGATGGCGAAGGTCTCGCGGCCGGCGCGGCGGCCCGCGCGCGAGATGGTGAAGGTGCCCTCATCCACGATGCCGGTGGCCTGCGCGCGCGCGGGGCGCGCGGCGGCGGCGGCGAGGGCGACGGCCGCGGCGGCGAGGCAGGCGGCGAGGGCGGGACGGCGCGCGCGGCGCGGAGTGGCGGGCATCAGCCCTCGCGGGCGGAGGAGAGGAAGAGGCGCTGCCCGATGCGCTGGCGGAGCCGCTCATAGATCGCGCGGCCGGTGAGCGCGCTCGCGGCGCGCGGCATGCCGAGCGCGCCGGTGTTCGCGTCGGGGACGCGCAGTCGTCCGGCGCGGTAACGGCGGAACTCCTCGGGGCTCACGGGGTGGTCCACGGCGAGGTCCTGCCGCACGAGCGACGGCGCGAGGTGCAGGAGGAGCGCGGTCTCGGCCTCGCCGCCGGGGAGCGGGCCGGGGTCGGCGGCGAGCAGGTCGGCGATCGGCACGGCCCAGAGGTCGGCCACGCGCACGCGGGAGTCGTGCGTGACGAGCGTGAGCAGCGCCTCCTGGTGGAGGTCGTGGTCGTTGGCGCTGAGCAGGATGAACTCGGTGAGGCTGGTGCGCTCCCAGCCGGCGATGAGGTCGTTGAGCACGCGGTGGAGCGTCTTGCGCTGCAGGGTGCCGTCGCCCGGGGAGGGGTGCGAGGCGACGCGCGAGACGCCATACTCCACCGCGGGGGCGCGCAGGACGCCGTAGGCGGCGGAGAGGTCGTCGGCGAGGCGCTCCACGATGATGGTGGCGCCGCCGATGGGGAGATGCGGGCCGCGCGGCTCGCAGCTGCCCACGGGCACGATGAGGCGCGGATCCTCGGCGACGAGGGCGGCGACCTCGGCGGGGGTCATCTCCTTGAGGCGGCGCGGGGCGGGGGCTACGGCACGGAGGGCAGCGGTCATTCCGATGCGGAGCGAGGAACGGGCGCGGGGATCGCGCCGCGGAGCGAACGCGGTCGCGGTGACGTGGGCGGCGGCGGCGGGGGCCGCCGTCGTGGCCGCGGCGTGGTGGCTCCGCGACCCGCACGTACGCTACCTCGCGGCGGCGGCCGCCGCCACGGCCGCCGCGGCGGTGGCGGGCGCGATGCTGCCGCGCGGCCGGCG
>DATKOH010000181.1:0-11105 GCA_035524735.1 Gemmatimonadaceae bacterium
TGTCGTTGATCCGTGCCCGTGCCCGCGCGGGCATCGCGCTCGCCGTGCTCGCCGCGCTCGCCTGCCGCGCGCGCCCCACGCCCGACGACCGCTCCGCCGAGGACCGCGTCCGGCTGCTCGCCGACACGGCCTTTCCCGCCACGCCGTTCGGCGTGTCCGCGCGCCGCGGCCTCGCGCTCATGGCGCACACGCCGGACAGTCTGCCGGCGTACGCGCACAGCGCGCTGCGCTGCATGAGCTGTCATCTCGACGATGGGTCGCGCGCGCACGGCCTGATGCTGCTCGGCGTCGCGGCGCGTTATCCGCAGTACCGCTCGCGCAGCGGCCACCTCGACCTGCTGTCGGACCGCATCAACGACTGCTTCAAGCGGAGCCTCGCCGGGGCGCCGCTGCCGGTGGAGAGCGCCGAGATGCGGGACATCGTCGCGTATCTCACGTGGATCTCGCGCGGCGTGGGGATCCTCGACTCGCTGCCGGGGCAGGGGCTCGTGAAGCTTCCCTCGCTCCCTGCCGACACCGCGCGCGGGGCGGCGGTGTTCGCGACCGCCTGCGCGCGCTGCCACGGCGCCGGCGGCGCCGGCGGCGAGTTCACGCGCCCGGTGCCCCCGCTCTGGGGAGACCGGTCGTTCAGCATCGGCGCGGGGATGGCGCGCGCGCGCACCCTCGCCGCGTTCGTGCGCGAGAACATGCCGTTCGACAAGCCCGGCACGCTCACCGACCAGCAGGCGATCGATGTGGCGGCGTTCGTGGCGGCGCGTCCGCGCCCCGATCTCGCCGGGAAGGAGGCGGATTGGCCCAATGGCGATCCCCCCGCGGATGTGGCATATCCCACCACGGCGGCCGCGAAGAAGGCCGCCGCGATCCGTACCACCCCCACCGGAGCGCACTAGAGGCGCCCAGGAGATCACCGATGTCCGAGTTCGAGATGGAGCCCACGGCGCGGCGCGGATTCCTCGCGCGTCTCGCGGCCGGATCGCTCGCGGTCGCGGCGGGCGGCTACGCGAAGGCGTTCGCCGAGGCGCCCGCGCAGGCGCCGGCCGGCGGCGAGTGGGACACCAGCTGGATGGCGAAGATCAAGGGGAAGCACCGCCAGCTCTTCGATGGGATGACCGTGAACAGCGGCTTCGGCCCGGTGATGGCCCGCATCTGGCTGATGACCAGCGCCGCGTACGGCGCCAAGGAGAACGAGCTGAGCGCGGTGCTCGTCGTCCGCCACGAGGCGATCTGCATCGCGATGAACGATTCGATCTGGTCCAAGTACAAGCTCGGCGAGTTCTTCAACGTGACGGATCCCACCACGACCAAGCCGGCGGAGCGGAACATCTTCGCCATGAAGGACACGTACTGGGCGCCGCCGTTCGCCGCCGCCGCGATCGACCAGCTCAAGGCGAGCGGCGTCATCATGTGCGCCTGCAACATGGCGCTCATGCACTACGCCGAGCAGGCGGGGGGGAAGGTCGGCATCGCCAAGGATGCCGCGATCGCCGAGTGGAAGGCGAACCTGCTCCCCGGCATGACGCTCGTGCCGTCGGGAGTGCTCGCCGTGAATCGCGCGCAGGAGCACGCCTGCACCTATTGCAACGTCTCCTGACCCCGCCGCGCGGCGGGACGAACGGCGCGGGGGCGTCCCACCGGGGCGCCCCCGCGTCGCATCTCAGTCGGGCGCCGTGAGTCCGGGCGGGCGGTCGGCGCGCACGCGCGCGCCGTAGCGGCATGCCTCGACGTACGGCGCTTCCGACTCCCGGCAGTAGCGCTCGCGCTCCGTCGTCACGTCGGTGACGCTGGAGATCTCCTCGCCCAGCCCCTCGTAGCAGCGCATCTTCCACGGCGCTCTCGTCACGAGCGCGCAGAAGCGCATCCCGGCGGCCGGTTGCGCGCCCACCTCCACGAGGTTCTTCGCGGCGCCCACGTAGCACCACTCGCGCCACGTCGCGTTCGTGCGGTCGCACATCGCCAGCGCCTGCGCCGGGTCGCTCAGCGCCTTGCCGTTGAAGTCGGTGCCGAGGCCGATGTAGCACCAGCGCACGAACTTCGACGGCGCGCGGTCGCAGCCCGCGGCCGCCCGCGCCACGTTCCAGTCCGTGATGAACTCGATCACCGACGCCTGGTTCTCCCAGCACGCGGCCTGGTAGCGGTCGGCGAGGACCGAGCAGGGATACGTGGGGTCCGTTCGGTCCACCTGCTTGAACTTCGGCCCGTCCATGCGCATGCCCGGCATCATGTCGTGGCCGTGGCCCAGTCCCATGTCGTGCGCCGGCTGCGACGCGCTCACGACGTTCTCCATGAAGGCGCCGCCGTAGCAGCTCTCACGGTCCCATCCGTCGGCGAGGTAGTCGCACTTGGCGAGCGCGGCCGGCAGATCGTGGTCGAGGAGCATCGTGAGCCCGTGCCCCATGCCGTGCGCGCACTGGAAGCGCAGCCATCCGTACGCGCCGTCGGCGATGAACGGGACGCAGAGCGCGCGCACCGAGGCGCTGTCGTCCGCGCCGCGGCGCATGAAGTAGGCCTGGATGACCCCGTGGTAGCAGCCCGACTGGAAGTCGACGCTGCACTCCGGGAAGATCCGCGCCACGTCCGGGTGCGCCAGGTACGACGCGACGCCGATGGCGTGCGCGTAGTCATGCGCGATCACGAGCACGCCGTGGTCGAGCGCGGTGAGGCGCGTGAGCGCATCGAGCGCCGCCTTGGGCCCGCGGGCGCGCGCGATCGGCACCAGGAATCGTTCGTAGCAGTCCCGCGCATCGGTCCCCGCGAGGCCGGCGCAGCGGCCGGCCGCGCGCGCGGCGGCCTTCCCCGGGTCCCCGCTCCCCGCCCGCGCGATGAGGTCGCCGAGCCGCCAGTCCGCGGGCCAGGCCACCGGGTGCAGCGCCGTCCCCGCGGCGAAACCGGCCGCCGCGGCCGCGGCGAGGATCCACGTCTTCGGGGAGGTGCGCATGTCCACAGGACGAACGCCCGCGTCCGCGGGTCAACGGCGCGCCGTTTCCTCCAGCCACTCGTGGAGCGCCTGCGCCTCTCGGCGCGCGCCCAGGCGCTCGTAGATCGCCAACGCTTCCCGCGCTTCGTCGCGCGATGCATCCCGGCGCCCCTCGGCGTGCGCGAGCTCGGCGCGCGCGCGCAGCGCCTCCGCCTCGATCACGGCGAAGCCCTGCGTGCGCGCGAGCGTGAGCGCTCGCTCGAGCGCGGTGCGGGCCTCGGCGAAGCGGCCGCGCCGCGTCGCGGCCGCGCCCACCAGCCGCAGGGCATCGGCCTCGCCCTTCGGATCGCCGATCCGCGCCATCTCGCCCGCGCCGCGGCGGGCCTCCGCCTCCGCCAGCTCCGCATCCCCGCTGCGCAGGCGGAGCTCGGCGAGCCCCACGAGCGCCATCGCCGCGAGCCGCGCATCCGCCGCCTGGCGCGCGAACTCCGCCGCGCGCCGCTCCGACTCATCGGCATGCGGCACGTCGCCGAGGTCGCGGTAGCTGATCGCGAGGTTGTGGTAGGTCTCCGCGAGCCCGCGCGCATGACCGAGGCGCTGGTACGCCGGCACCGCGAGGCGGTAGAGCGCGAGCGCCTCCGTGGGCGCGCCGCGCACGTTGGCGATCGTGCCGAGGTTGTTCGTCGCGCGCGCGAGGAGCAGGTCGTCGCCGTCCTGGCGCCCGAGCTCGAGCGCTTCGTGGAACCGTTCTTCCGCCTGCGCGAGCTCCCCGGTCTCGAAGCAGGCCACGCCCTCGAGGTTCACCGACCGGCGCACCGCCGCGCGGTCGCCCGAGCGGCGCACCGCGGTGCGCGTGCCGGCCAGCCAGGTGCGGGCCTCCCGCGGCGCCTGCGTGCGCAGCAGCGCCTCGCCGAACAGGGTGATGAGCTCCGGGTGCACGCGCGACTCCTCCACCCGCGCGCCGAGGAGCGCGCGCAGCTCGGTCCACGCGCCGCGCGCACCGAGCGCGCGGGCATCGACGACGAGCGGAGAGGGAGCCGGCGTGTCCATCGGAGCGGGAGCGCGCGCCTCAGTACGCCAGGGCGTAGTTGGTGAAGGAGAAGATGTCGGCGTCCACCTGCGCGTTCGTGAGATCGACCACGCTCGGCAGCTGGACCCACGGCAGGCTCGCGGACTCCTGCTTCCAGATGTGCAGCGATGAGAGCAGCGTCGAGTCGGCCGCGCTCACGTGCCCGTCATCGTCGATGTCCTCGTTGGTCTCGCCGAGATAGAAGGTGATGTGCGCCGGCGTGGTCGCGGAGAACTGGAGCCCCGCCGGCGAGAAGGCGACCACCAGGTTCGCCGGGTCCACGACCGTCACGTGGATGAGGATCGAGTCGTTGGCGCCGAACATCGTGCCATCCGGGCGCCGGAAGAGCGCCCCGGCCGGCACGCTGAAGCGCATCATGACGGACGAATCCTCCCCTGGCTCGGACGGGTGGTAATAGATCCTGAGCCGCCGCGACCGCGTCGTCACCGCCCAGAAGCTGTCGGTGGCGTTCGCGAGCGGCGGGGCGGTGGACGCCGCCTGCATGAAGTTCGGCGGCGTGGGCGACGCCGCGGTCGGGTCGCTCGAGCTGCACGCGGCGGCGAGCAGCCCCGCGGCGAGGATCACGGGAAGTCTACGCATCGGAGGCCTCGATGAATTCATCGTCGGGGGTGGATCGATCCTCGAGCAGCCGCATGAGCCGCGCCCGGGAGATCCCGAGACGGCGCGCGGCCTCGCTCTTGTTGCCGCCACAGAGCGCGAGCATCGCGGTGCAGGCCGTGCGCGTGATGTCGCGCATGGTCGCGGGGAAGGGGATGTCGGCGAGCGGCCGGAGCGGCGGCTCGGCGAGCGGCGGCGGCAGGTCTTCGGGCACGATCGCCGAGCCGTTCGCGAGCACGAGCGCGCGCTCCATCGCGTTGCGCAGCTCGCGCACGTTGCCGGGCCAGTCGCGCGCCATGAGCGCCGCGGCCGTCCGGTCGTCCAGCACCGGCGTGGGGAGGGCGTACTGCTCGGCGAAACGCGCCAGGAAATGGCGCGCGAGCGGCACGATGTCCTCGCGCCGCTCGCGCAGCGGCGGCAGCGCGACCGACACCACGTTCAGGCGATAGTAGAGATCCTCGCGGAACTGACCGTTGCGCATCCCGGCCTGCAGGTCGGCGTGCGTCGCGGCGATGATGCGCACGTCCACCGGGATCCCCTTCGTCCCGCCGATGCGCCGCACCACCCGCTCCTCGAGCGCGCGGAGCAGCTTCCCCTGCAGGCCGACCGGCAGGTGCCCGATCTCGTCCAGGAAGAGCGTGCCGCCGTTCGCCACCTCGAAGAGCCCCGGCTTCGATGCGATCGCGCCGGTGAACGATCCCTTCTCGTGGCCGAAGAGCTCGCTCTCCAGCAGCTGGTCGGGGATCGCCGCGCAGTTGACCTCGACGAATGCCGCCTCGCGGCGCGGGCCGTTGTAGTGGATGGCGCGCGCGATGAGCTCCTTGCCCGTGCCCGTCTCGCCGGTGATCAGCACGGTGACGTTCGCGTGCGGGATCACGCGCGACGCGCGGTCGAGCGCGGCGCGCAGCGCCGCGCTGTCGCCGAGGATCTCGTCGAAGCGGTACTTCGCGCGTTCGGCGTCGGCGAACGCCGCACGGTCGTCCAGCCACTGGAAGCGCGCGGCGCGGTCGCGCAGCCACGACCGCAGCAGGTCCGCATCGGCGGGGAGCGCGAAGTACTCCGCGGCCCCCGCGCGCACGAGCGCCGCCGCGAGATGGTGGTCGGCGTCCGCGCCCACCGCGCCGACGTCGAACCCGCCGCCGCCCAGCTGGCGCACCACGGGCTCCAGCCCGTCCTCCACGCCGCCGCCGCTCACGATCGCCACCAGGTCGGCGCGGCGCGGCAGCCGCGCGGGCTCGCTGAGGAACACGAGTTCGAAGCCGCAATCGGCCGCGAAGGACTCCCAGATCGCGGTGAACGAATCGGAGATCGAGAGGACGGCCAGGATGGCCATGCGTTCGCCGACAGGGTGAACTCGCCCCACGACGGTCTGTCGTGAGGCGAGCGGGTGCCAGTGCCGATCAGCGCGTCCATCCCGGCCGTTGCCGCACACGGCCGCGCCGCGAACCACCGTTCGAGATCGACGCGCAAGCAAATGTCCATCCCCGCGCCATCCACGACAAGCGCCGACGACGAGCGCGCGCGGGCGCGAAGGCCTTCGCCGGCCAGCGCTCGCGCGCGATCGCTCGGCGCGCCCGCCAGGATCGCGGTGCGGTCGCAGGACGCGTAGGTCATGCCGGCGGCCACCGGACAGGAAGGAAGAGAGTCTCGCACACCCCCTCATTCCGGCACGGTTAGTGCCACCGTTCACGCTCTCTTATGGACGACCTAAGTCCTTATACGGCAAACATTTGACCGAGAGAACATGGCGTCACGGTGTGCCATTTCGTCCTGTCTTTGCGCACCCGCTGTGCCGTTCCGGTACAGTCATTTCGGCTAGTTGTGCCCGGCCTCGCCGGGCCACAGCTCTTGCAGCGTAAGTCGTGGCTGCTCGCAGACGTAGATGGTGCGATCCTGCTCCTCCTCCACGAGCCAGTCGTTCACGAGGTGCGCCGCCGGCGTGACCACGCCGCAGAAGCGCTCGAGCGAACGCCGCGGCACGCCGGCCGTGATCACCACGGCGCCCGGCTTCTCTCCCGGACCGAAGAACCAGAAACTCCCCGCGGTGCTCACGACGTTCGGCAGCCCGAGTCGTCGCCCGTAGAACTCGAGCGCACCGGCCTCGCCGTAGTTCTCCCCCGCGATCACCACCTGCGCGCGTTTCTCGGGCGGGAGCGAATCGTAGACGTGCTGCACGGCGCGCGCGAGATCCTCCCAGCCGAGCATGTCGGCGTAGTCCTGCGGCAGCCGGAGCAGGTGCCCCTGATTGGTGCGGCGGAGCACGCTGAACCCGCTCGCCTCCCCCCAGCGCTCCATGGCCGGCGGCGGGAGGATGGGCAGTCCCGCCGGCGCGATGAAGAGGCCGAACAGCACGATGGCCGACACGGTGGCGATGCGCAGCACCCTCGTGGCGCGCGTGGACGCGAGCGCACCCAGCGCGACGCTCCCCGCGGCGAAGAGCGTGGGATAGATGGGGCCGATGTAGTACGGCTTCCCCTTCGCGAGCATGACGGTGAGGAACGCCGTGACGCACGTGATGCCCACGATGCGGAACGGGCGGAGGTCGGCGCGCCGGAAGAGCGCGAGGGCCCCGGCGAGCGCCAGCAGGAACGCCGGGCCGAGGATGAGCTGCCGGCTCAAGAAGGAGGCGTACGACACGTACGCGAGCTGCGATTCCCGCAGCACGCGCATCTGCTCGAGGAGCGGCCAGCCGAGCGCGACCTGCCCGATCACGCTCGGGCTGCCGATCGCCAGCGCGAGGAGCGCGGCGAGCCAGGGGGCGCGCGTGCGCAGCGCATCGCGCTGCTCGATCAGGAGCGCCACGAAGAGCGCGAAGCCGAGGATCAGGATGCTGAACTTGGTGAGGAGCCCCAGCCCGAGCGCCGCGCCGATCGCGAGCCACCAGCGCGGATCGCCGCTGCCGCGCAGGCGCACCAGCGCCCAGAGCGTGAGCGTCCACCAGAGCTGGTCGAAGACCACGGGCTGGAAGAGGTTCCCCGGACGCAGGAAGAGCGGGTGCACGGCGACGGCGAGCGCGGCCAGCACCTGCGCGAAGCGGCCACCGCCCATCTCGCGCGCGATCGCCGCCGCGAGCGCGAGCGTCGCCGCGGCGGCGAGCATCGGGAGGAAGCGGATGGCGATGAGCGAGTCGCCGAGCAGCGCGTGCTCGGCGTTCCAGGCGAGCGCGATGAACGGGGGGAAGTCCATGCGGAAGAGCCGCAGGTGGTCCCCCATGGCCATGTACAGGAACTCGTCGCGGTGGATGCCGTACGGCGACCACGCGTTCACCGCGAGGTGCGTCACGATGACGACGGCGGCGATCGCGAACACCGCGGCCCGGGCGTAGGGCGGCCGCTCGCGGATGGACGTCGGGGGCGCGGTCATGGCTCCTCCGCCATACGGCGGAATGCGCCGCGCTGTTCCACGAGCGAGTCCAGGAGCGCGAGCTGCGCGCGGGCGCGTTCGAGATTGTGGCCGGGGCGGGCGGTCCGGTAGTATCGGTCCCCCTCGAGATGGTCGGTGAGGAAGCGCACCGCCTGCTCGAAGACCATCGCCTCGGCGCCCTCCGGGAGGCGGGCGCGCTCGGCGGCGCCGAGCACCGGGCCCGTGCCGCGGACGTAGCCGCGCAGGATCGCGGCGTAGCGCGCGGGATCGGCGTGCACGCGCGCCGGGTCCGGCTCGTCCTCGGCCGCGGGGGAGACCATCGAACGCACCAGGTCGCCGAAGTCGTGCAGCGAGAGCCCCGGCATCACGGTGTCGAGGTCCACCACGCAGAGCGCGTCGCCGCTCCGTGCGTCGAAGAGCACGTTCGCGATCTTGGCGTCGAGGTGCGCGATGCGGAGCCGCGCGTCGCCAAGTGCCCGCGCGCGGGCGAACGCGCCGGTGAGCGCATCGCGGTGGCGGGCGATCGCATCGATGGCGGCGCGTGCACCGGCGGCGCGCCCCGCGGCGTCGGCGGCAATGGCCCGGTCGAGCGCCGCCACGCGCGCGGCGGTGTCGTGGAAGCCGGGGATCGTCTCGTGGAGCGGCGGGCCGGCGTAGTCCGCGAGGGCGCGCAGGAAGCGGCCGAAGGCATGGGCGGCGGATGCGGCGTCGTGCTCGTCGCGCGCCGTCTCGCGCGTCACCGCGCCCTCGATGAACTCGAACATCCGCCACGGCGTGCCGTCGTCATCGAACGCGAGCGGCGCGCCGTCGCGCGCGGGGACGAACGTGAGCGTGCGCTCGCCGCGCGCCGCGAGGTGCGCGGTGACGGCCGCGATGTTCGCCATCACGAGGTCCGGGCGCGGGAAGACGGAGGTGTTGAGCCGCTGCAGCAGCCAGCGCCTCGTGGGCGTCTCGACGATGAAGGACGCGTGGATGTGTCCCCCCGAGTGCGGTCGCACCGCGCGCACCGGGCCATCGGTCGCGAAGCGCGCGGCCGCGTCGGCCGCGCGGTCGAGGCTCACGCCCACAGCTCGCGCGGGTACTCGCCGCGCGCCACGCGGGCGGCGAGCTCGGCGCTCACGCGGGGCGCATCGGCGGGATAGGTGACGCCGCACCAGCGTCCCGCGGCGCGCAGCAGGCGGACGCGCGCGGCGCCCGCGTCGATGAGCGCCTGCATGGCGGTCGGGAGGAGGAATTCCCGCGCGCCATCGCCTCCCTGCTCGCGGCGGAAGCGTTCGAAGCCCTCCGCCAGCTGCGCGAAGACCGCGGGGGTGAAGCCCCAGAGGTTCATCGAGACCGGTGCGTCCATGATCCCCTCGGCGGCCGCGAGCGCCGGCGTGAGGCCGGTGCGCTCCTCGATGTGCGTGAGCATCCCGTGCGCATCCGCGCGGCAGAGCGCGCGGTTCACGGCGCCGGCCTCGGTGAGCGTGTCGCGCAGCGGGAATCCGACGAGCGCGTACTCGGGCGCGCCGCCGCGGGCCGGCGCGCGGAAGAACTCCGCGAGCGCTTCGAAGGGTGCGCGACCGTACACGTCGTCGGCGTTCACGACGGCGAAGGGGCCGGGCACCGCCGCGCGCGCGGCGAGGACGGCATGTCCCGTCCCCCAGGGCTTCGCGCGCGCCGGATCGCGTTCCTGCACCACGCACGCGTGATCCGCGCGGCCGCGCAGCCAGCGTGCGAGCGAAGCATCCACGGACGCGCGGATCTCCTCGCGCACCACCGCCACCACGCGCGTGAAACCGCAGCGCAGCGCGTCGTGGATGGTGTACTCCATGAGCGTGGCGCCGCCGGGGCCGAGGGGGGTGGTCTGCTTGTCGCCGCCGAAGCGCGTGCCCAGCCCGGCGGCGAGCACGACCAGCGACGGCGCGCCGTCCGTCACGACGCGCCGCCCTCCGCGGTGGAGGGCCAGAGCCGCGGCACCAGCCGGATCAGTCCCGCCGCGCTGATCACGAAGAGCACCGTCCAGAAGATCCCCTGCGGCGTGCGGCCGTAGAGGAAGCTCCCGGTGCCGAAGAGCGCGGCGTAGATGAGCGTGCAGCCAAGCACCCAGCCGAGGAGGGCCTGCGGCAGGCTGTCGGGGGCGGCGGTCACGCCCGCTTCGGCGCGCACCGACGTCCAGCCGGGGCCCGCGGGGCGCACCTTGCGGTAGAAGGAGACGAGCGTCGCGCGGTCGGTGGGCGGCGTGAGGAAGGCCACCGTGATCCACACGATGCTCGTCGTGACGACGGTGATGATCAGCGACTCGGCGTCGGGGACGGG
Organism: Gemmatimonadaceae bacterium; assembly: GCA_035524735.1. Classification (GTDB taxonomy): domain Bacteria; phylum Gemmatimonadota; class Gemmatimonadetes; order Gemmatimonadales; family Gemmatimonadaceae; genus DATKOH01. The sequence goes on from DATKOH010000181.1 coordinate 10,263, forward strand.
ATGCCCCGTCTTCTTCGCGATGAAGAAGCCGAGTGCGACGAGGAAGGAACTCGCCATCGCCGCCACCTCGCTCCACGCGTTCACGCGCCACCAGAACCAGCGGAGCAGGTAGATCAGTCCCGTGCCCGCGCCGATGCCGAGGATGAGCTGGAAGCTCTCCGCCGCGGTGTCGAGCGCGAGCGTGAGCGTGGCGGCGGCGATCATCAGCAGCGCGGTGACCACGCGGCCGGCCCACACGTAGTGCCGCTCGCTCGCATCCTTCTTCAGGAACCGGCGGTAGAAATCGTGGACGAGGTACGAGGCGCCCCAGTTGAGGTGCGTCTCGATCGTGGAGCGGTAGGCGGCCAGCAAGCCGGCGATCATGAGGCCGAGGAAGCCGGCCGGCAGGAACTTCAGCATGGCCGGGTACGCCATGTCGTTGCCGATGAGCTTGGGGTCGACGTACGGGTACGCGTGCGCGATGTCGCCGAGCGTCGGGAAGATGAGCGTGGACGCGAGCGCCACGAGGATCCAGGGCCAGGGACGCAGCGCGTAGTGCATCGCGTTGAAGAAGAGCGTGCCGGTGAGCGCGTCCTTCTCGCTCTTGGCGGCGAGCATGCGCTGCGCGATGTAGCTGCCACCGCCGGGCTCGGCGCCCGGGTACCAGACCGACCACCACTGGATCGTGACCGGGATGATCATCACCGCGAGCGCGGTGGGCCAGTCGCCGAAGTCGGGGAGGAGGTTGAGGGTCTTCGGGTCGATCTTCGACAGCAGCCCCGAGAGGCCGCCCACCTGCGGCTGCTGGAGCGCGAAGTACGCCACCGCGAAGGTGCCGGTCATCGTGATCAGGAACTGGATCGA
>DATKOH010000182.1:0-10110 GCA_035524735.1 Gemmatimonadaceae bacterium
TGGTGGGGTGCGTTTGGGACGGCGAGGGGCGCGAGTGGAGGCGGGGGCGGGAGGGGTGCCTGGGGCCGAGGCGGGCGCGAGAGGGGATTCCGGCCCACGGCAAGCGGCGGCGGCCACCCTCACGCCCACTCGCGCCCCTCGCCCTTCCAAACGCTCACGCCCAACCGCGCCGTTCGCCCTTCCAAACGCTCACGCCCAACCGCGCCCCTCGCCCTTCCAAACGCTCACGCCCAACCGCGCCGTTCGCCCTTCCGGCGAATCATCCCTTCGCTTCCTCGCTGATCACCTCGAGCGCCACGCTCACCAGCCGCTCCAGCTCCTCGTCCGCGTGGGTCGCGAGCAGCGTCTCCGCCCACATGTGGTCCTCGGCGTTCGTGTAGCGCTCGATCAGCCGGCGGACGAACGCGATGAGCGCGATCCGCTGCAGCTCGCCGCTGCGCTGCATCCGCTTGGCTTCCGCCTCGTCGCGCACCAGCGCCTCGAAGCGATGGGCGTTGCGGAGCGCGTTCGCCGTGAGCGACGCGATCACCTGGCAGAAACGCACGTCCTCGTCGGAGAAGGGCGCCGCGTCGCGTTCGGTGCGCAGGAAGATCGCGCCGATGGTGGTGCCCCGCCACCGGATCGGCACCACCACGATGGAGCGCACGTTCCGCAGCGCGAGCATCACCTGCACCCCCTGCAGCATCGGGTCGGCCGCGGCGTCGGGGATGAACACCGTCTCGCCGCTCGTGAAGGCGCGCTTGAGTTCGGGGTAGCGGTCGAGGTCCACGATCACGTTGCTCAGCGTCGGGTCCTCGTACGTGGCCATGAGCCGCACGTCGGCGCTATCGCCGGCGAGGTAGATCGAGCAGCGGTCGAGCCCGAACGTCTGGCCGAGCTTGCGCGCGATCGTCTGGAGGATCTCCACGAAGTGCAGCGACGCGGAGATCTCGGTGAGGATGTCCACCACCGCCACCAGGTGCTCGCGCTCGCGCTCGAGCTCCGCGACGCGCGCCGCGAGGCGCGTGCGCTCGTCGAGCGGCGCGGCGTCCGGGGCCATCGCATAGGGGCGGGGAAGGGTCATGCCTCGGGGCGGATGACGGGCACGGCGGCACGCCGGCGCCCCGGGGGGATCCCCGGGTGCCGGCACGGGCCGTTCACTGGTGGGACGCGCCCCGCCCGCCGCAGGTCACGGCGGGCGCCGGGGCTACTTGTTCAGCTTGGCCAGCGCCGCCGCGGCCTGCTGCTTGTAGAACTTGTCGTTGTACTCCGTCGGCTTCAGCTGGGCGCACTGCTCGAACTCCGCCTTCGCCAGCGCGTCGTCCCCATCCTTGTCGCGGTCGACGTAGATGAAGCCGAGGTCGAGGTGGTGGACGATGCGGTCGGGATCGACCTTGATCGACTTCTTCATGTAGAACACGGCCGAGTCCCAGCTCGCCTGGTGGAAGACCTCCCCGCCCAGGAAGTTCTCGGCGAAGAAGCGCTGCAGCCCCGACAGGCGCATGATCTCCGCGCTCCACCGCCCCATCACGTGCAGCGCGCCGGGGTTGAGCGAGTCGTACCTGAGCGACGTGAGCGCATCGTGGCGGATCTCCTTGGCGAACTTCACGCGCTCCTTGGCGCTCATCGTGAGCGACGTGCGGCCGAGCGCGCGCGCGAGCACGAACCATCCGTCGGTGCCGGTGGAGTCCGCGGCCACGGCGCGGCGGCCGTAGCGCTCCCCCTCCTGGTAGAAGGCCTTCTGCTGCGTCTTCGAGCTGTCGAACTCACCGAGCGACACGGCCTCGCGCGAGGCGCGCCAGAGCGCGGGATAGTACGTGGAGTCGATCGCGAGCGCGGCCTGGTAGTGCGTGAGCGCGGCGGCCGCGTCGAGCGCCGCGGCGGCGGTGTCGCCCTCGGCGACGTGCGTCGCGGCGGACGGCGCCGCCTGCGCGGCAACGGTCCCGGCGGCGGCGCCCAGGGCGAGCGCCGCGAGGTGGCGGATGCGCATGGAATCTCCGACATTGGGGTTCGCACCGCGGCGTTCGCGCACGCGGCCGCCGGCGCTTTCGTGCGACGGCTAACATGGGACGCCGTCCACCGGGGGTCAATGCTCGTCACCGGGCTCATCGAGCGGAAACGCGACGGCCAGCGCCTCACCGACGCCGAATGGCGCGCGGTGATGGCGGACTACGCCGCCGGCGCCGTCCCCGATTACCAGATGGCCGCGCTCGTCATGGCCGCATACCTCCGCGGCCTCGACGCCGGCGAGACGGCGGCGCTCACCGAGGCGATGCTCCGCTCCGGCGCGTCCTTCGACCTGTCGCACCTCGCCGCGAAGCGCGTCGACAAGCACTCCACCGGCGGCGTGGGCGACAAGGTGTCGCTCGTGCTCGCGCCCCTCGTCGCCGCGTGCGGCGTCGCGGTGCCGATGATCTCCGGGCGCGGCCTCGGCCACACCGGCGGCACGCTCGACAAGCTCGAGGCGATCCCCGGCTTCCGCACGGCCCTCACGCTCGCCGAGGCGCGCGCGCAGATCGAGCGCCTCGGCTGCGCCATGATCGGCCAGACCACCGAGATCGCCCCCGCCGACCGCAAGCTCTACGCGCTCCGCGATGCGACGGCCACCGTGTCGAGCATCCCGCTGATCGCGGCGAGCATCATGAGCAAGAAGCTCGCCGAGGGCCTCGACGGACTCGTGCTCGACGTGAAGCGCGGGTCGGGCAGCTTCCTGCCGGAGCTCGAGCGCGGCCTCGACCTCGCGCGCACGATGATCCGCCTCGGCGAGTCGCACGGCTGCGAGGTGGTGGCGCTCCTCACCGCGATGGACCGTCCCCTGGGACGCGCGTGCGGCGTGGCGCTCGAGACGGAGGAGGCGATCCTCGCGCTCAAGGGAGAGGGGCCGCCGGACGTGATGGAGGTGACCTTCGCGCTCGGCGCCGAGATGCTCGTGCTCGGTGGCGTCGCGGCGGACGCGGACGCCGCGCGGCGGAAGCTCGAGGTCGCGCTGGCGACGGGGAAGGCGGCGGAGCGCTTCCAGCGCCTCGTCGAGGCGCAGGGGGGGAACCCGGCGGTGGTGGACGATCCCGCGCTGCTGCCGCAGGCGGAGGCGTGCGAGCTGTACGAGGCGCCGCGCCGCGGACTCGTCGCGCACGTGGAGCCGCGCGCGGTGGGGCGGGGGATCACCGCGCTCGGCGGCGGCCGCACGAAGATGGAGGACGCCGTGGACCCGAGCGTCGGCTTCGTGATCACGGCGAAGCCGGGCGACTGGGTGGAGGCGGGCGAGCCGCTGGCGACGATCTTCGCCGTCGACGCCGCGGGCGTCTCCGCCGGCCGCGCGGCCCTCGCCGAGGCGATCCTGATCGCCGACGAAGCGGACCCGCCGCTCCCACTCATCTCGCACAAGGTGACGCGGGCGGGAGTGGTCGAGTACAGGTGATCGGCTGAGTCGACTGCCCTCGACTGTCGCTGACTGCCCTCGACTGTCGCTGACTGTCGTCGACTGCCCTTGACTGTAGTCGACTGTCGTCGACTTGCAGTTAGATATCCAGCTGCCTCACATACTTCGCGTTCGCCTCGATGAAGACGCGGCGCGGTTCGACTTCGTCGCCCATGAGGACCTGGAAGATCCGGTCCGCCTCCACGGCGTCCTCGAGGTCCACCTTCAGCAGCGTGCGCGCCTCCGGGTCCATCGTGGTGCGCCAGAGCTGCTCGGGGTTCATCTCGCCGAGGCCCTTGTAGCGCTGGATCACGACGTTCGACGCCTCGCCGTTGCCGAGGCGCTTCACGAAGCCGTCGCGCTCGGTCTCGTCGTACGCGTAGAACTCGTCCTTCCCCTTCGCCACACGGTAGAGCGGCGGCTGCGCGATGTACACGTAACCGGCGTCGATCAGCTCGCGCATCTGCCGGAAGAAGAAGGTGAGCAGCAGCGTGCGGATGTGCGCGCCATCCACGTCGGCGTCCGTCATGATGATGATCTTGTGGTAGCGCGCCTGGTCGATCTGGAAGTCCTCCTTGATCCCCGCGCCGATCGCCGTGATGATCGTGCGGATCTCCTCGTTCGAGAGGACCTTGTCGATGCGCGCCTTCTCCACGTTGATGATCTTGCCGCGCAGCGGCAGGATCGCCTGGAACTCGCGCGCGCGCCCCTGCTTCGCGGATCCGCCGGCCGAGTCGCCCTCCACCAGGTAGATCTCGCACATCGCCGGGTCGGAGAGCGTGCAGTCGGCCAGCTTGCCGGGGAGGATCCCGCCGTCGAGCGAGCTCTTCTTGCGCGTGAGGTCGCGCGCCTTGCGCGCCGCCTCCCGCGCCCGCGCCGCCGACACCGCCTTCTCCACCACGATGTTCGCCGAGCGCGGGTGCTCCTCGAGGTACGCCGAGAGATGCTCCCCCACCACCGTCTTCACGGCGCTCTCCACCTCGGAGTTGCCCAGCCGCGTCTTCGTCTGCCCCTCGAACTGCGGCTCGCGCACCTTCACCGAGAGCACCGCCGTCAGCCCCTCGCGCACGTCGTCGCCGGTGAGCGAGAAGTCGGCCTTCTTGAGGAAGCCCCCCTTCTGCGCGTACTGGTTGATCACCCGCGTGAGCGCGCTCTTGAAGCCGGTGAGGTGCGTCCCCCCCTCGTGCGTGTTGATGTTGTTCACGAACGAGAAGACGTTCTCGTTGTACTCGGAGTTGTACTGCATCGCGATCTCGATCGCGATGTCGTCCCGCTCCGTCTCGATGTACACCACGTCCGGGTGCAGCGGCTTCCGCGCCGTGTTGAGGTGCTGCACGAACTCCTTCAGCCCCCCCTTCGCGTGGAAGGTCTCCGTCGCCGGCTCCTTCCCGCGCTCGTCGGTGAGCGTGATCACGAGCCCCTTGTTCAGGAAGGAGAGCTCGCGCAGCCGCGCCGCCAGCGTGTCGTAGTTGTACTCGAGCATCGTGAAGATCGTGGGGTCGGGCTTGAACCAGACCTTCGTCCCCGTCTCCCCCTTCGGCACCGTGCGCAGCGTCTTCAGCTTCTGCGTCGTCACCCCGCGCGCGAACTCCATGTAATGCTCCGACCCGCCGCGCTTCACCCACACCTTGAGCTGCTCGCTCAGCGCGTTCACCACGCTCACGCCCACCCCGTGCAGCCCGCCCGACACCTTGTAGCTCGACTTGTCGAACTTCCCGCCGGCGTGCAGCACCGTCAGCGCCAGCTCCACCCCCGGCATCTTCTCGGTCGGGTGGATGTCCACCGGGATCCCGCGCCCGTCGTCCACCACCGTCACCGAGTTGTCCGCGTGCACCGTGACGTCCACCCGCTCCGCGTAGCCGGCGAGCGCCTCGTCGATCGAGTTGTCGACCACTTCGTACACGAGGTGATGGAGCCCCCGCTCCGACGTCGATCCGATGTACATGCCCGGGCGCTTCCGCACCGCCTCGAGCCCCTTCAGCACCTGGATCTGCCCGGCGTCGTACTTCGCGGCGTTGCTCACTGACTTGGCCATTGCTCCCTTGTCCCGAGGGGTTTCTTCGCGCCCGAATGGACACCGAACCACCGTGCCCGTCTCAACCATGTCAATCTAACCCGAAAACAGCGCCGTTCAACGGCTTAGCGCATCAGCTCCCAGCGGATCTTCGTGATCCGCGCGCGCCCCGGCTTCGCGTTCAGCGCGGCCATCAACTGCGGCTCCATCAGGCTCAGTTCGCTCATCCACGCGTTGGTCCGCACCGACACGAACAGCGTGCCGTCGCGCGCGATCCGGCTCGGCTCCGTGACCTTCGCGATCTGCGGGCCGACGAGCGACGCCCACTCCGGGATGATCCCGGCCTGCTCCACGCGCTCGGCGAGCCCCGACGCGCCGAGGAACGCGGCCAGCGTCTCGCCCACGCGCTGCGGCTTCTTCTTGCCGCCGCTCATGCGCGCGTCATCGCGCCGTCGTGCACGCGCCAGCGCTCCAGCCGCGTCATCCCCGGCGGGATGTCGCTCTCGCGCGGCACCGCGAGCAGCGTCTGCCCGCGCCCGCCGGCGCCGATGAGTTCGAGGATGCGCCCGGCGCGCCGCGCGTCGAGCTCGGCGAAGGGATCGTCGAGCAGCACGATGGGATCGCCGCGGTCGGCGGCGCGCACGGTGTCGCTCTCGAGCAGCCGCAGCACGATCGCGGCCGTGCGGTGCTGCCCCGCCGACCCAAAGGCGCGCAGCTCGCGTCCGCCGAGCTCGAGCGCGAGGTCGTCGCGGTGCGGCCCCGCGGTGGTGAGCCCGCGGCGCACGTCGAGCGCGCGCGTGCGCGCCAGCGCCTCCGCGAGCCGCTCCGCCTCCGCGCCGGGCGCCGCGCCCTCCGCCGCGTCGAGCGCCGAGGCGTAGCGCAGCCGCGCCTCCCCGCGCTCCCCCACGCCGGCGCAGAGCTCCGTGTAGCGCGCCGCGTGGGCGCCGGCCCACGCGCGGCGCGCCACGCGCAGCACCGCGCCGTGCTCGGCGAGCGCCGGCTCCCACGCCGCGGCGCGCGCCTCGGCCTGCGCCGCCGGCGCGCGCGGCGCGCGGAGCGCCGCGTTCCGCTGCGCCAGCGCCGCGCGGTAACGCGTGAGCGCGGCGAGGTACGGCGGCGACGTGAGCGCGAGCGTCACGTCGAGGTAGCGGCGCCGGAGCGCGGGCGCCCCCGCGACGATCTCCGCGTCGGCGGGGGAGAACATCACCGCGGGGAGGACGCCCAGCGCGTCGGCCAGGCGCGGCACCTCGGCGCCGTCCACCGTCACCCGCTTCCGCCGCGACGCCGCCTCGTAGCCGGCCGTGACGCGCTCGGCGCGCGCGCCGTGCACCTCCGCGTCCAGGTGGAAGCCGTCGGCGCCGAAGCGCACGCAGTCGGCGTCGCGCGCCCCGCGCACCGAGCGCAGGAGACGCAGGTAGTAGACCGCCTCCAGGAAGTTCGTCTTCCCGTGGCCGTTGTCGCCGATCACGACGAGCCCGTCCGGCGGCGGCGCGAGCGCCACGCGGTGCAGGTTGCGGAAGTCGCGGATCGCGAGCCGGTGGAGCCACGCGGCGCGCACGGGCGCGCTCACCGTCCCGTGAAGCGCGGCGCCCGCTTCTCGAGGAAGGCCTGCATCCCCTCGCGCATGTCCGCCGTGGACGCGAGGAGTCCGAAGTGGTCGGCCTCGATGCGCATCCCATCCTCGAGCGTGGTGTCGAGCCCGCGCGTCGCCGCGTCGATGCACGCCGCCACCGCCACCGGGCCGCGCGCGAGGATCTGCCGCATCATCGCTTCGGCCGTCGCCATCAGCTCCTCGGGCGCGGTCACCTTGTTCACGAGACCGATGCGGTGCGCCTCCGCCGCGTCGATCCGCTCGCCGGTGAGCATGAGCTGCAGCGCGCGCCCCTTGCCCACCAGGCGGGGCAGCCGCTGCGTGCCGCCATAGCCCGGCGCGATGCCGAGCGTGACCTCCGGCAGCCCGAACTGCGCGGTGGCGCTCGCGATGCGGATGTGGCACGCCATCGCGAGCTCGCAGCCGCCGCCGAGCGCGAACCCGTTCACCGCGGCGATCACCGGCTTGGGGGAACGCTCGATGCGCGAGAACGCCGCCTGCCCGGCGCGGGCGCGCGCGCGCCCGTCGAGCGGGCCCTGCGTCGCGAGCTCGGCGATGTCCGCGCCGGCCACGAACGCCTTCGCCCCGGCGCCGGTCACGATCGCGCCCCCCACGTCATCGCGGGCGATCACTTCGCCGATCGCGGCGTCGAGGTCGGCGATCGTCGCGTCGTTGAGCGCGTTCAGCTTGTCGGGGCGGTTCACCGTGACCGTCGCGACGCGGTCGCGGACGTCGAAGCCGAGCGTGGCGTAGGGCATGGGCGGGCGCGGGCGAGAGGTTCCGGTGGGGCGCGTGCGGACCCGGAATCTAACCGCCGCGGCGCGCGGCCGCCCCGTCGTTCCGTTCCGCCGCGGCGCGCGGTACCATTGACGGATGAGCGACGCTCCGTTCGTCCTCGCGCTCGACGAAGGCACCACCGGCGCCACCGCGCTGATGGTCGCCGCCGACGGGCGCGTCGCCGGCCGCGGCTACCGCGAGATCGCGCAGCACTTCCCGCGGCCGGGGTGGGTGGAGCACGATCCGGCCGACATCCTCGCGCGCACGCTGGAGGCGGCGCGCGACGCGGTGGCGCAGGCGGGCGCCGCGCCGGCGGCGATCGGCATCACCAACCAGCGGGAGACGGTCGTCGTGTGGGAGCGCGCGACCGGCGCGCCGGTGCACCGCGCGATCGTCTGGCAGGACCGCCGCACCGCCGAGCGCTGCGCGGCGCTCGCGCCGCGCGCGGGGGAGATCGCGGCGCGCACGGGGCTCGTGCTGGATCCCTACTTCTCGGCGACGAAGCTCGAGTGGCTGCTCGCGCAGGAGGGGCTGCGCGCGCGCGCCGAGCGCGGGGAGCTCGCCTTCGGCACGGTGGACAGCTGGCTCATCTGGCAGCTCACCGGCGGCCGCGTGCACGCCACCGATCCCACGAACGCGTCGCGCACGATGCTCTACGACATCGGCGCGGGGGCGTGGAGCGCGGAGCTCTGCGCGCTCTTCGGCGTGCCGCGCGGGATGCTGCCGGAAGTGCGCGCGTCGGCGGGGGACTTCGGCGAGGCGCGCGGCGAGCTGGTGGGGGCGCGCGGCGCGGTCCCGATCCGCGGCGTGGCCGGCGATCAGCAGGCGGCGCTCTTCGGCCAGGGCTGCTGGTCGGCGGGGGAGGGGAAGAACACGTACGGCACCGGCGCCTTCCTGCTCATGAACGCGGGGGCGACGCGCCCCGCCGCGGGGCAGGGGCTGCTCACCACCATCGCGTGCGACGCGTCGGGCGCGCCGGCGTTCGCGCTCGAGGCGTCGATCTTCATCGCCGGCGCGGCGGTGCAGTGGCTGCGCGACGGGCTCGGCCTCGTCGGCAGCGCGGGGGAGACGGAGGCGATGGCGCGCTCGCTCCCGTCGAACGACGGCGTGTACTTCGTGCCCGCGCTCGTGGGGCTCGGCGCGCCGCACTGGGAGCCGGCGGCGCGCGGCACGATCGTGGGCCTCACGCGCGGCGCGACGCGCGCGCACCTCGTGCGCGCCGCCCTCGAGGCGATGGCGTACGGCACCGCCGACGTGCTGCGCCTCATGCGCGAGCACGCCGGCGCGCCCTTCGAGATGCTGCGCGTGGACGGCGGCGCCACGTCGAACGCCTGGCTCATGCAGTTCCAGGCCGACGTGCTCGGCGTGCCCGTCGAGCGGCCGGACGTGATCGAGACCACCGCGCTGGGCGCGGCGGGGCTGGCGGGGATCGCGGCCGGCGTGTGGCGCGACGCCGATGCCTTCCTCGCGACGCGCCGCTTCGACCGCTTCCTGCCGGGCGCGGGGTGGTCGGCGGCGCAGGATGCGGCGGCGGGATGGCAGCGCGCGGTGCGGGCCGCGCTGTCGTGGGCCCGGGATGCGGATGCGTGACGCGGCGCGGGGCGTTCGCGTCGTCTGTTGGTGGCGCGCGCCGTCCCTTCGGTCGGCGTGCGCGCGCCGTCCGGCGCAGCGGCCGGACACCCCAACTCCGACCCTACCAGCATGGCCGACAACCCCCGCAAGGCCGCGGCGAACCGCGCCGAACCGATCACCGATCGCCGGAGCGGCGGCGACCGCCGCGCCAACGAAGCGCTCCGCGCGCTCGTGGGCGAGATGCTCGAGCGCGTGCGCGACCTCAGCCGGCGCACGGCCGCGTGGAGCCCCGAGGAGCGCGCGCAGGCCGAGGCCGAACTCGAATCGATCATGGCGAGCGTGCGCCGCGAGGCCACGCGGTCCCGCGAGAAGGACTAGCCGCATCGCGATGGGAGGCGGGCGCCGGTGACCGAGATCGGCGAGCTCGCCTGGTGGGCCGCGCTGCTCCTCGCGTTCTGGGGAGCCGGCGCGGCCTTCATCGCGTCGCGGCGCGGCGCGCGCGGCGGCGCGTTCGGTGAGAGCGCCTCGCGGGCGCTCGAGGCGGCGGCGGCGCTGCTGGTGCTCGCGGCCGCGGGCGTGATCGCCTACCTGCGCGCGGGCGACCTGGGCTTCACGTTCACGGCGGAGTCGACGAGCGCGAACCTGCCGCGCGCCTGGCGCCTCGCCGCGCTGCTCAGCCGGGATGGCGGATCACTGTTGCTGGCCGCCGCGCTCGCGGCGCTCCTGGGCGCGCTCGCCGGGCGGCGCGCGCGCGCCACG
>DATKOH010000183.1:0-7152 GCA_035524735.1 Gemmatimonadaceae bacterium
GGAAGGCGGCGGTGGCGGGGCGCACCGAGTCGAGCGCGGAATAGGCGAATCCGAGGAGCTCCAGCGCGCGCGCGCGGTCGGAGGCGCTGAGCTTCTCGCCGAGCGCCTTCTGCGCGAGCTTGATCGCGCGCGACGGGTCGAGGTCGTCGTACGCGGCCACCGCCTGTCTGAGCGTGGCGCTCTGCTGCGCGGCGAGCGGCGCGGCCGCGAACATCGCGGCGGCGAACATCGCGGCGGCGAGCAGGACGATGGCGCGCGTGCGGCTCATTGCGCGGGCTCCAGTGTGCGGCGCACGGTGATCGTGTTCGGGCCGTCGGCGCGGATCGTCTGGCGGTACGTCTTGTAGCCTTCGTGCTCGATGCGCAGTTCGTAGCTGCGCCCCACGGCGAGGCGCACGTTGAAGAGCGGCGTGTCGCCGATGTTGCGGCCGTCGAGGTACACGGTGCCGAAGGGCTCCGCGTTCACGAGGAGGGTGGCGGAGTCGGCCGCGGGCGCCGCCTTGGGCGCGGCGCGCTTGGGGGGCTTCACCGCGACCGCGGAGGCGCGCGGCGCGGGGGCCGGCGCGGGCGCGGGCGCCGGCGGCACGGACGTGGTGTCGTGCGCCGCGGCGCTGTCGGCGTGCGCCCTGCCCGTGTCCGCGGGGCGCACGGGTACCGCGGCCGTGCTGTCCGCGCGCACCGGCGCGGGGGAGGGCGCGGGGGGCGGCGCGTTGCCGCCGGCGCGCGCGAGCGCGACCCCCGCCGCGCCCACCACCGCGAACGCGGCCACCCAGCCGGCCACCTTGAGCCGCCGGTCGCGGGTCATGCGCCGCTCGAACTCGCGCGTGGACGAACGCCCGCCCGTGGGCGCGGTGGGCGACTCCACCGAGACGGTGGGGGGCAGCGTCCCGCCGCCGCGCGTCCGGCGCGCCCCGCTCGCGGCCACCCCCTTGTCGGTGGTGGGCAGCGTGCGCCCCTCGAGGGCGGCGGCGAACTCCGCCATCGACAGGTAGCGGTCCGCCGGCTCCTTCGACATCGCGCGCGCGATCGCGCGCACCATCGCGCGCGGCACGTCGGGGCGCCGCGCCGCGAGCGGCTTCGGCTCCTCGTAGATGTGGCGGTGCAGCACCGCGTGCGCCGTGTCGCCGGGGAAGGGGAGCTCCCCGGAGAGCATGTGATAGCCGACGCAGGCGAGCGCGTACTGGTCCGCGCGCCCGTCCACCGCGAGCCCCATCGCCTGCTCGGGGGCCATGTAGTGCGGCGTGCCGACGATGATCCCGGTCTTGGTCAGCCCCGCGGCCCCTTCCATCGCCTTCGAGATGCCGAAGTCGGTGAGCACCACGCGGTCGTTCGCGTCGAGCATGATGTTCGCCGGCTTCACGTCGCGGTGCACCACGCCGCGCTCGTGCGCGTGGCCCAGCGCGGCCGCCGCCTCCAGCAGCACGTGGAGGGTGAACTCGGCGTCCTGCGGGCGCGCGGCGGCGAGCACCTCCTCCAGCGAACGCCCGGCCACGAACTTCATCACGAAGTAGTTCAGCCCGCCCTCGCTCTCGACGCGGTGGATCGGGATGATGTTCGGGTGGTCCAGCTTCGCCGCGATGCGCGCCTCCTGCTCGAAGCGCGACACCAGCCGCTCGTCGTGCGCCACGTCGGGGGGGAGCACCTTGATCGCCACGGTCCGGTCGAGCGCGAGGTCGCGGGCGCGGAAGACCGCGGCCATTCCGCCCGCGCCGAGGAGGTCCTGCACCTCGTAGCGCCCCTGCAGCAGCTCGGCGAGTCGGCGCCGCAGCTCCGCGTGGCCCCCGCTCATCTCGGCGTGCGGCGCTTCCGCGCCGGGGCGAGGACGCGCTCCACCACGTCGGGCGCGGCCGCGCCCGAGGCCGCGGGGGCCGCGTCCGGCAGCGTGATCAGCGCGCAGGAGGCGCCGATCGCCATGCACACGGAGTAGCGTCCGGGGACGCCCACCGAATCGTGCGCCACGAGGTAGTAATCGCCCGGACTCAGCGTGAGCGTGAGCGACTTCGTGTTCCCGCCGGTGAGCGCGCTCCCCAGCACCGTGAGCGACGTGGGCGTGGACGGCACGTTCGTGACGTAGAGCACCACATCGCTGGGGTTCACCGCGGGCTGGTCGTACGACTTCGAGTGAAGCTTCACGGTCACCGTCTGCGGCCCGGCGCCGGGCACGTGGAAGCGGAGCCAGTCGATGTCGAAGGCGTTCTCGATGTTCAGCGTGTCGGCGAAGGGACTCGTGAGGTCGATGTGCAGCGCGGCCTTCGTGAAGTTCGTGTCCGCGAGGTCGCAGGTGTTGTCCCCCTCGTAACGGTCGGCGGGCAGGTTCTTGTACGTCGCGAATCCGTGCACCACCGCCAGCAGGTACGTGCCGCGGTTCACGAAGAGGGACACGAAGTCCACGCCGCCGGGGGGGAGCCGCGTGAAGGCGGCGGCGAAGGTGTTCGTCGGCACCTCGGCGACCGTGAACGAGTTCCCCTTGCAGTTGTAGTGGCCGCTCCCGTAGCTCCAGCCGCCGGCCAGCAGATTCGCCGCCGACGCCGGCGCGGAGAGCACGGTCAGTTCCTGCCCGAGCAGGGACGGCGCGCTGTAGATGAACGTGTACGCCGAATCGGGGTGCGCGGTGGTGAAGCGGTACCAGTCGAACTTGAACGGGAGCACCCCGGGATCCTCGGCGAAGAGCGCCGGGTTGTAGAAGGCGAGGAAGTCGCGCACGTCCGGCACGGTGTGCGGCGTGTCGTGGAAGGGGCGCCCGTCGATGTCGATGTGCGATGGCGCGGCGGGGAAGGAATCGAGGAAATCCTTCGTGTTGTCGATGGCGATCGAGTCGAGCCGCGCGGTGACGATGCCGTTCCCCACGGCGATGAGCGTGTCCTTGGCCAGCCGGATGTGGTGCGCGGGGTGCTCCACCCAGAAGCTGTGCGTGCCCGTGCCGGTGGCGGTGTCGTTGGTGCCCGACCAGTCGTTGGAGATGAGCTGCACGGAATTCATCACGAGGAGGTCCGCCGTGGCCGCGCCCACGCCGTAGAGCGTGATCTGCTGCCCGAAGCTCACGCCGTGCGGGGAGACGCTGTCCATCTCCAGGGGGTTCGCGATGCGGATCGGACGCATCGCGAAGCGCGCACTCTGCAGTGTCGGCGCCACCGCCGTGATGGTGTCGAGTCCGGGATTGAGCCCCGTGACGCGCGCCTCGCGCGCCGAGACCGGCGTGACGGTGGCGAGCCCCGCATTGCTCGCCGTCCAGGTCACCACGACGTTCTTCACCTCGACCGTGTCGCTCCCGTGCTGCACGAGGTAGACGTGCGCCGTGACGAGCGTGTCGCCGCCGCGGATCAGCACTTCCGGTGCGTTCACCGTCACGAAGGCGCCGCCGCTGTTGTCCGTGGGGTAGGCGCACGCCGCGGCGAAGAGGGCCGCGAGCGCTGCCGCGTGGCGCCACCGAACGGTCGGTCTGGACATGGACACGGACTGGGGTGAAATGGCCCCCGGCACGCGGGGGCGGGACCATCATTAAAAGACGCCCCGCCCGCGAGCCGGGAAACAGCGCCGCCTCCATATTACCCCGATGTCCGCCGGCACCATGCGCGCCATCGTGATCGCCCGCCCCGGCGGCCCCGAAGTCCTGGAGCTGCGCGAGGTCCCGCGTCCGGGGCCCGCCCGCGGCGAGGTGCTCGTGCGAGTGGCGGCCACGGCCCTCAATCGCGCGGACATCCTGCAGCGCGAGGGGCGCTATCCCGCCCCGCCGGGCGTTCCCGCGGACATCCCGGGACTCGAGTTCGCGGGCGAGGTGGCGGCCGCCGGCGCGGGGGCCTCGCGATGGCGGGTGGGAGACCGCGTCTTCGGGCTCACGGGGGGCGGCGCGTACGCGGAGTACCTGGCCGCGCACGAGGACACGCTCGCGCGCGTGCCGGAGCGGCTCGGGCTCGCGGCCGCGGCGGCGGTGCCGGAGGCGTTCATCACCGCGCACGACGCGCTCCTGCAGGCGGAGATGCGCGCCGGCGAGACGGTGCTCATCCACGCCGTGGGGAGCGGCGTGGGGCTGGCGGCGGTGCAGCTGGTGCGCGCGATGGGGGGCGTCCCCTTCGGAACGGCGCGTCACGCGGCGAAGCTCGAGGCGGCGCGCGCGGCGGGGCTGGAGGGCGGGGCGGAGCTCCCGGACGGGCCCGGCGCGCTCGGCGCGGCGGTGGAGCGCTGGTCCGGCGGGCGCGGCGTGGACGTCGTGCTCGACCTGCTGGGCGGCGCGTACACCGCCGCGAGCCTGGAAGCGCTCGCGCCGCGCGGGCGGCTCATCCTCATCGGCACGCTCGCCGGCGCGCGCGCCGAGATCCCGCTCGGCACGGTGCTCCGGCGGCGGCTCACGGTGCGAGGCACCGTGCTCCGCTCGCGCACGCTCGCCGAGAAGATCGAGGTGACGCGGGCCTTCGAGCGCGATGTGGTGCCGCTGTTCGAGCGCGGAACGGTGAAGCCGGTGATCGATGCGGAGTTCCCGCTCGCCGAGGCGGCGCGCGCGCAGGAGCGGATGGCGTCGAACGCGGGAGCGGGGAAGATCGTGCTGCGGGTGCGCGACTAGCGCGCCCCCGCCCGCCCGGCGACGTTTCGCCCATGATCCGCGAACATCACCTCCCCGTCACGCGCACGGCGCGCTACTGCACGCTCGGCACCCCGGCCGGCGGCGCCCCCCGGCAGCTCTGGATCGCCTGCCACGGCTACGGCCAGCTCGCGGCGCGCTTCCTCCGCCACTTCTCCGTGATCGACGATGGCTCGCGGCTCATCGCCGCCCCCGAGGGGCTCTCGCGCTTCTACGTGGAGGCGGGCGACGGCTCGCACGCCGAAGCGAAGGTGGGCGCCACCTGGATGACCCGCGAGGACCGCCTGAGCGAGATCGACGACTACATCGGCTGGCTGGATGCGCTCCACGCGCAGCTGGGGCGCGACTACGATCTCTCCGCGGCGCGCGTCATCGTGCTCGGCTTCTCGCAGGGAGTGGCGACGGCCTGCCGCTGGGTGGAGCGGGGCGCGGTGCGCCCGCACGCGCTCGTGCTCTGGGCGGGGGAGGTGCCCCCCGACATGGACCTCGCGCCGCCGGCGCACCCGTTGCGCACCCTGCGCCCCACGTTCGTCATCGGCGACGCCGACCCGTGGGCCACCCCCGCGGTGCTGGCGAAGCACGAGGCGCGCCTGCGCGCGCAGGGGATCGCCTACGAGGGGATCCGCTTCGCCGGCGGGCACCGGCTCGACTACGACACGCTGCGCGCGCTGGCGGCGCGCTGGGATGAGCCTGCCGCTACTTCTCGAGGATGATGACCTTGACGTCGTCCTTCGAGATCGCGCGGTAGAAATCGAGCAGCTCCCCCCACTTGTCGGCGCCGAAGACGCCGGTGGTCCCCGACCGCCGGCGCACGATCCGGAGCTCGCGCCCGGTGAGCGTGTAGGTCGCTTCGTACGCGCCGAACACGCTCTTCGCCGACACGTTCGGCGGCAGCTTCGCCTTCCACCCCGCCGGCAGCGTGAGGCGCAGCTCCTGCACCGCCTCGTCGGGCCCCCACACCTTGTCGGAGCTGATCGGCTCCTTGCGCGGGCCGCGCTCCTCGAGCGAGCTCAGCGTGCGCGTGAGCGAGAAGTTCGCGATCGGGATGTCGAGCAGCAGCGTGCCGCCGTTGTCGGTGAACATCTTGCCGCCGCGGATCAGCACCGACACCTCCGGCTTCGCCGTGAGGTCCCGCCCCTCGAAGAGTTTCAGGCTGTCGCCGCGCGAACCCTCCACGATCGAGTTCGCCACCTTGAGCGTGCGCCGCGCGAGGTCCGCCGAGTCGGGCTTGGTGGAGCCGGAGAGGTCCTCGCGCAGCGAGTACTGGTTGTTCCCCGTGACGAGGTAGGTCCACTTGCCGTTGAAGCCGCCGTCGGGCATCAGCTCGCCGGCGATCGTGGTGATGGACTTGTTCTGGCTGGCCGGCACCTCGGGGAAGCGCACATCGATCCCCGTGCCGTCATCCTTCACGAGCAGGCCGAACTCCCCCTGCTCGTCCGGCGGGAGGTCGCCGAAGGGGACGATCTCCGCCGTGAGGTCCAGGTACTGGTAGCCGCCGCCGGGCTTCGCGACCGCCGCGATCATGTGGTCGAACTGGTGCGCGCTGGGGATGAGCGTGTCGATCCCGCCGTCGGCGCTCAGCAGCACGGGATACGCCTCGTAGCCCAGCTTGCGCGCCACGGCCACGAAGAAGGTCGCCTTGTCCTTGCAGTCGCCGTACTTGTTCTCGAAGACCATGCTCGGCATGTGCGGCTGGTAGCCGGCGAGTCCGAGCGAGAGGGAGACGTAGCGGAAGTCCTGCGCCACCCAGCGGTAGAGGCGGCTCAGCGTGTCGTCGCGCGTCTTCGCGCCGGCGAGGATCTCGGCGGTCCGCTTGTCGATCGCGGAGTCGAGCTGGTAGTGCCCCTTGGCGAGGCCGGCGTACCACTTGGCGACGTCCCCCCAGGTGAGCCGCGACGCGATCGTGATCCCTTCGCCGTACACGGAATCGGGGGCGTAGGGTTCGGGGTCGGTCTTCTTGATGTCCTGCGTGGCCCACGTGTAGACCTTGCGCCCCTTCACCTCCACTTCCTGCCGCTTGAAGGTGAGGTGCCGCTCCACGATGTGCGGGTCCAGCTTCGCCGGGATGTCGAGGATGTAGCGCGACCGCTGCGTCTGCAGCCCGGTGCGCACGCTCCACGACGTGAGGAAGTCGTTCGGGATGAGCGGCTTCGTGGTCTCGACGGTGTAGCTGTAGTCCACGATCGTCCCCGGCGCGACGCCGCCGAGGGAGACGCGGTGGATCATCCGGTCCGAGTACACCGGCGCCTCCATCGCCACCGGCGCCAGCGACTCCTGCTCGTGCACCGGCTTCGAGCTGATCACCTTCCCCGTGCTGTCGAGCACGCGGATCCAGTTCACGGTGAGCTTCTGCCGCTCGGGGGAATAGCCGAACGAATGCTCCCCCCACGTCTCGGCGCCCTCCGGCGTGAGCACCTGGATCACCTGGCGGTAGGTGGCCGAACCGGAGCCGTCCGCCTCGTAGCGCTCCACGCCGTCGTCGAGGAGGTAGACGTAGGGCTGGTCGGCGTACTGCTTGGGATTCACGACCAGCTTGTAGATCGTGTCGGAGTTGACCGACGGATCGCCCGCGGGGGT
>DATKOH010000184.1:0-9943 GCA_035524735.1 Gemmatimonadaceae bacterium
TGGCCTTCGCGAGGAACGCCCGCCGCGCCTCGATGATCCGCGGCGTGTAGTTGAGCGCCGGGTCCTTCTCGTACGGGATGTGCGCGGCCTGCCCGGACTTCGCCTCGTGGATCGCGTCCTTCACCTTGATCTCGAGCGCGCCGAAGGAGCCGGCCTCCACCTCCAGCCGGATGTCGTGCGAGCCCTGCGCGAGCGGCCTCCCCTTCGCGCTCAGCTGCGCCTGGCGCTTGAGGGGGAAGGGGACCGCGTTCTTCGTCGTGATCTCGCCGGCGGCCATCTCCTTGCCGTCGCCGAAGTCCACGCGCACGTCGCCGAGCGGCACTTCGGTGCCGTCCACGCGGAGCCGCACGATCCGGGTGAGCGTCACGTCGCTCAGCCGGTTCTTGAGGCTGAAGCGGAAGCCGGCGGCGGTGTTCTCCAAGGAGCCGAAGGTGTAGAGCTGCCGGAGCAGCAGCGACGGGATATGCATGGTCCGCGATCGGTCGGGTCGGCGGGCCCCAGGGCGATGATGGGTGCGCGCCGGACGGTGGCTATCGGTGCCCGCCCGACAGAGTGAAGGGCGGGTGCCGATACGCTACCGGTTGGCGCGCGGAGGGGGAAGGAGGGAGCCGCCCGCGGGGACGCGCGGGGGGGCGGGGAGTCCCGCGCCCGATGCCCGCATCATCTCCCGCCGCGTCCGGCGCGGCGCGCCGGCGCTACCGGAAGATCAGGTACAGCACCACCAGGATGCTCACCACGGCGCCGCCGACGAGCATCGGGAGGAGCGGGATCTCGCGGCCGCTCTTCGTGGGGTACTTCCCCGCCTCGAGGGTCACGGCGCGCTGCGCGAGCTGCGTGCTGCGGCGGCTGAACGCGTCGTCGTCGTGGTCCTCGAACTGCACCGGCCGCACCCCGGGGGGGAGCGGCGCGCGCGAGAAGGTGAACGTCGTCTCGCCGATCTGGATGAGGTCCCCCTCCACCAGCAGCCGCGGCGCGGTCACCGGCTGGCCGTTGATCTTCGTGCCCGCCGAGCCCATGGAGTAGAGCACGAACTCCCCCGCCTCGCCGCGCACGTCCGCGTGGAAGCGCGACACGGTCGGGTCCTTCAGCACGATGCTGCAGCCGATCTCGCGCCCGATCTGCACGACGCGCTTGCGCATCGTGTAGCCCTTCTTGCTCGTGGCGTCGATGAGGTGCGCGTCGGGCGGCGCGGCGGCCGGCGCGGGGCGCTTCGAGTCCTTGTTCGCCAGGAAGACGAAGCGCGCGGCGCCCGCGGCGATCACGTCCCCCGACTTCAGCGGCGCGCCGCTCGGCGGCACCTGCTTGCCGCCCACGACCACGACGTTCTGCGGCGACGCGGGCACCACCGCCGCCGACCCGTCCTCCCCGCCGCGCACCTTGAAGTGGCGCGCCGCGAGGTCCTGCCCCGCGATCCGCCAGGCCGCCTGCGACCCGCTGCCGACCATCAGTTCGCCGCTGAATTCGCGCGGATTCCCTTCGAGATCGGGCTTCCCTTCCAATTCGAGAACGGGCATCGGTACGGACCCCGTGGGTTCAAGTCGAGAGTTCGGTCATGGCACGCCGCAAGAGTTCCGCGGCCAGCGCCAGTTTCCAGGCGTTGTCGCGCAGAGGGCGTGCATCGTATAACGCGCGATCCGCCAGGGTCGCAACATCTTCCGGCGCCAGTCCACCGGACGCCACATCCTGCTCCACCGAATGGTCCACGCGCCAGGGGCGCGGCGCCACCCCGCCGAGCACCAGGCGCACCTCTCCGTCGGGGCGGCGGCACGCGGCGATGCTCGCGAGCGCGAAGTCCCACGCCCCGCGCTGCATCAGTTTCTCGTAGCGCTGCACCCCGCCGGCCGACGCCGCGGGCAGCTCCACGGCGGCGATGATCTCCCCCGCCGCGAGCACGGTCTCCCGCGTCACGTCATCCCCGGGCAGCGTGAAGAACGACTCCACCGCCACGCGCCGCACGCCCGACGCGCTCGCCAGCTCGAGTTCGGCGCCGAGCGCGGTGAGCGCCACCGCCGGATCGGAGGGATGCACCGCCCAGCAGGGGCCGCCGCCGAGGATCGCGTGATGCCGGTTCTCCCCGTGCTCGGCGGGGCAGTCGGCGCCGCCGCTCTTGAGGCAGGGGATCCCGCCCCGCAGGTACCAGCAGCGCGGCCGCTGGCCGAGGTTGCCGCCCAGCGTGCCCATGTGACGGAGCGCCACCGTGCCCACGGCGTCGCACGCCTGCGCGAGGGCGGGCCAGCGGTCGCGCACGGACGGGTGGCGCGCGATGTCCACGAGGCGCGCGGCCGCGCCGATGCGCAGCCCGCCCGCCGCCGTGGCGGCGATGTCGCGCGCGCCGGGGATGCGGCGGAGATCGACGAGCTCGTCCGCGCGGTCGATCTGCTCGTCGAGCGCCACGAGGAGATCCGTGCCGCCCCCCATCGCGCGCGCGCCGGGACGCGCGAGACGCGCGAGCGCCTCGCGGAGCGAGTCGGGACGGGAATAGGTGAGGGGCACGGCGGGCGGGTGGGGTGTTTGAGCATACCCCGCCCCCCGGCATATTTCCAGCGCGGATGACGCGGCAGGCGTGGCATCCGGCTCGCCTCGGTCGTCCCTCCCCCAGATGCCCATGCGCTCGCGCACGCTGTCATTCCTCGCGGCCGTCCTGGCCGCCGCGGCCGTCATCGCCTGCCGCCCCGACCAGGGGGCGCGGCCGCCGGCGGGTGCGCGCGACTCCGCCGCGCAGAAGGCGCCGGCGGACAGCGAGCGCGACACGGGGCCGCGCGACCAGCCGATCGCCGCCGCCGACACGGCCACCATCGCGCGCGGCACGGACACCACGATCACGAACGCGCGGCCGGGCACGCTGCGCATCGAGTCGCTCGACGCGCTCGCCGACTCGATCTCCGACCGCATGACCTTCCTCGCGCTCACGCAGACGTCGTTCATCGCCGCCACGCGCGGCAAGCGGCTGCTGCTCGACCTCGGCCGCTACGACGGCACGATCGCCGGCGGCCGGCAGAAGCGCGCCTTCGACACCGCGGCGAAGGTGCTCTCGCCGGTGAAGGTGGGCGACCGCCTCGCGCTGCGCGGCGTGTTCGGCGCCGACACGGCGACGGTGACCGGCTATGCGCTCTGGAACGGGCGCATCGTGGCCACGCTCGCGGTGGCGCCGCGCGTCGATTCGCTGGCGAAGAGCGGCGCGACGATCGTGGCCCTCGCCACGCGCCCGCCGCCGCCGCTCTTCCCCGACACCACGCCGCCGAAGCCCGACACGACGCCGCCCGCGCCCGCGCCGCCCCCGCCGGCGCCGCCGCCGCCCGCTCCCACGCCTCCGCCCAGCACCGTCGCCCCGGGGGCCGTGCCCCTCCCCGCGAACGCCGCCCCCGACTCGGCGGCGCTCGCGGACTCCATCGCGAAGGCGCAGGGCTGCCGCCGCGACTCGGTGGACGAGGCGCTCGTGCTCCGCGTGGCGGAGCTCGCCGACTCGGTGGCGCTCGTGCTCGAGGCCGACACCGCGAAGCTCACCGACCGGCTGAAGAAATCCATCAAGACGCAGCGGTCGCAGGCGGTGGGCTGCTTCGGGAAATGGCGCGTGATGCTCTTCGTGAACCAGTCGGCGGGCGACTACGAGTACGTGCACCAGATCGCGCTGCTCGTCGACACGGCGGGAGTGGCCACGCCGCTCACCGTGCGCGACCTCCGCTTCAAGGCGCACGAGGCGATCGAGGCCTTCGACGAGGACGGCGACGGCATCGACGACATCGCCGTGCGCGGTCGCGGCAACCGGATCGGCGGCACGGTGATCCTGCACTTCGACCCCAACCGCCGGCGTCTCGAGTACGTCATGGGCGGCTTCGCGTGGGAGGAGATGTGACGGACGAGGCGCCGAAGCCGCCGCTCACCGGCAAGGAGCGCGCGGCGCTCCGCGCGGAGGCGCACCACCTGCGCGCCACCGTGCACGTGGGGCATCAGGGGCTCACGGGCGCGATCCTCGCCTCCCTCGACGATGCGCTGCGCACCCACGAGCTCGTGAAGGTGCAGCTCGTGAAGCGCGCCGACGTGACGATCAAGGACGCCGCGAACGAGATGGCGCGCGCCGTGGGCGCGGAGGTGGTGCAGGTGATCGGGCGGACGTGCTCGTTGTACCGGGAGCGGGAGAAAGAGATGTAGTCCCGGGCGCTTCACCGATCACCGGTCATCGGTGTCCGGTCGCCGGTTGGCGGTTCCCGGTGGGCGGTGTGCGGTTCGCGGTGTCCGGGAGGGACACGGTCAGCGGAAGGCAGGTTCCGCCCGCGTCGCCTCCAGCACCCGCCACGGCGCGAGTGGGATCTCGGTCACTTCCACGCCCAAGGCATCCGCCACGGCGTTCGCGATCGCGGGGGCGGTGGGGATGATCGGCGGTTCGCCCACGCCGAGCGCGCCGACGGTGTTCGCCTTCGGCGCCGCCACGCCGAGGAAGCGCGCGTCGATGCGCGGGACGTCCGCCATGGTCGGCACCTTGTAGTCGTGCAGGTTGGCGGTGAGCGACAGGCCGCGCGCGCGGTCCATCACGCGCTCCTCGAACAGCGCGTAGCCGAGCCCCTGGATGATCCCCCCTTCGAGCTGGCTCTCGGCGAGGGTGGGGTTGATGATCCGCCCGCAGTCGTGCGACGCGGTGATGCGCAGCACGCGCACGACGCCGGTGTCGGCGTCCACCTCCACTTCCGCGAACTGCGCGCCGAAGGTGGCGAGGGAAGTGTCCGCGGGATTGGGGCCGCGGCTGCCGCGGCCGACGATGGTCGTGCGGCCGAGGGTGAAGCAGACGCGCGCGAAGGGGACGCGCTTCGTGCCGCCCTTCACGCGCACGGCGCTCGCGCGCGTCTCGAGGCGCGCCGCGCGCACGCCGAGGATCCCGGCGGCGGCATCGAGGAGCTGGATGCGCGCGTCCTCCGCCGCCATGCGCACCGCGGGGCCGACGCTCGCCACGGTCATCGAGCCCCACGAGTTGCCGGTGTGCGGCGTGCGCTCGGTGTCGCCGAGGATCACGCGCACGTCCTCGAGCTTCGCGCCGAGCGCTTCCGCGGCGATCTGCGCGAAGACGGTGCGCGAACCGGTGCCGAGGTCCTGCGTGCCCGCGAGCACGTCCACCGAGCCGTCGGGATTGAGGCGCACCTCGGCGTAGGCGGGGGGGCCGCCGCCGGCGCCCCAGACCTGCGCGGCCACGCCGAAACCGCGCCGCACGCGGCCGGTGCGCACCGGCGCGCGCTTCGCCCAGCCGAAGCGCCGGGCACCGTCGCGGTAGCACTCGGCGAGCCGCCCCGACGCGAAAGGAGCGCCGCTGCGCGGGTGCCGCTTTGCGAGGTTCTTCAGGCGGAGCGCGACGGGGTCGATGCCGAGCGTGCGCGCGAGCTCGTCGATCGCGCGTTCGAGGGCGAAGGCTCCCTCGACGTGGCCGGGGGCGCGGAAGGAGCGCATCCCGCCCGCGTGCGTGAGGGCGAAGCGTTCCACCGTGCGCACGTTCGGGCAGGCGTAGAGCTCATGGAAGATCGCGCCGGGGCCGCCGTCCCAGCCGCCGGCGCCGAGGTCGATCTCGGCGTCGAGGGTGAGCGCGACGAGGGTGCCGTCGCGCGTGGCGCCCACGCGCACGCGCTGCACGGTGGCGGGGCGGTTGCCGGCATCGGTCTGCTCCGCGCGCCGGTCGTTCACGCAGCGCACGGGGCGGCCCGTGGCGCGAGCGAGCAGCGCGGCGATGTAGGCGTTGGGGCTCGCGCCGTTCTTGGCGCCGAAGCCGCCGCCCATATGCTCCTGCAGCACGCGCACGCGCGAGTACGGGAGGGAGAGGGCGGCGGCGAGGTCGTCGCGCACGTTGAACACGCCCTGCGTCGAGTCCCAGACGGTGAGGCGGTCCCCGTCCCACTCGGCGACGGCGGCGTGGGGCTCGAGCGCGCAGTGGAGCTGCGTGGGGGTGCGGTACTCGCGCGCGATCACGACGTCGGCGCGCGCGAGGGCGCGCTCGGCGTCGCCGCGCTCGTGCACGTGCGGCGCATCGTGGAGGTTCCCCGCGTCGCGCACGCGCGGCGCGCCGGGGGCGAGGGCGTCGGCGGGGGTGAGGACGTGCGGTTGCGTCTCGTAGCGGGCGACGATGGCGCGGAGGGCGCGGTGCGCGATCGCGGGCGTGTCGGCGCAGAGGGCGGCCACCGGCTGCGCGGCGTAGCGCACCGTGGGCTCGAAGAGCTCGCCCGCGTCGAGCGGGATGGCGGGGATGCCGGCGCGTGCGATCGCGGCGCGCACGCCGGGGATCGCGAGGGCGGGGGAGAGGTCGAGGTGCACGAGACGCCCGTGCGCGATGGGCGCGCGAAGGATCGCGGCGTGGAGCATGCCGGGGCGCTGCAGGTCCACGGCGTAGCGCGCGCGGCCGGTGGCCTTGTCGACGGCGTCGGCGCGCGGCGCGCGGCGTCCGACGACGTCGAGCTTCGCGGCGGCGGTCCAGGGGGCGACGTCGAAGGCGGGGCGCTCCACGATCTTGGTCTCGATGCGCCCTTCCACCTCCACGTGGGTGGTGATGAAGCGCCCGCGCGCCTTCCGGGGGCTAGCCACGGGGCTCCCGCAGGCGGGCGGCGGCGTCGCGCACGGCGGCGGCGATCTTCGGGTACGCGCCGCAGCGGCAGAGATTGCCGCTCATCCAGCGCGCGATCGCCTCGTCGGTGGGCGCGGGATCGGCGGCGAGGAGCGCGGCGGCGGCCATCAGCTGCCCCGGGGTGCACATCCCGCACTGGAGGGCGTCGTGCTCCACGAACGCCTGCTGCAGCGGGTGCAGCGCGCCGCCCTGCGCGAGCCCCTCCACCGTGGTGATCTCGGCGCCCTCGCAGGCGCCGGCGAGGGTGAGGCAGGCGTACGCGAGCTCGCCGTCGATGAGCACCGTGCAGGCGCCGCACTCGCCGCGGGCGCAGGCGACCTTCGTGCCGGTGAGGCCCAGCCGGCCGCGCAGCACGCCGGCGAGGCGCTCGTGCGGCGCGGCGGGAACGTCCTGCTCGGTGCCGTTGATCCTCAGGCGCATGGCTCCCCTGTCGTCACGCGGGCAATGTCATAATATTCACCAAGGAACGACAAGCCCTGCGGACCATCCCCGAGGCGAGCGATGCCCTACGTCATCACCGAAGCCTGCATCAACGTCAAGGACAAGGCGTGCGTCGACGTCTGTCCCGTGGACTGCATCTATGAAGGCGAGACGATGCTCTACATCCACCCGGATGAATGCATCGACTGCGGCGCGTGCGAACCGGAGTGCCCGGTGACCGCGATCTTCCCCGAGGAGGACGTGCCCCCCGCGCAGAAGCAGTACATCCAGATCAATCGCGACATCTTCAAGGGCGCGACCCCGCCGGGGAAGCCGACGAGGTGAGCTTCAGGCATCAGCCATCAGGCGTCAGCCGTCAGCTGACAGCTGATGGCTGACAGCTGATGGCTGACAGCTGATGGCTGATGGCTGTCCCTTCGCCATCATCACTTCCTCTTCAGCACCCGCTCCGCCGCCGCGACGATGTTCGCGGCGAGCATCCCGTACTTCTTCATGAGGTCGTCCGGCTTCCCGCTCTCGGCGTAGCGGTCGCCGAGGTCGACCGATTCCACCGGGGCCGGCGTGCCGGCGGCGAGCGCCTGCGCCACCGCGGCGCCCAAGCCGCCCGCGTGCATGTGCTCCTCGGCCACGACCAGCGCGCGCGTCTCCTTCGCGGCGCGCGCGAGGGCGTCGGCGTCCACGGGCTTCACGGTGTGCATGTCGAGCACGCGCGCCTCGACGCCCTTCGCCGCGAGCGCGGCGGCGGCGAGCATCGCCTGCGCCACGAGCAGCCCGTTCGCGACGATGGTGAGATCCTTCCCGTCGCGCAGCTGGATGGCGCGGCCGAAGGCGAAGCGCACGTCCGGCGCGTGCACCACCGGCGCCTTGGGGCGGCCCAGGCGCAGGTAGACGGGACCCTGGTGCGCGGCGGCCGCGTGCACCGCGGCGCGCATCGTGCGCTCGTCGCTCGGGATGCAGACGATGAAGCCGGGGAGCGCGCACGCGAGCGCGACGTCCTCCACCGACTGCTGCGACACGCCGTCCTCGCCGATCGAGATGCCGCCGTGCGAGCCGGCCACCTTCACGTTCAGCCGCGGGTACGCGGCGCCCATGCGCAGCTGGTCGAAGCCCTTGCAGAGCACGAACGCGGCGAAGCTCGAGATGAACGGGATCTTCCCGCTCGACGCGAGCCCGCTCGCGATCCCCACCATGTTCGCTTCCTGGATGCCGATGTTGAAGAAGCGCTCGGGGAACTCCTTGCCGAAGGTCCAGCTGAAGGTGGACTTGGCGAGGTCGGCGTCGATCGCGACCACGTCGCGGTTCGCGCGGCCGAGCTCGGCGAGCGCGTCGCCGTAGGCCTCGCGCGTGGCCTTGCCCATGGGGAAGCTCGGCGCGGTCATGCGCCCCCCAGCTGCGAGAGCGCCACCTGCAATTGCTCGGCGTTGGGCGCCTTGCCGTGGAACTCGTTGTTGTTCTCCATGAACGTCACGCCC
Organism: Gemmatimonadaceae bacterium; assembly: GCA_035524735.1. Lineage (GTDB taxonomy): Bacteria > Gemmatimonadota > Gemmatimonadetes > Gemmatimonadales > Gemmatimonadaceae > DATKOH01. Next base: position 8,509 of record DATKOH010000184.1, read on the forward strand.
TTCCCCTTCACGGTGTGCGCGATGATGCACGTGGGCCCGGCGGCGTGCCCCTTCGCCTGGTGCAGCGCGGCGAGCACGGCGGCCACGTCGTGCCCGTCGACCTCGATCACGTGCCACTTGAACGACGCGAACTTCCCGCCGAGCGGCTCGAGGGAGTTGATGTCCTCCACCGCGCCGTCGAGCTGGAAGCGGTTGGAGTCGACGATCGCGGTGAGCGTGTTGAGCTCGTAGTTCCCCGCGGTCATCACCGCCTCCCAGACCTGCCCTTCCTGGCATTCCCCGTCGCCCATCAGGACGTAGGTGCGGAAATCCTTGCCGTCGAGGCGCGCGGCGAGGGCGTGGCCGATGCCGATCGAGAGTCCCTGGCCGAGGGAACCGGTGGAGGCCTCGATCCCCGGCGTGACGCCCTGCACGGGATGCCCCTGCATGCGCGAGTCCACCTGGCGGAGCGACATCAGCTCGCCCACCGGGAAATAGCCGCGCTCGGCGAGCGCCGCGTAGAGCACGGGCACGCCGTGCCCCTTGCTGAGGATGAAGCGGTCGCGGTCGGGCCAGTCGGGGCGCTTGGGGTCGTGGCGCAGCACGCCGCCGAAGTAGAGCGCGGTGACGAGCTCGGCCGCGGAGAGGGAGCCGCCGGGGTGGCCGCTGTTCGCGGCGGCGATCATCCGGATGCTGTGGAGGCGCAGCCTGCGCGCGATGGACTCGAGTTCGGCGGTCGACGGGGACATCGCGGGGCGCGGGATGCGGGAGGACGGGAGGAGCGCTGCGGAAATATACCGGCGCGGCGGAGGGCGCGTCAGATGGCGCGTCCGATGGCGCGCAGGAAGTCCTCCACGACGGCGTTGAAGGCGGCGGGATCCTCGAGGTTGCTCGCGTGGCCGGCCTCGGGGATCACGGCGAGGCGGCTGCCGCGGATGGCGGCGTGCATCGCCTCCGATTCCCGCGGCGGCGTGAGCACGTCCTCGGCGCCGACGACGATCTGCACGGGGACGTCGATCGTGGCGAGGTCGGGGGTGGAGTCGGGGCGCGCGATCATCGCCTCGAGCGCGCCGACGATGCCGGCGACGGGGGCGCGCTCGCAGATCGCGCGCATCTCGCGCTCCACGCCGGGGCGGCGCGCGCGCGTGGTCTTGCCGAGCAGGCCGGGCATCATCGCGTCGGCCACCGCGCGGGCGCCGTCGCGCCGCGCGGCGGCGATGAGCTCGCGGCGGCGCGCGATGCCGGCGGCGTCATCCGCGCCCGGACGCGTGTCGGCGAGCAGGAGCGCGGCCACGCGCGCGCGGTGCCGCCGCCAGAAGGCGAAGGCGATGTAGCCGCCCATCGACAGCCCGCCGACGACCGCGCGCTCGATGCCGAGCGCGTCGAGCAGCGCGGCGGCGTCGTCGGCGTGCGCGTCGAGCGAAGTGGGCGGCGCGCCGGCCGCGGCGCTGGCGCC
>DATKOH010000185.1:0-5565 GCA_035524735.1 Gemmatimonadaceae bacterium
CGCGGCGGCGAAGCGCCCTTCGAGCGAGCGCCAGTAGGCGTCGCGGTCCCAGGCGAAGGGGGCGCCCCGCGCGGGGGCGGGCGCGGGCACGGGGGCGGGCGCGGGAATGCACAGCAGCGCGAAGAGGAGGAGCAGCGCGGCCGCGGCGGCGGCGATGCGGGAGGCGCGCGGCATGGGCATGGGCGCACGATACACCGGGCGCGTTGCGCGGTCCACCGCTGGCGCGCGCGGGCCGGAGGGCGAATATTGGACGGGGGCGCGCCGACGCGCCCGGATGGATCCGCATGCCGCGATGCCGGGAGGCGCCATGAGCGACCCGCGATCGGACCGCACGCTCCATCACCTGCACTTCGCGCACCGCGGCGAGGCCGCCGCCTTCGTCGCCGCGCTCTCGCGATTCCTCGACTCCCCGCGCGGCGCGCACTACCGCACGCCGCCGGCTCTGGCCGAAGTGTGGTCGCACGCCCCGCACGCGCACGGTGGGGTGGACCTGTTCCTGAGCGCCGACGCGCTCGCCGCGGCGACCTGCGCCTTCGCCCCCGTGGTCGCCGCGGGCGCGCGCCGCGCGGGGGAGCTCCCCGCGCCGAGCACGCTGCTCCTCGGCGGCGAGCGGATGCCGGTGTGGGGACTGGCCGAGGCGGAGCGCGCGCTGGGCGGATGATGGCGCGGCGGGCGCCGGAAACCCGCGCCGGGCGCGGGGCGTAAGTCGGGCATGGCCTCCCTCCTGCGCGACCTCAAGTACGCGATCCGTTCGCTGCGCAAGAATCCCGGGCTCTCGGTGGTGGCGGTGCTCGCCCTCACCTTCGGCATCGGGCTCACCACGACGATGTTCAGCATCGTGTACGGGGCGATGCTGCGCGGACTGCCGCTCCCCGACGGCGGGCGCGTGGTGGAGGTGTATCGCGTGCACCTCGCGCGCGACCGCGGGAAGATGGACATGCCGGTGGCCGAGTACTACGACTATCGCGAGCAGCAGAAGAGCTTCTCGGTGATGGCGGCGTACAACACCGGCACGATGAACGTCAGCGGCGCCGGTCTCCCGGAGCGGTACACCGGCGCGTGGACCACCGCGTCGTTCTTCGACGTCATCCGCGCCACGCCGCAGCTCGGCCGCGCGCTCCTGCCCGGCGAGGACACGCCGCAGGGGGCGAAGGTCGCGGTGATCAGCCATTCCCTCTGGCAGCGGCGCTACGCGGGCGACCCGAAGGTGCTGGGGCAGACGCTCCGCGTGAACGGCCAGCCCTTCACGATCGTGGGCGTGATGCCCGAGGGCTACCGCTATCCCGACGTCTCCGACATCTGGCTCCCGCTGCAGGACGATCCGCTCGCCGGGAAGCGGGACGAGCAGCGCTACGTGACGGTGGCCGCGCTGCTCAAGCCCGGCGTGTCGGTGGACGCGGCATCGGTGGACGTGGCGGGGATCGCGAAGGGGCTCGCGGTGCGCTACAAGGATTCGGACGAGGGGATCGGCGCGCAGGTGATGGAGTACGTGAAGGCCGAGATCGGCCCCGACCCGGAGAAGCTGCTCTACGCGATGCTCGGCGCGGTGTTCTTCGTGCTGCTGATCGCGTGCGCGAACGTCGCGAACCTGCTGCTGGACCGCGCCGCGCACCGCGCGAGGGAGGTGGGGATCCGCTGCGCGCTCGGCGCGTCGCGCGCCGCCGTGATCCGGCAGTTCCTCGCGGAGGCGCTGGTGCTGGCCGCGGTGGGCGCGGTGCTCGGCACGGCGATGGCGCAGGCGGGGATCGCGGCGTTCAACCGGATCCTCCTGGACAGCACGGAGGCGCCGGCGTTCATCGACATCCGTCTGCACGCGCCGGTGCTCCTGTTCACGATGGGGGTCGCGCTGGCGGCCACGCTCTTCGCGGGGGCGGTGCCGGCGCTGCAGAGCTCGCGCACCGACATCAACGAGGTGCTCAAGGACGAGGTGCGCGGGTCGTCGAGCCTGCACATGGGGCGGATGAGCCGCACGCTCGTCATGGTGGAGCTCGCGCTCTCGGCCCTGCTCCTGGTGTCGTCGGGGCTGATGATCCGCAGCGTCACGAAGCTCAACGCGATGGACCCCGGCTTCCGCACCCGGAACATGTTCACCGCGCGCATCGGCTTCCCCGTGACGTACACGGATACGCTCATGGAGGCACGGCTGTACGAGCAGCTGCGCGAGCGGCTGGCGGGTGTGCCGGGGGTGCAGCACGCGGCGCTCAGCTCGAGCGTGCCGGGGGTGGGCGCGAACGAGGGGAGCGTCACGATCGAGGGAACGGTCTACGTCTCCGACAACGACGTGCCGCGCGCGGGGTGGCTCGCCGTGTCGACGGGATTCTTCGAGACGATGGAGATGCGCGTGACGCGCGGCCGCGCGCTCGCGTCGAGCGACCGCGCCGGGGGGAACCCGGTGGTGGTGGTGAACCAGGCGTTCGCCGACAAGTTCTTCCCCGGGCAGGACCCGCTCGGCCGGCGCATCCGCCAGGGGGGGCGCACGAGCACCGAACCGTGGATGACCGTGGTGGGCGTGGTGCCGAACGCCTTCACCGGCGATCCGCAGCGCGCGCGCGACGCGATGTACTACGCGCCGCTGGAGCAGCATCACACGCCCTTCGTGTCGATGCTCGTCGCCACGGCGGGACCGCCGATGGCGATCACCAACGCCGTGCGCGAGATCATGGCCGGACTGAACGCGGACATCCCGGTCTACCGCGTCTACCCGATCGAGAAGGCGATGGCGCGGAGCGTGTGGTACATCCGCACCTTCGGCTCGATGTTCATGCTCTTCGGCGCGATCGCGCTCTTCTTGGCGGCGATCGGCCTCTACGCGGTGATGAGCTTCTCGGTGAGCCGCCGCACGCGGGAGATGGGGATCCGCATGGCGCTCGGCGCGCAGGGCGGCCAGGTGGTCCGGATGATCTTCGGGCAGGGGGCGTGGCAGATCGCGGTGGGGCTGCTCGTGGGGCTGGGACTCGCCGTGCTCGCCTCGCCGGTGGTCGGGATCCTGCTCTACGACGTGCAGCCGCGCGACCCGGCGATCTACGCGGGCGTCGCCTTCGTGCTCGCGCTCGCGGGGGTCGCGGCCTGTCTCGTGCCCGCCGTGCGCGCGACGCGGGTGGATCCGATGGTGGCGCTCCGGGCGGAGTGACCGCGCGCCGCGCGCCGTTTAGCTTTCCCGCATGGCCAACATCGTCATCACCGGCGGCAGCGCCGGCATCGGGGCCGCGCTCGGCGAGCTGCTCGCCCGGCGCGGGGACGCGGTCGCGCTGGTGGCGCGGCGGGAGAAGGAACTGCGCGAGGCGGCCGCCCGCTGCGGACCGGGGGTGCTTGCGATCGTCGCCGACTGCACCCGGCGCGCGGAGGTGCGGCGCGCGGTGGCGGAGGCGATCGCAGGGCTCGGGCACATCGACGTCTGGGTGAACAACGCGGGGCGCGGGATCTCGCGGAACCCGACGGAGCTCACCGACGACGACCTGGATGAGATGTTCACCGTGAACGTGAAGTCCGCGTTCTACGGCATGCAGGAGGTGCTGCCGCACTTCCGCTCCCGCGGCGCCGGCCAGATCGTGAACATCTCCACCATGCTCGGGCGCATCCCGTTCTTCGTGCCGCGCGCGGCGTACAGCGCGAGCAAGCACTTCCTGAACGCGCTCACCGCGAACTTCCGCGACGAGCTGCGCGCGTCGCATCCCGGGATCCAGGTGACCCTCGTGTCGCCGGGGGTGGTGCGCACCGACTTCGGGCTGAACGCGATGCACGGGGGCGTGGACTCGCGCACCCTTCCCGAATCGCAGAGCGCGGAAGAAGTGGCGGCGATCATCGCGCGCGCCATCGACAGCCGCGCCGCGGACGTCTACACGCCCGCGAACGGGCGCGAGCGCGTGATCCAGTACTACTCGACGCTCGGCGCCGGCGCGTGACTGCGGACGGGGCGGCGTTCACGGTGCGCCGCGGCGCGGCCGGCGATGCCGCGGTGCTCGCCGCGTTCATGGCGCGCACCTTCCAGGAGACCTTCGGCGCGCAGAACAGCCCGGAGGACATCGCCGCGCACGCGGCGCGGTCGTACGGCGCGTCGCAGCAGGCGCGGGAGCTCGCGAGCCCCGACGTGATCACCCTCCTCATGGAACAGGGCACGCAGCTCGCGGCCTTCGCGCAGGTGCGCCGCGGCGAGGCGCCCCCCTGCGTCACGGGCCCGTCGCCGGTGGAGCTCCACCGCTTCTACGTGGACGCGCCCTGGCATGGCAGCGGCGCGGCCCGCCAGCTGATGGGCGAGGTGCTCGGCGCCGCGCGCGCTCTCGGCGGCCGCACGCTCTGGCTCGGCGTCTGGGAGCGGAACCCGCGCGCGATCCGCTTCTACGAGAAGTGCGGCTTCACGATCGCGGGCACCCAGGACTACTTCGTGGGCTCGGACCGGCAGTACGACCGCGTGATGGTCGCCGCGCTCCCGCCGAACGCCTGACGGCGGGCCCGCCGCGCTGTAGTACAATCCCCCTCTGGCGCGCCGCCGGCCGCCGTCGTACCCTGCAATGGACCCCATTTCGCGGAGACTCCCATGGCCAGGCGCACCGGCGTGTACATCGTCCCCACCTCGCGCTGGTACATCGAGCGCGCCGTCTGGCTGATCGCGGGGGTCGTGCTCCTCGCGAGCACCGCGCTCGCGCTCTGGGTGAACAAGTACTTCGCGCTGCTCATCGTGTGCACCGGCGTGGCGTCGATCATCGTGGCGCTCACCGGCTTCTGCATCGTCGGGAACGTGCTGCACCGCCTCGGCTTCCCGAACATGCTGGGCGACCCGACGCAGACCACGTGGTATCTCATGCGCCGCGACAAGTGGTATCTCGAGCGGCGCATCTATCTGGTGGTCGGGATCAACATCTCCGTCGCGAGCATCCTCTCCATCGTGTGGACCCAGTGGTGGCTCGCCTTCACGGGCTTCGTCGGCGTGGCGATGGTCTGGTTCGCGGCCACGGGCTTCTGCATCATGGCGAACGGCCTCTTCTGGCTCGGCGCGGAGCCGCGCCTCGCGCCGGACGCATCGAAGGGGGAGTCGAAGCCGGTCATGGGCGGGCAGCCGTCGCCGGTGCGCTGACCGCGCGCACCGCGGCACGGAACGGGGGGCGCTCCGAGAGGGGCGCCCCTTCGCGCATCGCGCCCGCGCTCGCCCGCGCGCCGCTGCGGCCGCTCCCCCGATGGCGTTACCTTGCGATGGCATGACCGGATTCCGCGACCATTTCTCCACCCGCGCCGCCGAGTACGCGGCCTATCGGCCGTCGTACCCGCCGGAACTGCTCGACTACGTGACCGGGCTCTGCGCGCGGCGCGAGCTCGCGTGGGACGCCGGCACGGGGAACGGTCAGGCGGCCGTGCTGCTCGCCGAGCGATTCGCGCGCGTGGTGGCGACCGACGCGAGCGCCGAGCAGATCGCGCGCGCCAGGCCGCACCCGCGCGTGGAGTATCGCGTGGCGCGCGAGGACGACTCGGGGCTCGCGCCCGCGAGCGCGGACCTGGTCGCGGTGGCGCAGGCGCTCCACTGGTTCGACCGGTCGCGCTTCTACGCGGAGGCGCGGCGCGTGCTCCGCCCCG
>DATKOH010000186.1:0-17955 GCA_035524735.1 Gemmatimonadaceae bacterium
CCGGCGAGTCCGAGGCGGGCTTCGGCGCGAGGAACGCCGCACGCCGCGCCGCGGGCCCCGAGCCCACCGGCGAACGCCTCTCCCGCGATGAGGCCTTCACGCTCATCCGCCGCGCCCTCGCCGCGCTCGCCAGCGCGCCCGACCGGCCGGCCCCCGCGAGCCGTGTGCGTGACACCGCGCGCGAGCTCCTCGGCCGCGACAGCGAGACCCTCGCCGAGCGCCACTTCCACCGCATCCTCCGCGACATGCACGACGCGGAGCTCATCGACCTCCGCAAGCGCGGCGACGACTACGAGGTGACCCCGTCGCTCGACGCGCCGCCGATCGCCGATCAGCTCGCCGCCGTCGACGCCGCGCACGCCGAGGCCAGCCAGGCCGCGCGTGCCGCCGCGAACGCCGCGTCGCTGCGCCGCGGGATCCGCACGCGCGGACGCCGGGGCGGGGCGGGGGAGCTGCCGCCGGAACTCCTCTCGGTGGGCGTCGTGGGCGATGGCGCGCCCCCCGCGGTCTCCGACTACACCGTCGAACTCCCCGCCGCCACCGATGACATGGCCGACGCCGAGGACGCCGCCAGCGAGGAGCTCCTCGAAGAGATGGCCGAGGGCGACGCGCCCGCCGACGGTGCCGAGGGCGCCGATGGCGCCGCCGCGCCGGTGCGCCGCCGGCGCCGCGGGGTCCGCGGCGGACGCGGCCGCAGGAAGTCGTAGCCCGGCGCGCGCCATGGCCGCGGCGCTCGCCGCGTCGTTCTACGACCGCCGCACCGAGCGGGTCGCCCGCGACCTGCTCGGCGCCATCCTCCGCTGCGTGACCCCCGAGGGCGTCGCCGCCGGCCGCATCGTCGAGACCGAGGCCTACCTCGGCGAGCACGATGCCGCCTGCCACGCCGCCGCCGGGCGCACCGCGCGCACCGAGGGACTCTACGGCGAGCCCGGCACCGCGTACGTCTATTTCACCTACGGCATGCACTGGTGCGCGAACGCCGTCACCCGCCGCGCCGGGTTGCCGAGCGCCGTGCTCATCCGCGCGCTCGAGCCGCTCGAAGGGATCGCGCTCATGCGCGAGCGCCGCGGCCCCGTGGGCGACCGCGACCTCGCCAACGGCCCCGCCAAGCTCTGCGAAGCGCTCGGCATCACCGGCGCGCTCAACGGCGTGCCGCTCCGGCGGTCGCCGCTCACGATCCACCACGGCACCGCCGTCCCCGATCGCGCCGTGGCCGTGACCCCGCGCATCGGCATCTCCAAGGCCGTCGACCGGCCCTTGCGCTGGGTCGACATCCGCAGCGATTGTCTCTCGCGCCCCCATCGCCCCACTCCCCGCAGCCGGACCTCCCGATGATCCCCTTCCGTTCCTTCGCCCGCGCCGCGGCCGTGGCCGCGCTCGCCCTGCCGGCGCTCGCGCAGCAGCCGGCCCCGCCCAAGCCCGCCACTCCCGTGATCGACGGCGTCTCCGAGCACGCGATGCAGGTCTATCGCTCCGCGTACGTGATCGACACGCACAACGACCTGCCGTCCAAGATCGCCGACGACAGCGTCAACCCCGACGTGCGCCACCCCGCGGACCAGAAGGTGCAGAGCGACCTGCCGCGCTTCCTGGAGAGCGGCATCACCGCCGTCTTCCTCTCCGACTTCGTGGACGCGAAGTACGCGCTCATGAAGCCCGACGGATCCTACGCGCACGCCGTGCTGCTCGCCGACACGATCCACGCGTTCGTCAAGCGGCACCCGAAGGAGCTGCTCTTCGCCACCACGGCCGCCGACGTCGAGCGCGCCAAGAAGGAGGGGAAGGTCGCGATCCTCATCGGCGTCGAGGGCGGCCACGCGATCGAGGGTTCGCTCGACAAGCTGCGCGACCTCTACAAGCGCGGCACGCGCTACATGACGCTCACCTGGAACAACGGGAACTCGTGGGCCGGCGCCGCGTGGGGGGTGAACGGCACCAGCACCGGCGGCCTGACCCCCTTCGGCGTGCAGGTGATCCACGAGATGAACACGCTCGGCATCTTCGTCGACATCTCGCACGTCTCCGACTCCACCTTCTGGGACGCGCTCAAGGCCTCGAGCAAGCCGGTGATCGCGTCGCACTCGAGCGCGCGGGCCCTCAGCCCCCACCGCCGCAACATGACGGACGACATGCTCCGCGCCGTCGCGAAGAACGGCGGCGTGGTGAACGTGAACTTCTATCCGGGCTTCATCGACTCGGCGTACACGAACGCCACCGCGCGGGCGGAGGACGGCGTGCGCGCCTGGCGCGACTCCGCGCTCAAGGCGCCCGGCGCCGACAGCGCCGCGATCAAGGCCGAGGCCGCCGCGCGCACCGCCGCCGCGGTCGCCGCCGTGCCGCGCCCCGCGCTCTCCGTCCTCCTCGACCACTTCGACCACATCGCCAAGGTCGCCGGCGTCGACCACGTCGGCATCGGCAGCGACTTCGACGGCATCGAGGTCACCCCGCAGCAGATGGAGGACGTCACCATGCTCCCGCGCATCGCGCAGGGCCTGATCGACCGCGGCTACAGCGACGACGACGTCCGCAAGATCCTCGGCGGCAACATGCTCCGCGTGATGAAGGTCGTCCTGCGGTAGCGCGGGGAAGGGGGGCCGCGGATGCGGAACGGCGGGTGGAAGCCATGGCCTCCACCCGCCGTTCCGCATCCCTCACCTCGCCGGCCGCTGCCGCCGCCGGCCCTCGTCTCGCTCCACCCCTACTTCAAGTTGCTCTCGTCGCTCGGCCCGAAGTTGAACCGGATCCCCCCCTGGAGCATCCAGGCGCTGTTCCCGCTGAGGACGAAGTTGTACGGCGTCGGCATCCAGATGATGTTCCCGAAGATCGCGGCGCGCTTCATCTGATAGTGCAGCCCCGCGAGGATGTTGAAGCAGATGCAGTCCTTCTGGTTGTTCAGGTTCTGCGTCACCTGCTGCTTCACGTTCGGGTTCAGGATCGTGTCGGTGACCGTCGCCGAGTGCACGAGGTTGAGGATGAATCCGCCGCCCGCGTACAGGTGGAGCCCCCCCCACGCCACCGGCAGGGCGATCGCATCCACCATGACTTGCGTCATGTCCTTGATCTGGACGTTGTACGGGTTCCCGAGGTTGTCGTTCACCGTGCCGTTGATCGTGAAGAACGACTCCCCCGCCGAGAGGTAGAGGCCTCCTCGCGTCCGCGTGATGAACCATTCGCCGCTCACCGTCGTGGCCGTCTGATTCGAGACGGTCTGCGAGGAGATGTTCATCACGCCCGCGTTCACTCCCCAGAACCAGGAGTCGCGGAAGAGGCGCCCTTCCTGGGCGTGGCCGGCCGACGGAGTCAGCGCGATGAGTGCGAGACCGGATGCGAGCCACCGGACCGTGCGCATGGTGTTGCTCCTCGTACGTGAGGTGAGGTGAGAATGGTCCCCGGAATGATGACGCACGCCGCGCACGAACGCTCGCGCGGCGCTGGATGTCGAACCCATCACCGGACTGCCTACCACGTGAGGGACGAGCTATCTCCCAAGGGGTCACGCACTTGCCCGCTCTCACGACCCGCCCCCCCGCCCGCGCTTGACCCGCGTCCACGCCCGCCCCACCTTGGGACATGGCCCTCCCCCTCCGCGCGCCGCACGTCGACGAGTTCCACAGCGCGGTCTACGGGACGGTCTTCGGGCGCCGGATGGACGTCGTCCACCGCCTCCACGAGGGCGACCGGCTGATCCTCGTCCCCGATCCCCCGGGCACCCACAATCCCGCCGTCTGGGTCCACGCCGCCGGCGGCGACGTGGTCGGCCACCTCCCCTTCACCCTCTCCCGCTGGCTCGTGCCCTGGATGCTCGACGGCGGCTGCTGCCACGCGAGCGTCGAGAGGCTCGGCACCGACGACATCGCCTCCTGGCGGCGCCTCATCATCCGCGTCCACTGCGACGCCCTCGCCGCCGCGGACTGAGCCTCACCGCAGCAGCCCCACCGCCTTCCCCACCTTCCGGAACGCCGCCACGGCGAAGTCGAGGTCGGCGCGGCTGTGCGCCGAGGAGAGCTGGCAGCGGATCCGCGCGTGCCCCTGCGGCACCACCGGGAAGCCGAACCCCGTCACGAAGACCCCCTCGTCCAGCATCATCTCGCTGATCCGGATCGCGAGCGACGTCTCGCCGACGATGATCGGCACGATCGGCGTCTCCCCGGCCAGCGGCTTGAATCCCGCCTCCGTGATCGCCTGGCGGAAGTAGCGCGCGTTGTCGTGCAGCGCGGCCACGCGCTCGGGATGCCGCTCGAGCACGCGCACCGCCTGCAGCGAGCTCGCCGCCACCGTGGGCGGGAGCGCGTTCGAGAAGAGCTGCGGGCGCGAGCGCTGCGTGAGGTAGTCCGTGAGCGCCGCGGAGCCGGCGGTGAACCCCCCCGCCGCGCCGCCCAGCGCCTTGCCGAGCGTGCTCGTGATCACGTCCACCTCGCCGAGCACGCCGAAGTGCTCGGCGGTGCCGCGCCCGTGCTTCCCGAGCACGCCGCTCGCGTGCGAATCGTCCATCACGACGATCGCGTCGTGCTCCCGCGCCAGCTGCAGGATCTCCGGCAGCTTCGCGATGTCCCCCTCCATGGAGAAGATCCCGTCGGTCCAGATGATCCGCCGGCGGAACCGCTTCGCCTCCGCGAGCTTCGCCCGCAGGTCGTCCATGTCGGAATGCTTGTACACCGCCGTCGTGCACTTCGTGATCGCCTTCGCCAGGCGCACCGAGTCGATGATCGACGCGTGGTTGAGCGCGTCCGAGACCACGAAGTCGTTCTCCTCCACCACCGTGGCCGTGAACCCCTCGTTCGCGTTCCACGCGCTCACGTAGCTCAGCGCGCTCTCCGTGCCGGCGAACGCCGCGAGCGCCGCCTCCAGTTCCCGGTGCACGGAGAAGGTGCCGCAGATGAAGCGCACGCTCGCCGTCCCCGCCCCGTACCGGTCGAGCGCATCCTTGCCCGCCTGGATCACGCTCGGCTCGTCGCAGAGCCCGAGGTAGTTGTTCGACGAGAGGATCAGCACGTCGCCGCGCCCTTCCATGCGCACGTGCGATGACTGCGGCGAGTCGAGGAAGTTCAGCCGCTTGTAGACCTTGTCCGCCCTCAGCTGCTCGAGCGCCGCCTGCAGGCCGCGCGGGAATCCCTGGTTCACCGTGCCCTCACGAGATCTCGAAGATGACCTTCCCCGCCGCCCCCGACTTGATCGCCGCGATGGCATCGTCGAAGCGCTCGAGCGGGAAACGGTGCGTGATCACCGGCGACGGATCGAACTTCCCGCTCCGCAGGAAGCGCGTCATCTGGTGCCACGTGTCGTACATCCGCCGCCCCGTCACGCCGTACACCGTCACCCCCTTGAACACCAGCTCCGTCGCGAAGTCGAACTCCATCGGCTTCGCCGGCACGCCGAGCATCTGCACGCGCCCCGCGGGACGCACCAGCTTGAACGCCTGGTGGATCGCCGCCGGCACGCCGCTCATCTCCAGCACCACGTCCACCCCCAGCCCGTCGGTCGCGCGCTGCACCGCCCCCTCCACCTCCGACGGGTGCACCACGTCGTGCGCCCCCATCCGCTTCGCGAGCGCGAGCCGCGTGTCGTTCACGTCGCTCGCGATCACCCGGCTCGCCCCCGCCGCCACGCAGATCCCCACCGCGAAGATCCCGATCGGCCCGCACCCCGTCACGAGCACCGTCGCGCCGGGGATCTCCGCCGTGAGCGCCGTGTGGAAGGCGTTCCCCATCGGGTCGTGGATGCCGCCGATGTCGTACGAGATGTCGTCGTCCAGGTGCCACACGTTCGTCGCCGGCATCGCGATGTACTCGGCGAAGCAGCCGTTCCGGTCCACGCCGATCACCTGCGTGTGCTGGCAGGCGTGCGCGTTGCCGGTGCGGCAGAGCATGCAGCGCCCGTCCACGATGTGCCCCTCGGCGGTCACCCGGTCGCCGGGCTTCACGTCGCGCACCAGCGGGCCCACCCGCACCACGTCGCCGGCGAACTCGTGCCCCACGGTGAACGGAGGCTTGCAGCGCCCCTGCGCCCACGCATCCCAGTCGTAGATGTGCACGTCCGTGCCGCAGACGCCCGCGCGGCGCACCTTGATCAGCACCTCGTCATCGCGCATGGAGGGCTCGGGCACGTCCTTCAGCACGAAGCCGGGCGCAGCCCGGTCCTTCACCAGCGCTCGCATGGCGTGATTGGCCTCAACGGGTCACGGTCGCGGCCGCCGTGATGCGCACCGCGCACTGCCGCCCTCAAAATGCACGGCGCGCAGGAACACGGAAAGGTTGCCCCATCCCGCACTCGCTCCCCGACTCCCGGCTCCCGGCTCCCGGCCCTTAGAGGAACGAGTGGTCCTTCCTCCCCGGCTCCCGGCTCCCGAATCCCGGCCCTTCGAGATCCTCCCCGGCTCCCGGCTCCCGACTCCCGGCCCTTCGAGATCCGCCCCGGCTCCCGGCTCCCGAATCCCGGCCCTTCCCACCGCCACCCCTAACGCTTTCCCCTCCTCGCGAGTACCTATCGAAAGTCCAACTGCCCACAATCCTCCCCAAGTCCCTCCATGCCCTCCCGACGCGACTTCCTCCTCACCACCGGCGCCGCGGCCGCTGCCGCGGGGCTCGCGTCCGTCGCCCGCCCGCTCGCCGCCGCCGAGCGCGCCGGCGCTCGCGCCACCCCCGGCGATCCCACCCTGCGCGAACTCGCCTTCTACGGCATCGACGCCGCCAAGGCCGCCGGCGCGCAGTACGCCGACGTGCGCATCGCCGAGAACCGCAGCCAGCGCATCTTCACGCGCGAGCACCGCGTGCAGAACCTCAACGACTCCGAAACGTTCGGCATCGGCGTCCGCGTCCTCGTCAACGGCGCGTGGGGCTTCGCCGCCGGCCGCGAGCTCACCAAGGCCGAGGTCGACCGCCTCGTGAAGCGCGCCGTCGCGCAGGCGGGCGCCAATCGCACCGCGCTCGTGCGCCCCGTCGTGCTCGCGCCCGTCACGCCCACGCCCAGCGGCAGCTGGGACACGCCCATCGAGATCGATCCCTTCTCCGTGGCCATCGAGGACAAGGTCGCGCTCCTCCTCGCCGCCAACGATGCGGCGCTCAAGGTGAACGGCGCCCGCTTCGTGCAGTCCGCGATGTTCTTCCTCCGCGAGCGGAAGACGCTCGCCACGAGCGACGGCACCTTCGTCGTCCAGACGATCTATCGCGCGCAGCCCACGATGACCGTCACCGCGATCAGCGCCGACCGCAGCGACTTCCAGACCCGCCAGTCCACCGACGTGCAGCCGATGGGCCTCGGCTGGGAGCACGTGCGCGACGCGAAGCTCGTGGACAACGCGCCGCGCTGGGCCACCGAGGCCGTGCAGAAGCTCTCCGCCAAGCCCGTCGAGGTGGGGAAGTACGACCTCGTGCTCCACCCCACGCATCTCTGGCTCACGATCCACGAGTCCATCGCGCATCCCACCGAGCTCGATCGCGCGATGGGCTACGAGGCCAACTACGCCGGCACCAGCTTCGTCTCCCCGCCCGACAAGATGCTCGGCCAGTTCCGCTACGGCCCCGAGTTCATGAACATCCAGGGCGACCGCGCGCAGAAGGGTTCCCTCTCCGCCATCGGCTGGGATGACGAAGGGGTCGCGCCCGACACCTTCCTCGTGATCAAGGAGGGGATCGTCAACGATTACCAGACCACCCGCGAGCAGGCCCTCTGGCTCGACTGGTGGTACAAGAAGACCGGGCGTGAAACCCGGTCGCACGGTTGCTCGTACGCGCAGTCATGGTCCGACGTCCAGTTCCAGCGGATGCCCAACATCTCGCTCCTGCCCGGGGAGAAGGACCTCGGCTGGGACGATCTGATCGCGGCCACCGACGCCGGGATCGCGATCGTCGGCGAGGGGTCCTTCTCGATCGACCAGCAGCGCTACAACGCCCAGTTCGGCGGGCAGCTCTTCTACGAGATCAAGGGCGGCAAGATCGTCGGCATGCTGAAGGACGTCGCCTATCAGATGCGCACGCCCGACTTCTGGAACGCGATGGACATGATCGGCGGCCCGAAGAGCTACCAGCTCGGGGGCGCCTTCAACGACGGGAAGGGGCAACCCTCCCAGTCGAACGCGGTGTCGCACGGGTGTGTGCCCTCGCGCTTCAGGCAGATCAACGTCATCAACACCGGCCGGAAGGGGGGCGCATGAGCCCGCGCTCCCTCTTCGATCCGGAGAACGCGCCGCTCTCGCGCGACGAGGCGCAGGCGCTCGCCAAGCGCACCCTCGCCTTCTCCAAGGCCGACCAGGCCCGCGTCACGATCAACGCCGGCGGGTCGGGCAACACCCGCTTCGCCGCGAACCAGGTGAGCACCGCCGGCGACGAGAGCGACATCGTCGTCACCGTGCTGTCGGTGTTCGGGCAGCGCGCGGCGAGCGCCACCACGAACAAGCTCGACGACGCCTCCCTCCAGCGCGTGGTCGAGACCTCGGAGCGGCTCGCGAAGCTCTCCCCCGAGGATCCCGAGCTCATGCCCGAGCTCGGGCCGCAGCAATACCTGAACGTCGACGGCTGGAGCCAGGCCACCGCGCGCCTCGATCCCGCCGGGCGCGCCGCCGCCGTGCGCCGCGTCACCACGCCGTCGCTCGCCGCGAACTGCGTCGCCACCGGCTACATCCAGTCCGACGCCGACGTCTTCGCCATCGCGAACACCAAGGGGCTCTTCGCCTACGGCCGGCTCACGGCGTCGTCCATGACCACCACCGTGCGCACGCAGGACGGCCGCGGCAGCGGCTGGGCCGGCGCGTCGCACTCCGACTGGTCGAAGATCGACCCCGCCGCGCTCGGCGACCGCGCGCTCGACAAGGCGCGCCGCTCGCAGGATCCCGTCGCCGTCGAGCCCGGCAAGTACACCGTCGTCCTCGAGCCCACCGCCGTCGGCAACCTCGTGCAGCTCCTCGGCTTCGCGATGAACGCCCGCTTCGCCGACGAGGGGCGGAGCTTCTTCTCCAAGCCCGGCGGCGGGAACAAGATCGGGATGAAGGTCGTGGACGACCGCGTCACGATCTCCTCCGACCCCGGCGACGCGGACACGCGGGCCTACCCCTTCGCCCCCGATGGGCTCGCGGTGCAACCCACCACCTGGATCGCGAACGGCGTCGTGCGGAATCTCGCGTACGACCGCTACTGGGCGCAGAAGCAGGGCAGGGAGCCCGTCCCCTTCCCGCGCGCGCTCAAGATGCAGGGGGGCACGGGCACGGTGGACGACCTCATCGCCGGCACCGAGCGCGGCATCCTCGTCACGCGCTTCTGGTACATCCGCCCCGTGGACCCGCGCATCATCCTCTACACGGGGCTCACGCGCGACGGCACGTTCCTCATCGAGGACGGCAAGGTCACGAAGGCCGTCAAGAACTTCCGCTTCAACGAGTCGCCCATCCTCATGCTCAACAACCTCGAGGCCATGGGCGAGGCCGTTCGCGTGAGCGCCAGCGAGGACGGCGGTCCCGGTTTCCCCATCGTCGTCCCCCCGATCCGGGTGCACGACTTCAACTTCACCAGCCTGAGTGATGCCATCTGATGAGTGACCGTCGAGAGTTCCTCAAACAGAGCGCCCAGGTGGCCGCCGCGCTCGCCGCGGCGAACGCCTGGCGGATGACCGGCGGCGCGGCGGACCTGCTCGCCGCCCCCGCCGCCGCGCCCCTCCCCATGCCCGACGACGCGACCATCACGCAGCTCATGATGGACGCCCTCGCCGCCGCGAAGTCGGCCGGCGCGGCGTACGCCGACGTCCGCATCGGGCGCCAGCGCCGCAACTTCGTCTTCACGCGCGAGCACCAGATCCAGAACGTCGTCGACACCGACTCGCTCGGCTGCGGCGTGCGCGCGCTCGTGGATGGCGCCTGGGGCTACGGCGGCACCCGCGTCCTCACCCCCGACGGCGTCGCCGCCGCCGCGCGCGAGGCCGTCGGCATCGCCAAGGCCAACCGCCTGGCCCGCGACCAGGCCGTGCAGCTCGCCCCCGCGCCCGTCGTCAAGAACCAGACCTGGCAGAGCGCCTTCACCACCGATCCCTTCGACGTCTCCGTCGAGGAGAAGGCGTCGCTCCTGCTCAAGGCGAACGATGAAGCGCTCAAGGTGAAGGGCGTCCGCTTCGTCTTCAGCGGCCTCTTCTTCGTGAAGGAGGAGCGCCACTACGCCAACAGCGACGGCAGCACCACGCAGCAGACGCTCGTGCGCAGCTGGCCGCTCATGCAGATCACCGCCGTCGCCCCCGACTTCTCCGACTTCCAGAACCGCGGCAACGTCGTCCCGCCCATGGGACGCGGCTGGGAGTACGTGCTCAAGTGCGACCTCGCCGGCAACGCCGGCAAGTGGGGGGAAGAGGCGGTGCAGAAGCTCTCCGCCAAGCCCGTCGAGGTCGGCAAGTACGACCTCGTGCTCCACCCCTCGCACCTCTGGCTCACGATCCACGAGTCCATCGGCCACCCCACCGAGCTCGACCGCGCCCTCGGCTACGAGGCCAACTACGCCGGCACGAGCTTCGTCTCGCCGCCCGACAAGGTGCTCGGCAAGCTCAAGTACGGCCCCGAGTTCATGAACATCCAGGGCGACCGCTCGCAGGAGGGGGGCCTCTCCACCATCGGCTTCGATGACGAGGGGGTGAAGCCCAACGACTTCCTCATCATCAAGAACGGCATCTTCAACGACTACCAGACCACGCGCGAACAGGCGATGTGGCTCGACTGGTGGTACAAGTCGCAGAAGATCCCCACCCGCTCGCACGGATGCTCCTACGCGCAGGGCTGGGACAACGTCCAGTTCCAGCGCATGCCGAACGTGTCGCTCCTCCCGGGCGAGAAGGACCTGATGTACGAGGACCTCATCGCCGCCACCGACCGCGGGATCGCGATCATCGGCGACGGCTCCTTCTCCATCGACCAGCAGCGCTTCAACGGCCAGTTCGGCGGCCAGACCTTCTGGGAGATCAAGGGAGGGAAGATCGTCGGCATGCTCAAGGATGTCGCCTACCAGATGCGCACCCCCGATTTCTGGAACTCGATGGACATGATCGGCGGCAAGCGCAGCTACGAGCTCGGCGGCAGCTTCTTCGACGGCAAGGGGCAGCCCGGCCAGATCAACGCCGTGAGCCACGGCGCCGTGCCCGCCCGCTTCCGCAACATCAACGTCATCAACACCGGGAGGAAAGCGTGAGCCGCGCCACTCGCCCCCGCCGCCTCATCGGCGCCGACGCGTCGGCCGAGGCCGTCGTGCTCTCCTCCGACGAATGCCAGCGCCTCGCCGAGCGCGCGATCAAGCTCTCGAAGGCCGATGCCTGCGAGATCCAGCTGAACGCGAACGCCACCGGCAACACGCGCTTCGCGGCGAACCAGATGTCCACGTCGGGGATGGTCGCCGACGTCGCCTTCGTCGTGCAGAGCTCGTACGGCTCCAAGCACGCCGTGGTGGTCACCAACGAGCTCAGCGATGACGCGATCGAGCGCGCGGTGCGCCAGTCCGAGGCGCTCGCGAAGCTCGCCCCGGACGATCCCGAGGCGATGCCGCCGCTCGGCCCGCAGACCTACCTCCCCGTGAACGCGTACTTCGAGTCCACGGCGCAGCTCACCGCGGGCGACCGCGCCAACGTGGCGCTCCAGATCCTCAAGCGCACGCGCGCCGCGGGCGACCTGCTCGCGTCCGGCTTCATGCTCACCAGCGCCAACAGCACCGCGCTCGCGAACAACAAGGGACTCTTCGCCTACTACCGCAACACGAGCGCGAACTACCAGCTCACCATCCGCACGTCGGACGGCTCCGGCTCCGGCTGGGCCGCCGCCGACAACCAGGACTGGGCCAAGCTCGACTTCGCATCGGTGCACGAGCGCGCGCTGCAGAAGGCGATGCTCTCGCGCGCTCCGGTGGCGATCGAGCCCGGCCGCTACACCGTGATCCTGGAGGCGCAGGCCGCCGGCGACCTGATCCAGCTCATCGGCAACCAGGCCGACGCGCGCTCCGCGGACGAAGGGCGCAGCCCCTTCACCAAGCCGCAGGCGCCGCCACCCAAGGACGCCACCCCGGCGCAGCGCGACTCGATCATGAAGGCCGCGCAGGCCGCCGGACCGCAGACCAAGATCGGCGAGAAGATCATGGACGAGCGCGTCACCATCTTCGCCGACCCGCAGGACCCGCAGCTCCTCAGCCAGCCCTTCGACGGCGACGGCCTCCCCGTGGGACGGCAGGTCTTCGTGGACAAGGGCGTGCTCAAGGAGCTCTATTACTCGCGCTACTGGGCCAAGAAGATGGGCAAGCAGCCCACCGGCCAGCCGCAGGGGATCAAGATGATGGGCGGCGACGCCTCGGTCGACGACCTCATCAAGTCCACCGAGCGCGGCGTGCTCGTCACGCGCCTCTGGTACCTGCGCCAGGTGGACCCGCGCACGATCCTCTACACGGGCCTCACGCGCGACGGCACCTTCCTGATCGAGAACGGCAAGATCAGCAAGGCGATCCGGAACTTCCGCTTCAACGACTCGCCGCTCTTCATGCTCAACAACCTCGAGATGCTCGGCCGCGCCGAGCGCGTCGCGGGCACCGAGCAGGGCGGGGACGTGGTGATGCCCTCGATCAAGGTGAAGGACTTCAACTTCACGAGTTTGAGCGAGGCGGTGTAACTGCCCGGTCACCGGGCAGCGGTTCCCAAGTTCCGGGAAGGAAAAAGCGCCGGCCGGGATTCTCCCGGCCGGCGCTCTTCCTTTGGCTAGTCGCTAGAAAGCGCCCGTAGGCAACTCGCTATTCGCGCCCCTGGCAGTTACGCGACGCGCTTCTTGGATTCCGGCGCCGAGACCTCCGGGACCGCGCTCCACTCGTACGCCCAGAACAGCGGCGGCGGCTCATCACGGCTGCCGTTGCTGATCACGATGCCGAGCGGCTCGGCGGGCTGGCTCATCTCTTTGCGTGTCGCCATCGGGGTGCTCCTCGAAGGAAAAGCCCCCGGAACGGTCGAGGGCTGCCCTGAGGTAAAGCACCATCCATGCCACTGATGGCGGAATGTATAAACTATTGCGATATAACGATTTGCGATGGCTGACGGCTGACGGCTGAACGAGATCTGACGCAGATCAACACGTCTCGCCGAGCCCGTAGCGTGTCGTTCCGCTACGCGATCAGCTTCGTCGCCAGGAAGGTCTCCGTGCTCGTCCCGCCGCGCTCCACCGACACCTGCCAGCCGCGGTACACCGCGCGCAGCTCGTCGATCGGGAAGAGGCGCGTGCCGTGCGCGCTCGTCTCCACCATGTGCACGCCGCCGGCGATCGTCGCGCTCTGCAGCAGCGCGATCGCGCGCCGCCGCTCGCCGTCGGAGAGCCCCGCGAACGCCGCCGCCGCGCACACCACCGCGTTGATCGGGCCGTCGGGGCTCCAGTTCGCGAGGTCCGACGCGAGCGCGCGGATCCGTCCCGTGAGTCCCACCGCCGCCGCGGCGCAGTATACGCGCTCGAGGATCTCCTCGTCCGGGTCGAGCGTGGTCACGTCGATGCCGTTGGCCGCAAGATAGAGCGCCGGCCCCTCCTCGTTCGCCCCCGCGAGCAGCACGTGCCCCTCCGCCGTGGAGCGGGCCGTGCGTACGAGCGCATCGTCGGCCGCCATCCCCCACTTCTCCGGCTTCCGGTACTCGGCCAGCATCTTCGTCTGCTTCTTCCGCCACGCGGCGTACGACTCGATGCCGATCCGCTTCATGATGATCCGGTCGACCTCGGCGCACAGGAGCAGCTCGGTGAGCGCGAATTGCGCCTGCGCCTCGAGCGCCTTCACCGCCTCATCGCCGATCGCGAGGAGCGTCTGCCGCGGCACCCGGTTCTTGTAGTGCTCGACCTCGAGCTCTACGTAGGTGTCGTACTCGTGCCGTGGCGACCGCGGACGTTGGGCCATTCGTACCGGTTGAGGTGAGCCCCAGCAAATGAAGCTATGTCAATGTCTTGGACGCGCAAGCGCGCCCTTCCGGCACCCGCCGTCTCAGACCGGTTCGACGTGCACGTGCACGTCGCTGGCGCCAAGCTGTCGGGTGAGCCGGGCCTCGACCTCGTCCATCACGTGGTGCGCCTCCGCGACGGACATCGAGGCGTCCACGCCGATGGTGAGTTCCGCGCTCACCACCCCGGACGCGAGCTTCCGCGAGCGCGCGGCGCGCACCTCGGCCACGCCGGCCACGGCGCGCGCCTCGCGGCGGATGTCCGCGGCGTCGAGCGCGCGCTCGTCCACGAGCACGGGCACCGTGCCGCGGGCGATCTCGTAGCCGTTCCAGGCGATCACGAGCGCCACGACGATGGCGAGCGCGGGGTCCACCGCGCCCCAGCCGAGTCGCGTGAGCAGGAGCGAACCGAGCGCGGCGGCGGTGACGAAGATGTCGCTGCTGGTATGCGCGGCATCGGCGAGGAGGAAGGGGCTGTCGAGCTCGCGCCCCCGCCGCCGCTCGTAGCGCACCACGAACACGTTCACGAGCATCGTCGCGGCGATCACCGCGAGTTCGGTGGTGCTCGGCACCTGCGGGCGGTCGCCCACGAGCAGGTGGCGGACGCCCTCGCGCAGCAGCTCGAAGCAGGAGATCGAGAGGAAGCCGACGATGGCGAGGGCGCCGAGGGTCTCGAACTTCGCGTGGCCGTAGGGATGGTCCTCGTCGGGGGCGCGTGCCGCGACGGCGACGAGCGCGATGCCCACGACGTTGTTGAGCATGTCGAGCGTGCTCTCGAGGGCGGCGCCGAGCACGGAGAGGGCGCCGGTGCGCCAGCCCACGGCGACCTTGGCGACCACGACGAGCGCGTTGAGCGCGAGGATGACGAGGAGCGTGTCGCGCACGGCGCGCGTCCGCGTCGGGTCGTCGCGGCGGGCGGTGGGCGCGGGACTCGTCATGCGCCAAGACTGCCGCGCGGGGGCGCGCGCGTCAATCGCGGGCGTATCTTGTCGGCATGCCGGAGCTCCCGGAGGTCGAGGCGGCGGCGCGCGCGCTCGCGCGGGCGGTGCGCGGGCGCACCATCGCGCGCGTGGAGGTGCTGCACCCGGCGCTGGCGCGGCGGCTGCCGCCGGCGGCGGCGCGGTCGCTCGCCGGGCGGCGCATCGTGGGCGTCACGCGCCGCGGCAAGCACCAGCTGATCGCGCTCGACGACGGGCGCGTGCTCGTCGCGCACTTCCGGCTCAACGGCGATTGGGTCATCGGCCGCGACGGGGAGCCGCTCCCGCGCTTCGCGCGCGCCGCCATCGTCTGCACCGACGGCCGGCGCGTGGTGCTCGAGGACTCGCGCGCGCTCTGCACGCTCGAGGTGGCCGCGCGCGCGGAGGAGGCGCTCCCCGCGCTGGGCCCCGAGCCGCTCTCGCGCGGGTTCACGCCGGCGGTGCTCGGCGCGGCGCTCGCGCGCCGGCGGGGGCCGGTGAAGCCGGCGCTCCTCGACCAGCGCGTCGTGGCCGGACTCGGCAACATCTACGCGGCGGAGGCGCTCTGGCTCGCGCGCGTGAGCCCCTTCGCGCGCGCGTCTTCGCTCGGCGCGGCGCGCCTCGCCGTGCTGGTGCGCGCCATCAAGCAGGTGTTGCGCCGCGCGCCCCCCGGGCGCTACTGGCTGGCGGACGGGGAGCGCACGTGGCGCGTGTACGACCGCGAGGGGGAGCGCTGCCGCCGGTGCGGCGCCGCGATCCGCCGGCGCGTGCAGGCGGGGCGGTCGACCTTCTATTGCCCGGCCTGCCAGCGGCGATAGGTTGAAGGAGACGCAGCTCTCGAAGGAGGGATCCGTGCGCAAGTGGCTTCCCGGTCTGCTCATCCTCGCGGACCTCGCATTCACGCTCGCCGTGTACGACCGGCTGCCGGACCGCATCGCGACGCACTTCGGGGTGAATGGCCCCGACCAGTGGTCGGGGCGCGCGAACGCGGCCTTCCTCCTCCCGGCCATCGCGCTCGGCGTGTGGGGGCTGATGCGCGGGCTCCCGCGCATCGATCCGCGGCGGCTGAACTACGAGGCGTTCCGCTCCGGCTACGACCTGGTGGTGCTCGGCGCGGTACTGCTGGTGGTGCTCATCCACGTGTCGCTGCTCGCGAACGCGCTCGGGTGGCCCGCGCCGGTGGAGCGGATGGTGCCCTTCGTGGTGGGCGGGCTCATCGTGCTGGTGGGCTCGGTGCTGCCGCGCGCGAAGTCCACCTGGTTCTTCGGCATCCGCACGCCGTGGACCCTGTCGAACGACGAGGTGTGGGCGCGCACGCACCGGGTGGGCGGGCCGCTCATGATGGCGAGCGGCGTGATGTTCATGCTGCTCGCCTTCGTGCGGACGCCGGTGGCGATGATCGCCGTCGTGACGGCGGCGGCGCTCACGGGGCTCGCGACCGTGCCCTACTCGTACTTCGTGTGGCGCGAGGTGACGGCGGGGAAGGGGTGAGCGGCGGCGCCCGCTAGTCCATCGCCTCGAGCAGGGCGCCCTTGAGGTAGCCGCTCTCGGGGATGGTGAGCACCTCCGGGTGGTCGAGCGGCTGCCCGCGGAACTCGCGCAGCGCGATGCGGCGGCCGCTGTCCCCCGCGGCCGCGGCGAGCATCTCGAGGAAGGCGGGCTTCGAGAGGTGGAAGGAGCAGCTCGCCGTGAAGAGCATCCCGCCGGGGGCGAGCAGGCGCATCGCGCGCAGGTTGATCTCCTTGTAGCCGCGGATGGCGCCGGGGAGCGCGGCGCGCGACTTGGCGAAGGCGGGCGGGTCGAGCACGATCGTCTCGTAGCGCGCGCCGGCGCGCTCCTCCGCGCGCAGGAACTCGAAGGCGTCGGCCTCCACGAACCGGAGGTTCGCGAGCCCGTTGCGCGCGGCGTTCTCGCGCGCGCGCGCGAGCGCGGCGGCCGAGCTGTCCAGCGCGGTGACCGTGTCGGCGCGGCGCGCGAGGTGGAGCGCGAAGGAGCCGTGGTACGCGAAGCAGTCCAGCGCGCGGCCGCGGGCGATGCCGCCGGCGAGTACGCGGTTCTCGCGCTGGTCGAGGAAGGCCCCCGTCTTCTGCCCCGCCCAGGGCGCGGCCAGGTAGCGCACGCCGTGCTCGTCCACCTCCACCTCGCGCGGCACGTCGCCGGCCAGCACCGCCGTCTCGCGCGCCAGCCCCTCCTTCGCGCGCACCGCCGCGTCGTTGCGGGCGAGGATCCCGTCGGGGCGCGCGAGCGACGCGAGCGCGGCCACGATCTCCGCGCGGTACGCCTCGAGCCCCGCGCTCAGGAGCTGCACCACGAGCCAGCGGTCGTAGCGGTCGCACACCAGCGACGGGCAGCCGTCGGCCTCGCCGTGCACGAGGCGATACGCGTTCGCCTGCGCCGCGAGCGGCGCGCGCCGCTCGATCGCGCGCGCGATCCGCGCATGCCACCACGCGGCGTCGATCGCGGCGCCCGCGTCGCGGTCGAGCAGCCGCAGCGCGATCTCCGACGTCGGACTCCAGAGCGCGACGCCGAGGGGCGCCCCCGAGCGCTCCCGCACGCGCACGGCTCCCGCCGGCGCCTCCGGCGCGCCGAGGACGTCGCTGCGGAAGATCCACGGGTGCCCGGCCGCCCACCGCTTCGCGCCGCGTGCGCTGATGACGATGTCGGTCATCACAGACGTGCGCTCCTCACCGGATCCCGGAGACCGGTCCCCGGACACCGCGCCTCTGTCCCGTTCACAGGCCCATCGCCTCGCGGATCGCGCGCGCGGCGCGCTCCGGGTCGCTCGCGCCCATCACGGCGCGGATCACCGCCACCCCCGCCGCGCCCGCCATCACCGCCGTCGCGGCGTTCGTCGCGTCGATCCCGCCGATCGCGACCGCCGGCACGCGGCACGACCGGGCGAGCCGCGAGAAGCCCACCGGGCCGATCGCGCGCCCCGCGTCGGGCTTCGATGCCGTCTCGTACAGCGGGCCGATCCCGACGTAGTCCGCGTCCCGCGCGAGCACGATCTCCGCGTCGCTCCCCACGCTGGCGCCGATGATGAAGCCCGGCGGCACGACGCGGCGCAGCGCCGCCGCCGGCAGGTCGTCGGGGC
>DATKOH010000187.1:0-7272 GCA_035524735.1 Gemmatimonadaceae bacterium
TTGGGCGTGTCGCGGGAGTGGCGGAACTGGCAGACGCTCTGGACTTAGGATCCAGTGGGGAAACCCGTCCGGGTTCGAATCCCGGCTCCCGCATGATGCCGCGGCGACGCGCCGCGGCCGGTCAGAAGAAGCGGCTCTTCCGGCGCCGGAAGGCGAACACCCCGGCCACGGTGGACAGCGCGCCGGCCACGAACGCCAGCGCCACCGAACGGAAGGGACGGCGGCGGATCGCGCGCTGTGCGTCGTCGCGGCGATCCTCGATCATGTGACGGCCCCGCAGGACCTGGGCGTGCATGGTGCGCATACGACCCTCCATCTGAGTCCCTGGCGAACCATAGCATCCGGCGCGCCAGAGGGCGTAGGCGAATCCGCCCGCCACGGTGCGACTTGGCCGGAAGGGAATCCCGCCCCCGCGATGCGAACGAGGCGGCCGGGACCCGGCCGCCTCGTCACGCCTCCCGTTCTCCCGGCCTACTGCTTCGTGCCGTCGAGCCACTGCGCGACGCCGCCATGCTTCGAGCAGGCGCCGGAGTGCTGGGTGCCGTGCCAGTACGTGCCGTCCTTGCACTTCGCGATCGCACCCTGCGCGTTCTTGTCCGCGGTGCCGGCGGGTGCGGGCGCGGGAGCGGGGGCCGGCGCGGGGGTCGGGGCCGGAGCGGCCGCGCCGGTCTTCACGCCGCCGTGATGCGAGCAGGCGCCCTGCCCGCCCTTGCTCGTGGTGCCGTCGGTGCACGTGACCGTCGAGCTCGACGCCGCGGCCTTCTCCTGTGCCTTCTTCGTGGCGTCCTTGTCCACGCCGCCGTGGTTGGAGCAGGCGCCCTGCCCCGTGGCCGTGGAGGTGGTCCCATCCTTGCAAACGGATCCGACGGCCTGCTGCGCGCGGGCCGGCAGGGCGAACGCGCCGAGCGCCGCGATCGCGGCGAGGGCGAGCAGTCTCTTGAGCACCGGAGCCTCCGATGTGATGACGTGGTAGACGGTGGAACGCGACGACGGACAATACTTCAGCGGCGCCACGCGCGAGGCAAGAGCGGGGATCAGCGCATGGCGCCGCCGGCCGCGTACACCACGCCGGCGACGGTGGCGGAGAGGAAGGATCCCCAGGCGAGGTCCACGAGGGCGGCGGCGAGCGGGTAGTCCTTGATGAGCGCGAGACTGGTGAGATCGTAGGCGGCGTAGGCGGCGAGCCCGAAGAAGGCGCCGAGCGCCAGGGCGCGGCCGAGGCTCTGCCGTTCGAGCGCGGGGAGCACCACGAACAGCACCAGCGCGGCGACGTAGATCAGGTAGAAGAGCACGGCCGGCACCCATTTCACGTCGGGGCGCATCAGGTAGCCGAGCTCGCGCTGGTAGAAACCCCGGGCGACGACACCTAACCAGAGGAGGTCGAGGGCGAAGCAGGCGACCACGCCCACGCCATACAGCTTCAGGAATCGATCCATCATGTGCGGTGCACTCCATGGTGGGCGGTGTCTCGCGCGAAGCGCTCGGCGACGCGCGCGGCGCGGTAGTCGAAGATCTCGGCCACCTGGCGGCGCACGAAGAGCGCGTGCGCGAGGGTGCCGATGGGGCCGAGGGGGAGCGCGTACTCCACGATGTCCTCCATCTCCACGCCTTCGGGCACGGCACGGAAGAGGTGGCGGTGGTACCAGCGCGCGTACGGGCCGCGCGTCATCTCGTCCACGAAGCGCTCGCCGCGCACGAAGACGGGGATGCGCGCCTCCCAGCGGAAGGGGACGCGGAAGACGCGCATGCGGTAGGCGAGGCGCGTCCCCTCGCGCACCTGCGCGTCGCTCGAGGAGAGCACGGTGAAGCCGAGCCAGGGGGGCGTGATGCCGGCGAGGTTGTGCGGGTCCTCGAAGAAGGCGAAGACCTCGTCCATCGCCGCGGGGATCAGCTGGCGGCGGTAGAGCGTGTACGTCACTCCGCGCGCGGCGGCCACGGGAAGAAGGCGCTCGTGGTGCGCTGGTACTCGCGGTAGCGGTCGCCGCGCGAACGCAGCGCCTGGCGCTCGGTGTACGGGATGCCGGTGATGAACCAGAGGAAGAGGAACATCATCACCGGGCCGAGGACGGTGAGCGGGGCGCCGCGGCCGATGAGCACGTAGGCCCACCATTGCAGCCACTCGAAGAAGTAGTTCGGGTGGCGCGAGTACCGCCAGAGGCCGGCGCGGCAGACGCCGCCGCGGTTGGCGGGATCGGCGCGGAAGGCGGCGAGCTGGCGGTCGGCGGCGCTCTCGCCGGCGATGGCGACGAGCCAGAGGAGCGCGCCGGCGAGGTCCCAGGCGTCGAGCCACCCGTCGCGCATCGCGGCGCGGATGGGGATCAGGAAGAGGAAGGCGAAGACGCCCTGGGCGAGATACAGGAAGAGGAAGTTCCGCTGCGCGTGGGCGCCCCAGCGCGCGCGCAGCGCCTGGTAGCGCCCGTCCTCGCCGCGCCCCGAGAGCACGCGGTCGCGCAGGAGGTACGCGCCCAGGCGCAGCGACGCGGCGGCGGCGAGCAGCGCGACGAGGGCGCGGCGCGCGGGGAGGGTGTCGGCGATGAGGGCGGCGACGATCGCGCCCGCGGCGACGAGCACCGTCCATCCGACGTCGGCGGTGGCGGCATCGTGCGTGCGCCGCTGCACCGCCCAGAGCGAGAGGAGGAAGGCGGCCGCGATGGCGGCGAAGGCGAGGGCGAGGGAGACGGGCATGGCGCGCTAGTGCGCCGCGCCGGCGGGCTCGCGCAGCTTCCGCCGCAGCACCTTGCCCACCATGGTCTTCGGCAGCTCGGCGTGGAACTCCACGCGCGAGGGGGCCTTGTAGGGGGCGAGATGCTGGCGCGCGAAGGCGCGGATCTCCTCCTCGTTGGCGCTCATCCCCGGGCGCAGCACCACGTGCGCGACCACGATCTCCCCCTTCCCCGCGTCGGGGGCGCCCACGACGCCGACGTCCTGCACCGCGGGATGCTTGGCCACCACTTCCTCCACCTCGCGCGGCCAGACCTGGAAGCCGCTCGCCTTGATGAGGTCCTTCTTGCGGTCGACGATGAAGAGGTAGCCGTCGGCGTCGAGGAAGCCGAGGTCGCCCGTGTAGAGCCACTTGCCCCCCGGGCCGAAGTTCCGGAGCATCGCCGCCGTCTCGGCGGGATTGCGGAAGTAGCCCTTCATGAGGTTGGGGGCGCGGATGATGATCTCGCCCACCTCGCCGGTGGGCATGATCCTGTCGCCGGTGTCGCCGTCCACGATGCGCACCTCCACGTCGGGGGTGGGCATGCCCACGGAGCCGGGCTTGTTCGGGCCGGCGATCGGGTTGAGCACGGCGGCCATGCCGGACTCGGTGAGCGCGTAGCCCTCGATGATGCGGCCGCCGGTGAGCTGCTCGAAGCGGAGCTTGGTCTCCTGCATGAGCGGCGATGCGCCGCTCACGCAGGCCTTCATGGAATGGAAGTCGATCTTCCCCGCCTGCGTGAGCGGGTGGTTGATGATCGCGTTGTAGAGCGTGGGGACGCCGCAGAAGAAGGCGGGGCGCGTGGCGCGGATGGTCTTGAGGACGTCGGTGAGGTCGCGCGGGTTGGGGACGAGCACCACCGGATTGTGCGTGGCCGTGGCGAGCGATTGCACGCCCACGTTGCCGTACACGTGGAAGAGCGGGAGTGGGAGCATGACCGGCGCGGTCCACTCCGTGAGGGAGTGGCCGAGCCAGGCGCGCAGCTGGAGCGCGGCGCAGGTGTACTCGCGGAAGGTGGTCTCCGCGCACTTCGGCTCGCCGGTGGTCCCGCCGGTGAGCAGGAGGGTGGCGACGTCGTCGAGGGCGATCGAGTGGGCCGGCGCGGGCGCGCCCGCATGCTGGGCGAGGAGCGCGGGGAAGGAGAGATCGCCCGACGCGAGCGTGATGCGGTGCCCTTCCTTCCGCTCCTTGAGGAGGGTGAAGGCGAGGCGGAGGAGCGGCGGGAGGTACTCCTTGATGTTCGTCGCGATCACGCGCTTGACCGCCGTGCCCGCCATCGCCTCGCGCACGCGCGCGTAGAAGGGGGTGAGCGTGACGACGGTCTCGGCGCCGGAGAGCACGAGGGGGCCGTGCATCTCCTCCGCGGAGTAGATCGGGTTGAGGGGGACGACGACGGCGCCCGCGCGCCAGACGCCGAACTCGGCGACGAGGAACTGCGGGCAGTTCGGGAGGAGGAGCGCGACGCGGTCGCCCGGCTTCACGCCGAGGGCGATGAGCGCGGCGGCGAAGGCGTTGGCCTGCTCGTCGAGCGTGCGGTGCGAGAGCGCGGCGCCCTTGAAGAGCACCACGGGCGCATCGGGGCGCTCGCGCAGGCCGTCGGCGAAGAGGTCGAGGAGCGTGCGCTGGGGGTAGGGCTCCAGCGTATGGGGAACACCGGGATCGTAGTGCGCGACCCAGGGGCGCGGAGACGTCATCCGTTCATCCTCTTGGTGAGTGTGCGGCAGGTCACGAATCCTGCGCGCGGGCGCGCGGCTGTCAAGTCGCGGGCACGTTGACGGGTCGGGCCAGGCGACGTAGCGTAGCGAGAACCCGGGAGGGCGCGGATGACCTGGCTCGTGAGCACATTGGCGCTGGCGGCGTTCGGCGGGGTGCTGATCGGCTACGACCGGTGGAAGCGGCGCGCGGTGGCGCGGCGGTATCCCGCCGCGGGGGCGCACGTGACCGCGCGGGGCGTGTCGGTGCACGTGCTGGTGCGCGGCGAGGGGCGGCCGGTGGTGATGCTGCACGGCAACTACGGCGACTCGTCGGATTTCTCGGGGCGGCTGCGCGAGCGCGTGAGCCGCGACTTCCGCGCCGTGATCATCGACCGGCCGGGCTACGGGCACAGCGAGCGGCCGCCGGAGGGGCTCTCCCTCTCCGCGCAGGCGGAGATCATCCGCGACGTGGTGCGGCAGCTGGGGGTGGAGCACCCGATGCTCGTGGCGCATTCGTGGAGCGGGTTCCTGGCGCTCGCGTACGCCGTGGAGCACGGGGACGAGCTGGCGGGGCTCGTGCTGCTCAACCCGCTCTGTTATGCGGACGAGACGGCGCGGCGCACCGACCCGCACGGACATCCGCTGCAGCGGGCGGCGGACACGCTCACGCCGGTGGTGCAGCCGCTGGTGGGGTACCGCGTGTACCGCGCGACGATGCGGTCGCGCTTCGCGCCGGAGCCGGTGCCGGAGACGGAGGCGACCGATCCCCTGCTCGCCTTCCGCCGCGCGCGCCCCGCGCAGCGCCAGGTGCGCGACGAGGACTTCGAGGCGAGCTACCAGAGCGCGGGGGAGCTGGCGGGGCGCTACGCGTCGCTCACACTGCCGCTGGTGATCGTGGTGGGGGACGGCGACCGGGTGGCGGTGCCCTCGCGGCAGGGCTACCGGCTGCACAACCAGGTGCACCACTCGCGGCTGATCGTGCTCCCGCACGCGGGGCACATGATCCACATCACGCGCCCGGACGCGGTGATGGACGCGATCCACCAGGCGTGGCAGATGGCCGAGATGCAGGACGGCGACCGGCGCCGCCCGACGCCGCCGAAGATGGACGGCGTGAGCGGGGAGTTCATTGTGAAGAGCTGAGGCCCGCTCGGTTCCCGGGCCCCGGTTCCCGGTATCCGGTGGGCGGTGTGCGGTGTCCGGCGGGTCCGGGTCCCGGACGCCGGGAAGCGCCGACCGGGGCGCGCGAACCGGACGCCGGAAAACGGTCGAGAGGGCTCTGCCCCGCGCGACAGGGCATCAGGTTAGATTTCCCCCCATGGCGATCGACATCAGACCCGGCTCCAGCGAGGGGCTCTCCCGGCGGCTGCAGGTGTCCGTGCCGGCGGCGGAGGTGAAGTCCGCGGAGGACCGGGCGGCGACCAAGTACGCGAGTCAGGTGCGGCTGCCGGGGTTCCGTCCCGGGAAGGCGCCGGCGGCGGTGGTCCGGAAGAAGTACGCGGACGCGATCCGGCAGGAGGCGATCGAGTCGCTCGTGCAGGAGGCCTTCCAGACCGTCCTCGCGCGGGAGAAGCTCGACCTGGCGGCGCAGCCGCACGTGCACGACCTGCACTTCCACGAGGGGGAGCCGCTCACCTTCGAGCTGCACCTGGAGGTGCGGCCGACGATCACGCTCGCCCGCACGTCGGGGTTCCGCGTGGCGCGCACGCAGCGCCCCGTCACCGAGGACGTGGTGAAGGAGCAGCTGGAGGCGATGCGCGACCAGCGGGCGACGTACACGCCGGTGGCGGAGCGGGCGCAGCCGGGGGACATGGTCACGGTGCTGCTCGCGACGGCGGACGAGTCGGGGGCGATGCCGGAGGGGAAGGAGTACCGCCTCGTGATGGGGGGCGGGCAGGCGATCGCCGGCGTGGAGGAGCTGATCATGGCCACCGAGCCGGGGGCGACCGGGGAGGGGGCGGTGAAGTGGCCGGACGACTTCCCCGATGAGGCGCAGCGCGGGAAGACGAAGCCGGTGCGGGTGGAGGTGCGCGAGGTGAAGCGGAAGTCGCTCCCCGCGCTGGACGACGAGTTCGCGCGCTCGGCGGGGGACTTCGACTCGCTCGCGGCGCTGACGGCGGCGGTGCGCGAGGACATCGCGAAGATGGCGGAGCGGGAGGCGGACGCCGAGGTGCGGCAGAAGCTGGTGGACGACCTCGTGGCGGCGAACCCGTTCGACGTGCCGGCGAGCTGGGTGAACGACCTGGTGCGCGCGTACGGGGAGATGTACCAGATCCCCGAGGAGGACCGGGAGCGTTTCGTGACCGAGTTCCGCCCGGTGGCGGAGCGTCAGGTGCGGCGCGACCTGGTGATCGAGACGATCGCGGCGAAGGAGCAGCTCGCGGCGACGGAGGCGGACGTGGACGCGCGGGTGGCCGAGCTGGCGGCGAAGCGCGGCGCGGAGCCGGGGCAGGTGTACGCGAGCCTGCAGAAGGCGGGGCGGATCAAGGAGATCGAGCGGAGCATCACCGAGGACAAGGTCTTCGGGTGGCTCCTGCAGCACAACGAGGTCACGGGGAACCCATGACGCCAAACGGGAGCGGTCCCATGTCGACGATCTATCCTCCGTACGTGATCGAGCGGTCGAGCCGCGGCGAGCGCACGTACGACATCTTCTCGCGGCTGCTCATGGACCGCATCGTCTTCCTCGGCACGGGGATCAACGACGATGTGGCCAACATCATCATCGCGCAGCTGCTCTTCCTCGAGGCGGACAATCCGGAGCGCGACATCAACCTGTACATCAACTCGCCGGGCGGGAGCGTCAGCGCCGGCATGGCGATCTACGACACGATGCAGTTCCTCAACGCGCCGATCCGCACGATCTGCATGGGGATG
>DATKOH010000188.1:0-11066 GCA_035524735.1 Gemmatimonadaceae bacterium
GCATCCGCCTCACGCTTCGCACCGGTTCCCGGGTCCCGGTGCCCGGTTCCCGATGGGCGGTGTGCGGTTCCCGGTGTCCGGGTGGGCGCGCGGATGCTAGGTTCAGGGAACCCGGACACCGCCCACTGGGAACCGCCCATCGGGAACCGCGAACCGCACACCGGGAACCGCCCATCGCGAGCCAGGTCGCAGAATGATCATCACCCGGGAGAACGACCGCCACGAAGTCCCCGAGCGGCTGCCGGTGCTGCCGCTGCGGGACGTGGTCGTGTTCCCGTACATGGTCATCCCGCTGCTCGTGGGGCGCGCGGGGTCGCTCGCCGCGGTGCAGGCGGCGGTGGGGGAGGACCGCTGGCTCTTCGTGGTGGCGCAGCGGAGCGGCGAGGTGAACGAGCCCACGGGGCGCGACCTCTTCCGCACCGGCGTCGTGGCGCGCGTGCTGCAGGTGGCGCGGCAGTCGAACGGCACCACGAAGGTGCTGCTCGAGGGGGTTGGCCGCGCGCGGGTCACGCGCTACGCCTCGGGGGAGCGGCACATCACGGCGCTGGTGGAGCCCAAGCCCTTCCGCGACCATCCGCCCACGCCGGACGAGTACGCGCAGATCCGGCGCGTGGTCACGCTCTTCGACGAGTACGTGGGGATGCACCGCCGCATCCCCGGCGAGGTGGCGACGCTCGTGCAGGGGACGCAGTCGGTGGACAAGCAGGCGTTCGCGGTGGCGGCGCACCTGCTCGTGAAGCTCGAGCAGCGGCAGAAGCTGCTCGAGGCCGCGTCGATGCGCGCGCTCGCCGACCACCTGAGCGAGACGCTCGCGGCGGAGAACGAGATCCTGCGCCTCGAGCGGAAGATCGACGACCAGGTGCGCGGCTCGCTCTTCCAGAACCAGCGCGAGTTCTACCTCACCGAGCAGCTCAAGGCGATCCACCGCGAGCTCGGGCAGGACGACGGCGACGGGTTCGACGAGCTGCAGCAGGCGATCGAGAAGAAGCAGCTCCCCGCGCCGGTGAAGGAGCGCGCGGAGCGCGAGCTCAGGAAGCTCCGCCGGATGAGCCCGATGAGCCCCGAGGCGACGGTGGGGCGTAACTACCTCGACTGGATCCTGGCGCTGCCGTGGACGGAGCGGAGCGACGACGTGGTGGACGTCGCGCACGCGCGGCGCGTGCTGGACGAGGACCACCACGGGCTCGAGGACGTGAAGGAGCGGATCCTCGACTACATCGCGGTGCTCGGGCTCGTCGGGAAGCTCGAGGGGCCGATCCTCTGTCTCGTCGGCCCGCCGGGCGTGGGGAAGACGTCGCTCGGCCGCTCGATCGCGCGGGCGCTCGGCCGCAAGTTCGTGCGCATGTCGCTCGGCGGCGTGCGCGACGAGGCGGAGATCCGCGGGCACCGGCGCACGTACATCGGCGCGCTCCCCGGGCGGGTGATCCAGGCGATGCGGCGCGCGGAGGTGGTGAACCCCGTGATCCTGCTCGACGAGGTGGACAAGCTCGGGCAGGACTGGCGCGGCGATCCCGCGGCGGCGCTGCTCGAGGTGCTCGACCCGGAGCAGAACCGCGCCTTCAACGACCACTACCTCGAGGTGGACTACGACCTGTCGCAGGTGCTCTTCCTGACGACGGCGAACTCCCTCGGCGCGATCCCCGACGCGCTGCGCGACCGGATGGAGGTGATCCGTCTCGCGGGCTACGTGGACCACGAGAAGTACGCGATCGCGCGGCAGTTCCTGATCCCGAAGCAGCTCAAGGCGCACGGGCTCGACCCGGCGAAGGTGACGTTCGCGCCGGACGTGCTGCCGGTGCTCATGCGGCGCTACACGCGCGAGGCGGGGGTGCGCGAGCTGGAGCGGCGGCTGGCGCGCGTGGCGCGGAAGCTCGCGCGCGACGCGGTGGCGGTGCCGGGTTCGCCGCCGGCGGAGCAGACGGTGACGGCGGCGGACCTGCCGCGGCTGCTCGGCGTGGCGCCCTTCGACGCGGAGGAGACGAAGCGCGAGGACCGCGTGGGGGTGGCGACGGGGCTGGCGTACACCGCGGCGGGGGGCGACCTGCTGGAGATCGAGGTGGCGGTGGTGCGGGGGCGCGGGCGGCTGCAGCTCACGGGGACGCTGGGCGACGTGCTCAAGGAGAGCGCGGGGGCGGCGCTCACCTACGCGCGGTCGCGCGCGGCGGCGCTGGGCATCGACCCGGAGTTCCCGCGCACGCGCGACCTGCACGTGCACATGCCCGCGGGGGCGACGCCGAAGGATGGGCCGAGCGCGGGGATCGGGATCGCGGTGGCGGTGGTGAGCGCGCTCACCGGGGTGCCGGTGCGCGGCGACATGGCGATGACGGGGGAGATCACGCTGCGCGGGCGGGTGCTGCCGATCGGCGGGCTGAAGGAGAAGCTGGTGGCGGCGCGGCGCGCGGGGGTGACGCACGTGATCATCCCCGAGCAGAACGCGCGGGAGCTGGCGGAGATCCCGGCGGACGTGCAGGCGGGGCTCATCTTCCATCCGGTGAAGGAGATGGACGAGGTGCTGCAGCTCGCGCTGCGCGGGGAGCGTCCGGTGGCGGCGGAGGGCGCGGTGGCGGCGGCCGCGATCGCGGCGGCGGTGCCGCCGCCGCACACGCATTGAGCGTCGCCGACCCGCTCGTCATCCGCGAGATCGAGTTCCTGGGAGGGCTGGCGCAGCCGGGGGGCTGGCGCCCGGAGCCGTCGCTGCCGGAGATCGCGTTCAGCGGGCGGTCGAACGTGGGGAAGTCGTCGCTGCTGAACGCGCTCGTGCGGCGGAAGGCGCTGGCGCGGGTGAGCGCGACACCGGGGAAGACGCGCGAGATCAACTTCTTCAAGGTGAACCGGGCGTTCCTGCTGGTGGACCTGCCCGGCTACGGCTACGCGCGCGTGTCGAAGGCGGCGCGCGAGGGGTGGCGTCCGCTCATCGAGGGCTACCTCACGGAGAGCACGCCACTGCGCGGGGTGGTGCAGCTGATCGACGCGCGGCGCGACCCGACGGCGGAGGACGTGCAGATGCTCGACTTCCTCGCGGACCTCGGCGCGCCGACGATCGTGGCGCTCACGAAGACGGACAAGCTGAAGAAGGCGGAGGTGGCGGGGCGCGTGGAGACGCTCACGCGCGCGCTCGGACTGGACCCGGAGCAGGTGATCCCCTTCTCGGCGGTGACGGGGGCCGGGCGGGACGAGCTGGCGGAGGCGGTGGTGGAGCTGGTGAAGGGGCCGGGGTGGCGGGAGGCAGGAGCGTAGGGTCCGGAACTTCCGGTCGCGGCGGCGCGCTTATCTTCCTGCACGGCGTCACCGCACTCCCCTGCTCTCCCCCAGGAGCTGCCATGGTCCTCCGCCCCCTGCGCCCCTTCCCGGAGCGCGCGCCGAACGCGGTCGTGCAGGAATGGCTCGACGCGATCGAGCACGCGCTGGCCGATCCCGCGGCCGACCGCGCCGCGCTCTGTCGCCGCACGCTCGTGGAGATCGCGTATCCGCAGTTCGCCGCGAACTGGGAGACGGCGGTGAACGACGCGTCGCTCCCCCTCGCCACGCGCGCCGCGCTGCTGGCCTGCGACCCGCGCCACATCACCCTCGAGCCCGAGTACTACGCCGAGGTGGACGACGCGAAATTCCAGCGCGTGAAGCCGCTGCTCTGGCTCTGGTACTCCTTCGACCGCAGCGCGCTCGGCGCGCAGAACGTGGACGCGGGGGTGCGGCTCCGGCGGATCCTCGCGCCGCACATCTTCCGGCGCTGCGGCAGGAACTTCAAGGCGTTCCAGCACGTGGAGTTCTCCTTCGGCTACAACATGGAGGTGGGCGATGACGTGGTGGTGCACCGCCACGTGCTGCTCGACGACCGCGGCGGGCTCGTGCTCGGCGACCGCGTGTCCATCTCCGACTACGCGAACATCTACAGCCACACGCACAGCATCGTGGACCAGAAGGACGTGACGGACGCGGTGACGGTGCTGGAGAACGACGTGCGCATCACGTACCACGCGACGGTGCTGGCGGGGGTGCGCGTGGGGGAGAACGCGATGGTCGGCGCCGGCGCGCTGGCGACGAAGGACGTGCGCCCCTACCACGTGAACGTGGGGGTGCCCGCGAAGAGCGTGCGCGTGAAGCCGAACGCGCCGGTTTCGGGCGAGGTGCTGCCGTCGGCCGTGCGGCCGGCGGGCGGCTGATCCGCTAGAGCGGCACCGAGCCGGTGACCGTGCCGGCGCGCCCGGGGAGGGTTATCGGCACGATGCGGCGCGCGGGGATCGTCCCGGGTGCCGCTTTCGTTTCGCGGGCGATCTGTTCCATCGTGACGAATTCCACGCCGTCCGCGCGCCAGGCATCGAGCAGCCGCTCGAACTCGCCGAGCAGCGCGGTGGCCTCCACCTCGGTGTGGATCGAGTGGACCTCGGTGCCCCGCACCGCGGCGCGGTAGCGCTCGATGAAGGCGCCGCCGGTGCCCCACTCCGGCGCGTTCCAGGTCTCGTCCCAGGTGGGGAGGGTGGTCGGGATCTCGAGCGTGGCGAAGCGGCGCTCGCCGGCCACGGGATAGAAGGGGGCGCCGAGGCGGGTGTTGGAGGCGTAGTCGAGCGCGTAGCGGTCCTGCACGGCGAGCGAGCCCGCCCCCGCCTGCCAGCCCGGGGCGGCGGAGGCGCGCGCGCGGCGGCCGAAGATGCGCTCGAACTCGGCGTGCGCGGCGCCGTACTCGCGGGCGGCCTCCTCCTCCGACATGCGCGCGGCGCGGTCGTGCCAGGCGATGTGGTCCCAGCCGTGCACGCCCACCTCGTGGCCGGCGTCGCCGACGGCGCGGATCGCGGACGCCAGCTCGCGGCCGATCATCGGCGCGGGGAGGAGGGTGCCGTACATCATCGTGCGCTTCGGGTACATCGACGCGGCGCCGGAGCGGAGCATCTTGGCGAGGAACCCCTTGCGCGTGAAGACGCGGAAGATGGCGCGCCCGGAGCGGTCGGGGCCGAGGGTGAAGAAGAAGCTCGCGCGGATGCCGCGGCGGTCGAAGGCGCGCAGGAGGTTCGGCAGTCCGTCGCGGGTGCCGAGGAAGGTGTCGCAGTCGACCTTGAGCGCGACGCGGCGCGCGCCCGCAACGCTCACGGCGCGGCCGGGCGCTTCCGACCCTTGAGGTAGAAGTCGAGGGTGCGGTGGAGGGCCTCGTCGAAGCCGATGCGCGGCGCCCAGCCGAGCTTCTCCCTGGCGCGCTTGATCGACGGCACGCGCGTCATGATGTCCTGGTAGCCCTTGCCGTAGTACTGGTTGCTGGTGACCTCGACGATCTTCGCCTTCTTCGCGACGGCGGCGAAGTCGGGGTATTCGCCGACGCCCTTCACGAGCTTCTCGGCGAGCTCCTTGATCGAGAGGTCGTTCTTGGGATTGCCGATGTTGAAGATCCCCGCGTCGGCGCAGCCGTCCTTGTTCTCGAGGATCTTCATGAGCGCGTCGATGCCGTCGTCGATGTGCGTGAAGGAGCGGCGCTGGCGGCCGCCGTCCACGAGCTTGATCGGCTCGCCGTAGAGGATGTTGTGGAGGAACTGCGTGAGCACGCGCGAGCTCCCTTCCTTGGGCGAGTCCACGTTGTCCAGGTGCGGGCCGATCCAGTTGAACGGCCGGAAGAGCGTGTACTGGAGCCCCTGCTGCATGCCGAGCGCGTAGATGACGCGGTCGAGGAGCTGCTTGCTGGTGGAGTAGATCCAGCGCGGCTTGTTGATCGGCCCGTAGACGAGGTTCGACGTCTCCTCGTCGAACTCCTTGTCGGGGCACATGCCGTAGACCTCGCTCGTGCTCGGGAAGACGACGCGCTTCCCGTAGCGGGCGCACTGCTTCACGATGCGGAGGTTCTCCTCGAAATCGAGCTCGAACACCGCGAGCGGGTCGGAGACGTACTTGGCGGGGGTGGCGATCGCGACGAGGGGGAGGACCACATCCGACTTCTTGATGTGGTACTCGATCCACTCCTTGTTGATCGCGATGTCCCCCTCGAGGAAGCGGAAGCGCTTGTCGTCGAGGAAGGGCTCGATCTTCTCGGAGCTCATGTCGAGCCCGAAGACCTCCCAGTCGGTGGTGGTGAGGATGCGCTTGGTGAGCGCGTTGCCGATGAAGCCGTTGACGCCGAGGATGAGGACTCGCATCAGGAAGCCGTTGGGCTGGAGGTCAGGAGGGGGGCGAGGCGGTGCGCGAGGGCGGCGGCGCCGAGTTCGGGCTCGCCCTCGACCTGCGCGCGGACGATCTCGAGGGCGCGGCCGTCGCCGGCGACGGCGATCGCGCGGTCGCCCTTCACGTGGAAGCTGCCGGGGGGGCCGTCGGGGGCGGGCGCGGGGGCGCGGGCGGTGCGCCAGAGGTAGAGCGTGCGGTCGCCGAGGGTGGTGAAGGCGCCGGGATAGGGGTGCGAGACGGCGCGGACGAGGTTGTGGATGTCGGCGGCGGAGCGCGTCCAGTCGATGCGGCCGTCCTCCGGGCGCCGGCGCCCGAACTTCGTGGCCGCGGCGTGGTCCTGCGGCTTGCGCGGCGCGGTGCCGCCGAGGAGCGCGTCGAGCTGGCGGCCGAGCACGCGCACGCCGGCGTCGCGCACGCGCCCCTGCACCTCGAAGGCGGTGTCGTCGGGGCCGATCGCGACCTTCTCCTGGTCGACGATGTCGCCGGCGTCGGCGAGGTGGGTCATCACGTGCAGCGTGGCGCCGGTCTCCTTCTCGCCGAGGGCGACGGCCCAGTTCACGGGGGCGCGGCCGCGGAACTTGGGGAGCAGGGAGCCGTGCATGTTGAAGGCGCCGAGGGGCGCGAGGTCGAGCGCGGCCTGGGGGATGATCTCGCGGTAGTA
This sequence comes from Gemmatimonadaceae bacterium, assembly GCA_035524735.1. Classification (GTDB taxonomy): domain Bacteria; phylum Gemmatimonadota; class Gemmatimonadetes; order Gemmatimonadales; family Gemmatimonadaceae; genus DATKOH01. Next base: position 6,800 of record DATKOH010000188.1, read on the forward strand.
GAAGGAGAGCAGCAGGTCGGGGGCGTGCGCCGCGAGCTCGGCGATCCCCTTCTCGGTGCGCAGGTCGGCGTCGAGGTGCACGGGGACGCCGGCGTCGTGCGCGAGCTTCGACGCGGAGGGGAACCAGATCGCTTCGCCGGGCTTGTCGGCGTGCGAGTAGACGGCCACGACGTTCACGCCGCGCTCGAGGAGGAACTCGAGGCCGGCGTGGCCCACGTCCGAGTAGGCGAAGACCACCACGCGCGGGGCGCTCATGCGCCGGAGGGGCCGCCCCAGACGCGGCGGATGAGGTAGCGTGGGCGCCCGCGCACCTCCTGGTAGATGCGGCCGACGTACTCCCCCACGATGCCGACGCCCGCCATGAGCACGCCCATCACGACGAAGGCGAGCGCGAAGAGCGTGAAGACGCCCTCCGCCTCGGAGGCGCGCAGGAGGATGAAGCGGCGCACGAGCAGGTAGACGCCGAAGAGCACGCCGCCGGCGGCGGTGATGAAGCCGAGGAGGGTGAAGAGCTGGAGCGGAACGACGGAGAAGCCCGTCATCAGGTCGAAGTTGAGGCGGATGAGGCGGTAGAACGAGTACTTCGATTCCCCCGCGGAGCGCTCGGCGTGCGCGACGGGGACCTCCACCGGGTGGCGCGCGATGCTCTGCGCGAGCGCGGGGATGAAGGTGGAGTGCTCGTCGCTCTTGTTGATGAGCTCCACGACCTCCTTCGAGTAGGCGCGGAGCATGCAGCCGTAGTCGCTCATCCGGATGCCGGTGATGGCGACGGTGATGCGGTTCACGATCCAGCTCGCGGCGCGGCGGAAGAGAGTGTCCTGCCGCTGCCGGCGCACGCCGCCCACGACGTCGTAGCCCTCGTCCATCTTGGCGAGGAGCTTGCCGATCTCCTCGGGGGGGTTCTGGAGGTCGGCGTCGAGGGTGACGACGGCGTCGCCGCGCGCGATGGAGAAGCCGGCGAGGATGGCGGGATGCTGGCCGAAGTTGCGGGAGAGCTCCACGACGCGCACCTGGTCGGGACGGCGCGCGGCCTCGGCCCGTAGGATCTCCATGGAGCGGTCGCGGCTGCCGTCGTCCACGAGGATGATCTCGTAGGGGCGGTGGAGCGCGTCGAGCGCCGCGTAGAGCCGCGGGAAGAGCGCGGGGAGGGTGGCCTCCTCGTTGTAGACGGGGATGACCACGCTCACCATGCCGGCCGACGGGGCGCTCATCGCGCGAACCGCGCGGCGATGTCGCGCACGGCGGCGATCGCGTCGTCCTGGTCGGCGTCGGCGAGGCCGGGGAAGAGCGGGAGCGACATGATCCGCTCGCTCACGAAGTGCGCCTCGGGGAAGCTCTCGGGGGTCCAGCCGAAGTGGTCGCGGTAGTACGAGAACTCGTGCACCGCGGTGTAGTGCAGCCCGACGCCGATGTTGCGGTCCTTGAGCTCCTGCATGAAGCGGTCGCGGTCGATCGTGAGCGCGTCGAGGTTCACGCGCGGCGTGTAGAGGTGCCAGGCGTGGCGCGTGGGGTACGGCGCGGGGGTGGGGAGGATGAGCGCCTCGAGGTCGGCGAAGGCCTCCTGGTAGCGCATCGCGAGGCGGCGGCGCTCGGCGATGAAGCCGTCGAGCCTCGGCAGCTGGTGGATGCCGAGCGCGGCCTGGATGTCCATCATGTTGTACTTGTAGCCGGGGAGCGCGATGTCGTAGCGCGGCGAGCCGGCCTTCGCGAAGCGCTTCCAGGCGTTGCGGTCCATCCCGTGGAACTTGAGGAGGGAGACCTTCTCGAAGATCTCGGGATCGGGGGTGACGATCATCCCCCCTTCGCCCGTGGTGATGTTCTTGTTCGGGTGGAAGGAGAAGATGGAAGTGGTGTCGAAGGAGCCGATGCGGCGCCCCTTGTACTCGGTGCCGGCGGCGTGCGCGGCGTCCTCGATGACGGCCAGGTGCGCCGAGCGCGCGAGGTCGAGGATCGGGTCGAGGTCGGCGGCGTCGCCCACGTAGTGGACGACGATGATGGCGCGCGTGCGCGCGGTGATCCGGCGCGCGATCTCCTCGGGGCGCACCTGCAGCGTGTGGCGGTCGATGTCGGCGAGCACGGGCGTCGCGCCCACCAGCGCGATCATGTTCACCGTGGCCGCGAAGGTGAGCGGCGTGGTGATCACCTCGTCGCCCGGCCCGATGCCGTGCGCGAGGAGCGCGAGGTGGAGCCCCGCGGTGGCGGAGGAGAGCGCCGACGCGTGCCGCCCGCCCACGTACTCGGCGAACATCTGCGTGAAGCGCTCCACCTTCGGGCCGGTGGTGATCCAGCCGGAGCGGAGCGACTCGACGAGCTCCGCGATCTCGGCGTCGCCGATCGACGGACGGGAGAAGGGGAGGAAGCTGTCGCGGATCAGGGTCTTCTCGGCGCTCATCGCACGGGAGCCGGGGAGGTGGGAGGCAGGTTGGTCACCACAAGATACGTGCGATTGGACGCGACCGCCGTCGGGGAGGAGTCGCCCTGGGCGCGCCAGTCCGCGAACTCGCGGCGGCGCACGACCACGGCGAGGGGTTCTCCGGCGTGCCAGCGGCGCCAGAAGTCGTCGCGCCCCCAGAAGATCGCCGCGGGGCGCGCGCCATCGGTGGCGAGCTCGCCGACGAAGTCCACCACGGGGATGGGATGGCCGAGGGTCCACGCGAACCCCTGCGGATAGTTGCGGTACGCGACGACGGTGGCGCCGGGGACGGCGGCCGCGGCGCGCGCGAGGTCCTCGGTGGAGAGTTCGTGCGAGAGGCGCGGGAGCGCGAGCACGAGCGCGAGATAGAGGCCCCCCCACCCAGCGGCGGCGGCCAGCAGCGCGCGTCGCGGCGCGCGCCGCGCGAGCGCCGCGGCGGCCCACGCGCCGGCGAGGAGCGCGGCGAGCCCCGCGGCCGCGTAGCCGGCGGCGTCGTAGGGGGCGAGCAGCCCCTTCGCGAGCGCGAACGCGAGGCCGCCGCCGAGGGCAATCGTCAGGAGCGCCGCGCAGGTGACGAGCGCGCCGCGGAGCGCCGGGGCGCGGTCGACGATCACCTTGGCCGTGAGCGCGGCGGCGGCGGGGAGCGCGGGGAGGATGTACGGGAGGAGCTTCGACCGCGACAGCGAGAAGAAGCCGACGATCACGAAGAACCAGAGCGCGAAGAGGAGTTCGTCGCGCCGCGCGCGCAGCGCCGCGCGCGTGCGCACGGCGGCGCCGCCGACCCAGGCTCCGAATGGGAGCGTCCAGGGGAGGAAGCCCGCGATGAAGGCGAGCACGAAGTAGTAGACCGGCCCCTCGCGCTTCGCCTCGTTCGTCGCGAAGCGCTGGAAGTGCTCGCGGATGAAGAAGACCTGCGCGAAGCCGGGGTTGTCGCGCTCCATGAGCACGAACCAGGGGGCGGCCACGGCGGCGAGCACCAGCGGCGCCGGCGAGAGGATGAGTTCGCCGAGTCGCTTCCATTCGCCCACGAGGCCGATGTAGAGGAGGAAGACGAGGCCGGGGAGGACGATCCCGATGAGCCCCTTGGCGAGCACGGCGAGCCCGGCGCCGAGGCCGAGCGCGGCGAGCGCGAGCGCCGCGCCCTCGCCGCGCTCGCGGCGGCGGAGGAAGGCGCGCATCGCGACCAACACGATGGTCATCGCGAAGGTGAGCACGCCGTCGGTGACGTTGTAGCGGCCGAGGACGAAGCTGAGGGGCGCGGAGAGGAGGATGAGCGCGGCCCAGAGCCCCCACTCGCCGCCGAGCGCGAGAGCGATGAGCGCTGCCGTGCCGAGCGCGGCGAGGCGCGCCGGGAGGCGCGCGGCGAAGTCGGTGGGGCCGAGCAGGGCGAAGCTCGCCGCGTTCGCCCAGTACAGCAGGGGCGGCTTCTCGTAGTAGCGGGTGCCGTTCAGCCGCGGGGTCACGTAGTCGTGCGCGGCCATCATCTCGCGCGGGATCTCGGCGTAGCGCGCTTCGTCGGGCTCCGTGAGCGCGGAGCCGGGCAGTTCGAGGCAGAGGAGGAGCGAGAAGGCGGCGAGGAGCGCCAGCAGAATGCGGCGGTCGGACATGGCCGAAGGCTAGCGGATGCGCAGCACGTCCTCCACCGCGCCGGCGTCGCCGGCGGCGAGGAGGACGGCGATGTCGTCGACGGCGGCGCGGGAGCGCGGCCAGGCGAGCCGCGCGCGCGCGGCGTCGAGGGGGAGCCACTCCGAGCGGTCGTGCTCCTCGCCGAGCACGACGGGCGCGCCGCCATCCACGACGGCGGCGAAGGCGATGGCGAGGGTCACCAGCCCGGTCTGGTGCAGGTAGAAGGGC
>DATKOH010000189.1:0-2949 GCA_035524735.1 Gemmatimonadaceae bacterium
TCACGAGCAGGTACGACATCTGCCAGCCGTGGCGCATCTCCTCCGCCATCACCCGGTAGATCGACATCAGGTCGTAGTCGCTCGGCGCGCGGTCGAGCAGCGCGCGCTGCTGCTCCACGGACGCGAACACCGTGTCCCCCAGGAAGATGATGAGTGTCTGCAGCGCATCCCGGATCCGCTGGTCGGGGATGTGCATCACCGTCTTCCACTTCGCGTCCCCGGCGTAGTGGCCGAACTCGATCTCCGGCACGTCGAGGTCGGCGAGCTTCACGTCGAACTTGTAGTCGCGCAGTTCGTTCGCATCGAGACCGATGTCGTCCTGCCACACCTTGAACAGGTCGATCCAGTCGTCGAAGTTGGTGATCTTGGTGAGCGCCATGGGTCTCCTCGTCAGGTGGTGAACTTCGCGTCGCGCTTCTCGAGGAAGGCGGCGATCCCTTCTTTGGCATCCCCGCTGCGGAAGCAGCGGAGCTGCGCGTCCAATTCGTAGTCGAGCATCTCGGGCAGCGTCTGGTCGAGCGATCGGTACACCGCGCGCTTGGCCAGCGAGAGCGCCAGCGCGGGCTTCGCGGCGAGCATCCGCGCGTAGGCCGCCGTCTCGGCGGCGAGCGCCTCCGGCGCCACCACGCGATTGAAGAGCCCCAGCGCGAACGCCTCCTCGGCGCCGATGACGTCGGCGCCCCAGAGGAGTTCCAGCGCCTTGGCCGGCCCCACGAGGCGGGGGAGGAAGTACGTGCCCCCCCAGTCGGGGTGGAGTCCGATGCGGTTGAAGGTCTGTCCCAGCTTCGCCTGCGTGCTGGCGATGCGGATGTCGCAGGCGAGCGCCAGGTTCGCGCCCCCGCCCGCCGCCGCGCCGTTCACCGACGCGATCACCGGCTTCGCGCTGGCCCGGATCGTCATCACCACCTTCCGCCCCGCTTCCACGAGCGCGGTCATCGCCTCCACGTCGCTGCGCTCGATCAGTTGCTGCATGTAGCCGATGTCCGCGCCGGCGCAGAAGGCGCGCCCGGCGCCGGTGATCACGATCACCCGCACCGCGGCGTCGCGCTCCAGTTCGTTCAGCGCGTCGGCGATCTCCTGCCGCATCGTGCCCGCGAAGGCGTTCAGCTTGTCGGGGCGGTTGAGCGTGAGCGTGCCCACGCCCCCGTCGCGCGTCAGGAGGATGCTCTCGTACGTCACGCGTCCCCCCGCTCGACGATCATCGCCATCCCCTGGCCGACGCCGATGCACATCGACGCGAGCCCGTACCGCGCCTTCCGCCGCCCCATCTCGTGCACGAGCGAGGTCATCATCCGGGCGCCGGTGGCGCCCAGCGGATGCCCGAGCGCGATCGCGCCGCCGTTGACGTTCACCCGCGCCCCGTCCAGGCCGAGCTCGCGCATGCAGGCGATCGCCTGGCTCGCGAAGGCCTCGTTCAGCTCGATCAGGTCCAGGTCCTTCACCGCGAGCCCGGCGCGCGCGAGCGCCTTGCGCACCGCGGGCACCGGCCCGAGCCCCATGACGTCGGGCGCGACGCCCGCCACCGCGCTCGTCACCACGCGCGCCAGCGGCGTGCGCCCCTCCTTCCGCGCGCGCTCGGCGCTCATCACGAGCAGCGCGCTCGCGCCGTCGTTGATCCCGCTCGACGAGCCCGCCGTGACCGTGCCGTTCTCCCGCACGAAGGCGGGCTTCATCGCCGCCAGCGCCTCTCGCGTCGTCTCGGGGCGGGGATGCTCGTCGCGATCGACCACCGTGTCCCCCTTCTTCCCGGGGATGGTCACCGGCACGATCTCGGCGGCGTAGCGCCCCTCCGCGATCGCGCGCGCCGCCCGCTGCTGGCTCTCCAGCGCGAAGGCATCCTGGTCGGCGCGCGACACGTTGCAGCGCTTCGCGACCTCCTCCGCGGTCTCCCCCAGGGAGATCGTCCACTGCGCGGGCATCCGCCTGTTGATGAAGCGCCAGCCCACGGTGGTGTCGGCGCTCTCCGGGGCGGCGCGGGTGAAGCCCTCTTCCGGCTTCAGCATCACCCACGGCGCGCGCGACATGCTCTCCACGCCGCCGGCGATGAACGCGTCCCCCTCGCCGGCGCGCACCGCCTGCGCCGCGCTCGCCACCGCCTGCAGCCCGCTCGCGCAGAGGCGGTTCACCGTCTGCCCCGGCACCTCCACCGGCAGGCCGGCGAGGAGCAGCGCCATGCGCGCCACGTTCCGGTTGTCCTCTCCCGCCTGGTTGGCGCAGCCGAGGATCACGTCGTCGATCGTGGCGCCGTCCACCTTCGCGCGGTCGACGAGCGCGCGGATCGCGGTGGCGGCGAGGTCGTCGGGGCGCACGCGCGCGAGCGCGCCGCCGTGGCGGCCGATCGGCGTGCGCACCGCCGCCACGATCACCGCGCCGCGCGGGTTCACGCCAGGTCCACCCACACCGACTTCACCTGCGAGTAGCCGTCGAGCGCGTGCACCCCCAGCTCGCGGCCGAAGCCGCTCTGCTTGTAGCCGCCGAAGGGGCTCGCCGCATCGTACACGTTGTACGTGTTGATCCACACCGTGCCCGCGCGCACGGCGCGCGCGGTGCGCAGCGCCTTCCCGATGTCGCGCGTCCAGATCCCCGCGGCCAGCCCGTAGATCGTGTCGTTCGCGAGCGCCACCGCGCCGGCCACGCCGCCCGTGAACGTCATCATCGCGAGCACGGGGCCGAAGATCTCCTCGCGCGCGATCGTCATCCCGCGCTCCACGCCGCCGAAGATCGTCGGCTGCACGAAGAAGCCCTTGCCGTTCACCGGCGTGCGTTCGCCGCCGGCGAGCAGCGTGGCGCCCTCGTCGCGCCCGGTCTTGATGTAGCCGAGCACTTTCTCCATCTGCGCGCGGCTCACGATCGCCCCCAGCCGCGTCTTCGGATCGAGCGGGTCGCCGGCCACCATCTTCTTCGCGCGCTCGAGGATCTTCGCCGTGAGCGCCTCGCGCACCGTGTCTT
>DATKOH010000190.1:0-4300 GCA_035524735.1 Gemmatimonadaceae bacterium
CGCACCCTTCCCTACGGCGACTGCCTGCGCGATGACATCGCGACGGCGGGGCAGCTCTCCGCCGCGCAGCTCGCCGCCGCCGCGCAGGCGGGGGTGCGCACCATCCTCGACCTGCGCCCGCCCTTCGAGCCGCGCGGCTACGACGAAGCGGCGGCGGTGAAGGCGGCCGGCATGGCGTACGTGATCGTGCCCGTCACCCCGGTCACGCTCGACGACGCCGCGTTCGCGAAGGTGCTCGAGGTGGTGCGCGATCCGGCGCGCCGCCCGGTGCTGGTGCACTGCGCCACCGCGAACCGCGTGGGCGGGCTGCTCATCCCGTACCTCATGATCGACGAGAAGATGTCCCAGCAGGACGCGGTGCGGCGCGCCCAGGAGATCGGGCTGCGCAGCGCGGACTATGCGCGCATGGCGATCGACTACGCGCGCCGCCACGGCGCGGAGGGCTGACGGTGCTGCTCAAGCGGATGTACGACGACCGTCTCGCGCAGGCGAGCTACCTCGTGGGCTGTCAGGCCACCGGCGAGGCCGTCGTGATCGACCCGAACCGCGACGCGCGGCAGTATCTCGAGGCCGCCGCGGCGGAGGGATTGCGCATCACGCACGTGACCGAGACGCACATCCACGCCGACTTCCTCTCCGGCACGCGCGAGCTCGCCGCGGCGGCGGGGGCGCGCATGATCCTCTCGCGCGAGGGGGGCGCGGACTGGCAGTACCGCTTCGCGACGAAGGAGAACGCGACGCTGGCCGGGAACGGCCATCTCTTCCGCATCGGCAACATCGCGATCGAGGCGGTGCACACGCCCGGGCACACGCCCGAGCACATGACCTTCCTCGTGACCGACACGCCGGCCAGCGACCGCCCCGTGGGCGCCTTCACGGGGGACTTCATCTTCGCGGGCGACGTGGGGCGCCCGGACCTCCTCGAGCGCGCGGCGCACGTGGCGGGCACCATGGAAGCGAGCGCGCGCACGCTCTTCCACTCGCTGCGCCGCTTCCGCGCGATGCCGCCGTACCTCCAGCTCTGGCCCGGCCACGGCGCCGGCTCGGCCTGCGGCAAGGCGCTGGGCGCGATGCCGCAGACGACGCTCGGCTACGAGCTGATCGCCAACTGGGCCTTCGGCATCGACGACGAGGACACGTTCGTGCGCGCGGTGCTCGAGGGGCAGCCGGAGCCGCCGCGCTACTTCGCCGAGATGAAGCGGCTCAACCGCGACGGCCCGCCCCTGCTCGACGGGTTCCGCGAGCCGCCGCTCCTCGACGCGTCGCGCCTCGCGCCGCTGCTGGAGTCCGGCGCGGTGGTGATCGACACGCGCCGCAACGAGATCTTCGCGAAGGGGCACGTCCCCGGCACGCTCGGCATCCAGCTGAGCAAGAGCTTCAGCACGTACGTGGGCTCGGTGGTGCCCTTCGACGCGGACCTCTACCTGATCGTGGACGATGGCGTGCCGGGCGCCGCGGCGCGGGCGGCGCGCGACCTGGCGATGATCGGGCTCGACCGGGTGGCGGGGGTCTTCGCGGGACGGGTGATCGCGGAGTGGAGCGCGAGCGGCCGCCCGCTCGGCACCGTGAAGCAAATGGACGTCTCCGAGGCCGCGCGGCTGGCGCAGCGCGGCGAGCTGGCGCTGGTGGACGTGCGCGGGCGCGCGGAGTACGCGGCGGGACATCCCGCGGGCGCGCCGAACGTGCCCTACGCGGAGCTCGCCGGCCGCCGCGCGGAACTGCCGGCGCGCCGGCCGCTGGCGCTCATCTGCCAGAGCGGCTCGCGCTCCGCGATCGGCGCGAGCCTCCTGCGCGCCGGCGGTCTCACGGAAGTGGTGAACGTGGCGGGCGGCTTCGACCAGTGGGAGCGCGCGGGGCTCCCGGTGGAGCGCGCCTGATCAGCCGAGCGCGCGCCGGCGGAAGCTCCGCATCCCGAGCGTCCAGAAGATGGCGGTGATGGTGAGGAGCGCGGCGATCACCGCGCCGATCGGCATGTGCGGCAGGTCCGGCGTGATCGCCGCGCGCATCCCCTCGCTCACGTAGACGAGCGGGTTCAGCAGCACCAGGTACTTCATCACCGGCACCACCGACAGCCCCTGCCACGGATAGTAGGTGCAGCCGAAGAAGATGAGCGGCGTGATGAACACGCCGAACATCGTGCCGATCTGCTGCGGGTTCACGGTGGTGCCGAGCCAGAGCCCGAAGGTGGAGAAGGCCGCGGCGCCGAGCACCGTGAGGAGGAGCACGATCCCGAAGTGCGCGACGGTGAGCCCCTCGATCGGCCCCATGATCAGCCGCGCGATCGGCAGGAGGAAGAAGGCGGCGAGCATCCCCTGCACCACCGCGCCCACCACCTTCGCCGCGGCCACCCAGCGCGTGCCGATCGGCGCGAGCAGGCGGTCCTCGATCTCCCCGGTGACGCCGAACTCCACGATCATCGGGAAGGCGATCGCCATCACGCTCGAGAGCGTGATGCTGATCGCGAGCACGCCGGGGAGGAGCGCCCCCGCGTAGCCGCCGCGCACGAAGCCCATGCGCGGGAGGAGGAAGCCGAAGACGAACACGACGAGCAGCGGCTGGAGCGTCGTGCGCAGCAGGAAGAAGGGGAGCTCGCGGCGCACCACGCGCGCGTCGCGCCGCAGGAGCGCGCCGAAGATCGCGAGGGTGTCCTGCCGCGGGGCGGCGGCGCCGGCGGTCACTGGAGCTTCCTCCCGGTGAGGGAGATGAAGAGCGTCTCGAGGCTCGGGGGCGCGAGATGGATGTTGGTCACGGTGCGCCCCCCCTGCTCGGCGGCGCGCACGAGCGCGGCCACCGTCTCGCCGGGCTTCGGCGCGTACACGCGCGCCACCGGTCCCTCGGCGGCCGCGCGGAGCACCCCTGGGAGCGCGCGCGCGGCCTCGGCCACGGGAGCCGCGTCGCCGTCCACCGAGATCTCGATCAGCGTGCCCCCGGGGGCGCGCTGCTTGAGCGCGGCCGGCGTGTCCACCGCGAGCAGCTGGCCGCGGTCGACGATCGCGACGCGCTCGCAGAGCGTGTCCGCCTCTTCCATGTAGTGCGTGGTCATCACGATCGCGTGCCCCGCGCGGTGCTGCGCGCGCAGGATGTCCCAGAGGTCGTGGCGCGCCTGCGGGTCGAGGCCCACGGTGGGCTCGTCGAGGAAGATCACGTCCGGCTCGTGCATGAGCGCGCGCGCGATCATCAGGCGCTGCTGCTGGCCCCCGGACATCTGCTCCACCTTGGCCTCCGCCTTGTCGGCGATGCCGAACTGCTCGAGCAGCGCGTCCGCGCGCGCGGTGGCCGCCGCCGTCGGGATGCCGAAGTACGCCGCGTGGAAGACGAGGTTCTCGCGCACGCGGAGCTGGCGGTCGGGATTCGGCTTCTGCGGCACGACGCCGATGCGGCGCCGCACGCCCACGGGGTCGCGGATCACGTCCGCCCCCGCGACGAACGCGGTGCCCGCGGTGGCGAGCACGCGCGTGGTGAGGATGCCGATGGTGGTGGTCTTCCCGGCGCCGTTGGGGCCGAGGAGGCCGAAGAACTCCCCTTCGCGCACCTCGAGGTCGAGCGCGTCGAGCGCGACCACGCCCTGCGGCGCGCTCGCGCCGGCGCGCCGCCCCCGCGCGGGCGGGGGGGCGTACACCTTGCGGAGGCCGTGCGTCTCGATCGCGGGCATGGACCGGAATCTACTTCAGCGGGATGCTCCGGGCATGGCGCGCGAGCCAGGCGTCGAAATCCATCATCCCGGGCACGAGGGCGCGGCAGCGCGCCACGTCGCGCGTCGCGTTGCAGACGTCGGCGAAGTCGCGGTAGAACTGGAACATGTTGCCGAGGTCGTCCGCGCCGGGGAAGCCGAAGCCGCGGAAGACCTCCGGCGGCACGTCCTGGAATCGCACGGTCGTGCCGAGGGCGCGCGTCATCTTGGCGGCCATCTCGGCGCCGGTGAGCAGCTCGCCGGCCGCGCCCACGCGCTGGCCGATGTGCTTCGCGCCGCCGGCGAAGAGCGCGTACGCGACGCGCCCGATGTCGGACGCGGCCACCCCCGCCATCTTCGCGTTCCCGATCGGGAGCACGAGCGTCGGCGTCCCGTCCGGGCCGGGCTTCGGCCCCGAGGAGAGCAAGTTGTCCCAGTAGAAGGAGGCGAGCAGGAAGGTGGTCGGCACGCCGAGCTCGGTGAAGAAGCGGTCGGCCTCTCCCTTCGCGTCGAAATGCGGCACCTTGTACGTGCCCATGAGCGTGGGCATCCGGGGATCGTCCAGCGGGATCCAGCGCCGCGTATCCTCGAGCGTGGACCAGATCACGTGCGGCACGCGCGCGCGCGCCG
>DATKOH010000191.1:0-3103 GCA_035524735.1 Gemmatimonadaceae bacterium
TGGCCACCTGCGCGCCTTCGCAGGCGGCGGCGAGCGTGAGGCACGAGTAGGCCGGCTCGCCGTCGATGTGCACGGTGCACGCGCCGCACTCGCCGTGGCCGCACGCGACCTTGGTGCCCATGAGGCCGAGGCGCCCGCGCAGCACGGCGAGCAGCGTCTCGTGCGGCGCGGCGGGAATGTCGTGGGAGCGGCCGTTGATGGTCAGGTGCACGGGTCCCCTGTCGTCACGCGGACTTTGACATATTATTCAGCGAGAACGGCACCTGCCGTGCGAGCCACTTCAGAGGCCAGCGATGCCCTACGTCATCAGCGAAGCTTGCATCAACGTCAAGGACAAGGCGTGCGTGGACGTCTGTCCCGTGGACTGCATCTACGAAGGCGAGACGATGCTCTACATCCACCCGGATGAGTGCATCGATTGCGGCGCGTGCGAACCGGAGTGCCCGGTGACCGCGATCTTCCCCGAGGAAGACGTGCCGGCGAACCAGAAGCAGTACATCCAGATCAATCGGGACGTGTTCAAGGGCCCGAACCCGCCGGGGAAGCCGACGAGATGAAGCAAGGTGTCAGGTTTCAGGTTTGAGGTTCCAGAGACTACTCCCTTCTGAAACCGGAAATCTGAAAACTGGAACCCGGCCTCACTTGCGTTTCAGCACCCGCTCCACCGCGGCCGCCACGTCGGCCGCCAGCATCCCATACTTCTTCATCAGGTCGTCCGGCTTCCCGCTCTCGGCGTAGCGGTCGCCGAGGTCCACGAATTCGACGGGGGCGGGGACGGTCGCGGCGAGTGATTGCGCGACCGCGGCGCCGAGGCCGCCCGAGTGCATGTGCTCCTCGGCCACCACGACGGCGCCCGTCTCCTTCGCGGCGCGCGCGAGCGCATCGGCGTCGATCGGCTTGATGGTGTGCATGTCGAGCACGCGCGCTTCGATGCCGCGCGCGGAGAGCGCGGCGGCCGCCATCAGCGACTGCGCCACGAGCAGGCCGTTCGCGACGATCGTCACGTCGCGGCCGTCGCGCAGCTGGATCGCGCGGCCGAAGGCGAACTTCACGTCGGGCGCGTGCACCACCGGCGCCTTGGGGCGGCCCAGGCGCAGATAGACCGGGCCCTGGTGCGCGGCGGCGGCGTGCACCGCCGCCTTCATCGAGTGCTCGTCGCTCGGGATGCAGACGATGAAGCCGGGCAGCGCGCACGCGAGCGCCACGTCCTCCACCGACTGCTGCGACACGCCGTCCTCGCCGATCGAGATGCCGCCGTGCGAGCCGGCGACCTTCACGTTCAGGTGCGGGTACGCGGCGCCCATGCGCAGCTGGTCGAAGCCCTTGCAGAGCACGAACGCGGCGAAGCTCGAGATGAAGGGGATCTTGCCGCTCGACGCGAGCCCGCTCGCGATCCCCACCATGTTCGCTTCCTGGATGCCGATGTTGAAGAAGCGCTCGGGGAACTGCTTCCCGAAGGTCCAGCTGAAGGTGGACTTCGCGAGGTCGGCGTCGATGGCGATCACGTCGCGGTTGGCGCGGCCGAGCTCGAGGAGCGCGTCGCCGTAGGCCTCGCGAGTGGCCTTGCCGAGCGGATAGGCGGGTGCGGTCACGGATCCGGAGGTCATGTCATTCACCGAGCTGCGCGAGGGCCACTTGCAGCTGCTCGGCGTTGGGCGCCTTGCCGTGGAACTCGTTGTTGTTCTCCATGAAGGTGACGCCCTTCCCCTTCACGGTGTGCGCGATGATGCAGGTGGGGCCGGCCGCGTGGGCGCGCGCCTTGTGCAGCGCATCGAGCACCGCGGCCACGTCATGCCCGTCCACCTCGATCACGTGCCACTTGAACGACGCGAACTTGCCGCCGAGCGGCTCGATGGAGTTGATGTCCTCCACCGCGCCGTCGAGCTGGAAGCGGTTGGAGTCGACGATCGCGGTGAGCGAGGCGAGCTCGTAGTTCCCCGCGGTCATCACCGCTTCCCACACCTGACCTTCCTGGCACTCGCCGTCGCCCATGAGCACGTACGTGCGATACGACCTGCCGTCGAGCCGTGCGGCGAGCGCGTGGCCGATGCCGATGGAGAGACCCTGGCCGAGCGAGCCGGTGGAGGCCTCGATGCCCGGCGTCACGCCCTGCACGGGATGGCCCTGCATGCGCGAGTTCACCTGACGCAGCGACATCAGCTCCGCCACCGGGAAGTAGCCGCGCTCGGCGAGCGCCGCGTAGAGCACGGGCACGCCGTGTCCCTTGCTGAGGATGAAGCGGTCGCGGTCGGGCCAGTCGGGGCGCCTGGGATCGTGGCGGAGGACGCCGCCGAAGTAGAGCGCGGTGACGATCTCCGCCGCGGAGAGGGAGCCGCCGGGGTGGCCGCTGTTCGCGGCGGCGATCATCCGGATGCTGTGGCGCCGGAGCGTGCGCGCGACGGTCTCCAGCTCTGCGATTGGCGGTGCGACGGCGGTCATGGCTCGCGGAGAACGGTAGGCGGCGGGGTGCGGGAGGACATCCGAATATACCCGCCACGCGCGGGCGGCGTCAGACGGTTCGCAGGAACTCCGCGAGCACGTGATTGAACGCCGCGGGGCGCTCGACGTTGCTCGCGTGCCCGGCCTTCGGGATCACGGCGAGGCGGCTGCCGCGGATGGCGGCGTGCATCGCCTCGGATTCGCGCGGCGGTGTGAGCGTATCCTCTTCGCCGACGATGATCTGCACGGGGACATCGATCGTGGCGAGGGAAGGCGTGCTGTCGGGGCGGCCCATCATCCCTTCGAGCGCGGCGACGATGCCGGGCACCGGCGCGCGTTCGCAGATCGCGCGCACCTCCTTCACCACCTCGGGGCGCCTGGCGTGCGTGGTGGCGCCGAGGAGGTTCGGCATCATGGCATCGGCCACGGCGCCGGGGCCGTGGCTGCGTGCGTCGGCGATCATCGTGCGGCGCTTGCTCTTCCCCTCCTCGGAGTCCGCGCCAGCGCGCGTATCGGCGAGCACGAGCGCGGCGGCGCGCGCGCGGTGGCGGCGCCAGAAGGCGAAGGCGATGTAGCCGCCCATGGACAGCCCGCCGACCACCGCGCGTTCGATGCCGAGCGCGTCGAGCAGCGCCGCGACATCGTCGGCGTGGCCGTCGAGGCT
>DATKOH010000192.1:0-3753 GCA_035524735.1 Gemmatimonadaceae bacterium
GTGATCGTCACCTGGGGGCACAAGTTCAACGCGAAGCTCCACATGCAGACCGAGGTCTACTACCTCTGGCAGTTCGATGCGGCGAAGGGCGGCTCGTGCAATTACGGCCCCGTGGAGTCCTACGGCGGCGGCGGCGGATGCGGACCGATCATCCCCGGCCGCTCCGAGGCGGTCGCGGCGACGAACTACTTCAACGTGGAGTTCTCCGCCAAGGACTACGCGACCATCCGGCTCGACTACCTCAACGACGTGCAGGGACAGCGCACCGGCTACGCCACTCCGTACGGCACGATCACCGCGGGCTGGGAGCACTGGCTCTGGTCGCTCGCCTTCCTGCGCGGCGAGGTGCGCTACGACGACGCCTTCGCGGCGTCGCCGTACGACAACGGCACGCGCGCGACGCAGACCACGCTCTCGCTCGACCTGATGGTGCGCTTCTAGCCCCACCCTTGCCGACGCGCGGCGCGCGACGCAGAATCCTGCCGCGCCCGGTGCGGCGGCGAGCGGTTCGCGGCTGCGCCGGGCGGTGACCCGATTCGGAGATCCCTCGTGCCGCACCCGCAGCTCCCCGTCCTTCGCACGCCGGGCCGCGCATGCTGACGGCCGCCCTCATCATCGGCGGCGCCGTCGTGGCCGGCGTCGTGCTCTTCCTGCTCTGGGACTGGATCCGCGAACGCCGCGACCTGTCGAAGCACCTCGCCCGCGTCGCCCAGCGGAAGGAGAACTTCGAGCGCTACAGGCAGCGGAAGCGCACGTCGCAGGAGATCACGAAGCCGGGGACGAAGCCGGCGGCGAAACCCGCGGCGCCGGCGGCGAAGAAGCGCTGAGCGGGGTCACTCCATCCGCAGCGTCGTCGCCGGATCCACCCGCGCCGCGCGCCACGCCGGCACCAGACACGCCGCCCCCGCGACCGCGGTGAGCACCGCCGTCACCCCGGCGTACGTCGCCGGATCGGTCACCGTCACGCCGTAGAGCAGCCCCGCGATCACGCGCACGCCCACGAGCGCGAGCGCGAGCCCCGCCGCGACGCCGAGCCCCGTGAGCCCCAGCCCCTGCCGCAGGATCATCGCGAGGATGTCCCGCCGCGACGCGCCCAGCGCCGCGCGCACGCCGATCTCGCGCACGCGCTCCGTCACCGCCCCCGCGAGCACGCCGTAGATCCCCGCCGCCGCGAGCACCAGCGCCACGAGCGCGAAGGCCTCGAAGAGCGTGAGCGCGAAGCGCCGGTCCGCCGCCGACTGCTCGATCAGCCGGTCCATCGTCGCCACGCGCGTCACCGGCTGGTCCTTGTCCACGCTCCACACCGCGCTGCGCACGGCGCCCGCGAGACCCGCGGCGTCGCCGCGCGCGCGCACCACCAGCGACTGCGAACCATCCGTGTACGGCCACTGCGACTCCGGCACGTAGAAGGCGTCGGGCGCATCGCCGGCGAGCGACACTTGCCGCACGCCGCCCACGATGCCGACCACGGTGCGCCATGGCCCGTCGGTGGGGCTCCCGACGCGGATGCGCTGGCCGATCGCGTCCTCCCCGGGCCACAGCTTCTTCGCGAAGGACTCGTTCACGAGCACCACCGCCGGCGACGCGGCCGCGTCGTGCTCGTCGAAGCTCCGGCCGCGGACGACCGGGATGCGCATCGTCTCGAGATAGCCCGGGCTCACCGCGTACCGGTGGCCGCTCGGATCCTCCTCGGGATTCGCGCGCGGATGCGACTCGGCGTGGACGCCGTACATGTCGAAGTCGCCGCTCAGCGGGAGCTGCGACGTGAACGCCGCCTCCTCCACGCCGGGCACGGCGCGCACGGCGAGCAGCACGCGGTCGAAGAAGTTTCGCGTCACGCTGTCCACGTCGTAGCGCGGGCCCACCGTCCCCACCTGCATCGTGAGCAGATGGCTCGAGTCGAAGCCCGGCGCCACCGCGAGCAGCCGCCGCACGCTCTGCACGAGCAGCCCCGCGCCCACCAGCAGCATGAGCGCGAGCGCCACCTCCCCCACCACGAGCGACGAGCGCACCAGGTGCGAGCCGCCCCCCGCGCGCCGCGTCCCCTGCTTGATCGACTCGTGCAGGTCGCTCCGCGACGCGTGCAGCGCCGGCACGAGGCCGAAGGCGACGCCCGCCGCCGTCGTCAATGCGATCGCGAACGCCATCGTGCTCCCGTCCACCTCGATCGCCGCCAGCCGCGGCAATCCCGCCGGCGCGAGCGCGATGAGCGCCCTCACCCCCAGCTGCGCCACCGCCACGCCCAGCGCGCCGCCCACCAGCGCGAGCGTCACGCTCTCGGTGAGCAGCTGCCGCACCACGCGCGCGCGGCTCGCGCCCAGCGCGGCGCGCATCGCGAACTCCCCCTTCCGCTGCGCGCCGCGCGCGAGCAGGAGGTTCATCACGTTCGCGCAGGCGATGAGCAGCAGCAGCGCCACCGCGCCCGTCACCGCGAGCAGGATCGGGCGCACCCCCGCGGTCACCTGCTCGTGCAGCGGGATCACGAGCATCCCCGCCTTCGCGTACTCCTTGGGATGGTCGCGCACCATCACCGCCGAGAGGGCGTTGAGGTCGGCGTTCGCCTGCTTCACGCTCACCCCCGCCTTGAGCCGCGCGATGGCGCGCAGGTGATGGCAAGTGCGGCAGGCCCACGGGTCGGACACATCGTACTGCATGAGCCCCCATAGCTGCGCCGTGGGGTCGACGATCGACTCGAAGTCCGCCGGCATGACGCCGATCACCGTGTACTGGTAGCCGTTGAAGCTCACCTGCGCGCCGACGATGGCGGAGTCGCCCCCGAACCGCCTGCGCCAGAGACCGTCGGAGATGATCGCGACGCGCGGGCCGTCCCTCACGTCCTCGTCGGCGCGGAAGTCGCGGCCGAGCGTGGGGCGGACGCCGAGCACCTTGAAGAAGTCGTGCGACACGCGCTGGCCGGCCACGCGCTCGGGCTCCCCCCGCCCCGTGATGATCGCGCTGTACGACTTGTACACGGCGATCGCTTCGAACGAGCGGTTCTGCTCGGCGACGTCGTGCATCGTGAGGAAGGTCGTGTTGTCCGGCGCCTTGGGGTCGGTGCCCTCCCAGATCTGCACGATCCGCTCCGCGTGCGGATAGGGGAGCGGCGCGAGCAGGATGGGATGGATCGCGCTGAAGATCGCCGTGGTGGCGCCGATGCCGATGGCGAGGGTGATCGATGCGAGCGCGGTGAAGCCCGGGCGGCGCGCGAGCAGCCGTGCCGCGAAGCGGACATCGGAGAGGAGTGAGGTAATGAGTGGGTCTCGGCGCTCGGCGCTCGGCGCTCGGCGACGGCCGCGGAAGCCGAGCTTCATCGTGGCGAGGATCGCCTCGCGCCAGTACCAGCGGCGGGCGCGGGGGAGGTCGAGCGTGGCTTCGGTGTGCGCGGCGAAGGATTCCTCGAGGTCGCCGAGGATCGCGTCGCGGAGGTCGTCCGGCAGCGCCCAGGTAAGCAACCGGACGGCGCGCTCGGGCGGGCGGGGGGCGTTCACGGGGCTTCCCACGCGGCGCCGAGCCCGCGGGTCATGGTGCGGAGCGCGCGGAGGCTGTCCTTCACGGCCTCGCGGCCGTCGGAGCTCAGCGTGTAGTAGGTCTTGCGTCGCCCGCCGCGGACGGCGGTGGCTTCACCGAGGCGCGACTTGACCAGCCCCTTCCCTTCGAGGCGATTGAGTGTGGTGTAGATCGTGGCGAAGCTGAGCGCGCGTTTGGCGCGAGTGGCGATCTCGTGCTGGACGGCAACGCCGTAGGCGCGGTCGC
>DATKOH010000193.1:0-8191 GCA_035524735.1 Gemmatimonadaceae bacterium
TCGGGCGTCCACCAGCGCGAGCGAGCGGCGCCTGGCGCGTCGACGGGCTGCTCTCCCCCGCCCTCCACGAAGGCCATCGTCTCGTCGTCGCGCGACGCCATGCGCACGTAGCCGCCGAGCGGGACCTGCGCGAGGACGTACTCGGTCTCCCCCCACTTCCGGCTCCAGAGCGCCTTGCCGAAGCCGATGGAGAAGCGCGGGGCGTAGACGCCGAAGAGCTTGGCGGCGAGGAAGTGGCCGAGCTCGTGGATGAAGATCACGAGCCCGAAGACGAAGGCGATCGCGGCGGCGGAGCGAAGGAAATCCATCACGGGAACGCGGCGCGCACGGCGCGCCGCGCCTCCTGGTCGGCCGCGCGCAGGGCGTCGAGGTCGCCGCCGGGGGCGCCGGCGAGCGACTCGAGCGCGAGCGCGATGGCGCGCGGGATGTCGGCGAAGAGGATGCGCCCCTCGAGGAAGAGCGCCACGGCCTGCTCGTTCGCCGCGTTGAAGACGGCGGGGGCCGCGCCCCCGGCGCGGCCGGCCTCGACGCCGAGGCGGAGCGCGGGGAAGTCGGCGGCGCGCACGCGCTCGAAGGTGAGCGGGGAGAGTTCCACGGGGTCGAAGGGGGGCACGCCGGTGTCGGCCACGCGCTCCGGATGCGTGAGCGCGTACAGCACCGGCAGCTCCATGCTCGGCACCCCCATCTGCGCGAGCACGCTCCCGTCCACGAACTCCACCATGGAGTGCACCACGCTCTGCGGGTGCACCACGACCTCGATGCGGTCGTACGGGAGGCCGAAGAGGAAGTGCGCCTCGATCACCTCGAGCGCCTTGTTCGCGAGCGTGGCGCTGTCGATGGTGATCTTGCGCCCCATGCGCCAGGTGGGATGCTGGAGCGCGTCCGCCACGGTGGCGCGCGCCAGCCGCTCGCGCGGCCAGTCGCGGAAGGGGCCGCCGCTCGCGGTGAGCACGAGGCGGCGGACGTCGGCGGCGCCGCGCCCGGCGAGGCACTGCAGGATGGCGCTGTGCTCGCTGTCCACGGGGACGATCTCCCCGCCCCCCGCGCGGGCCGCGGCGGCCACCAGCTCGCCGGCCACCACGAGCGTCTCCTTGTTGGCGAGCGCGACGCGCTTCCCCGCGCGCACCGCGGCGAGGGTGGCGTCGAGCCCCGCGGCGCCGACGATCGCGTTGACGACGATCGCCACGTCCGTCCGCTGCACCGCCTCCACCAGGCAGGCCGTGCCCTCGCGCCAGCCGTCGGGATGCTCCGCCCCGTTCCGCACCACGCCCACGAACGACGGATGATGGATCTCCGCCTGCTCCCGCAGCAGCGTGGCGTTGGCGAACGCCGTGAGCGCGGCCACGTGGAAGCGGTCGGGGTGGCGCGCGAGCACGCGCAGCGCCGTGGTGCCGATGGAGCCGGTGGAGCCGAGGATCGCCACCCCGCGCGACATCAGCGCACCACCGGGGAGAGCACGTGCGGGAAGGTGAGCAGGAAGAACATCACCGGGATCGCGAAGAAGAGGCTGTCGAGGCGGTCGAGCACGCCGCCGTGCCCCGGAATGATGTGCGAGCTGTCCTTCACGCCGGCCTCGCGCTTGAGCACGCTCTCGGCGAGGTCCCCCACCTGCGCGGCGGCGCTGATCACCGCGCCCACGACGAGCGCCGTGAGCGGCGCCATCGCGAGGCTCGCGAACGGGACGAGCACCCAGTGGACGTAGGCGAGCGAGAGGAGCATCGCCGCCGCGACCCCTCCCACCGCGCCGGCCACCGTCTTCCCCGGGCTCACCGAAGGCATGAGCTTCCGCACGCCGAATCCCTTCCCCACGAAGTAGGCGGCGGTGTCGGTGACCCAGGTGAGGAGCAACGGGAAGAGGACGAGCGCCGTGCCCGCCGCGGGATCGACCACGTAGATGTGATAGCGGAGCCCGAAGGCGAAGGAGAGCGTGCCCCCCGTGTAGAGCACGGCGAAGAGGGTGACCGCCGCCGCGCCCAGGGGATGCCCTTCCGCCCCACGGCGGAAGAGCGCGGCGGTGAGGATGCCGAGCATCACGACCGCACCGAGCGCGAGCACCGGCGGCGCGAAGGCGCCGGTGACGTAGCCGCGCGTGGCCACCGGGAGCAGCGCCGCGAGGGCCGTGGCCGCGCCGGTGAAGGGGGCGTATCCCGCCGCGGCGGCGAGCCGGCAGAGCTCCCACGCCGCGAGGCCCGCCGCCAGCGCGAGCAGCAGGGCGAGCGCGTCGCCGCCCAGCCAGAGGCAGGCGAGCACCACGGGGATCGCGACGACGGCGAAGAGCACGCGCGTCGCGAGATTGGAGAGGGCCACTACGCCGTGACCTTGCCGAAGCGGCGGTCGCGGTCCTGGAAGGCGAGGATCGCCTCGAAGAGCTCCGTGCGCCCGAAGTTCGGCCAGAGCACCGGCGAGAGGTACAGCTCCGCGTACGCGACCTGCCAGAGCAGGAAGTTCGAGATGCGCTGCTCGCCGCTGGTGCGGATGAGGAGGTCGGGGTCGGGGCAGTCGGCGGTGTAGAGCCGCGCGCGCAGCGACTCCTCGTCGATCTCCTCGGGGCGCATCCGCCCGGCGCGCACCTCCTCGGCGAGCAGGCGGGCGGCGCGCACGATCTCGGCGCGGCTGCCGTAGGAGATGAAGAGGTTGAGGGTGAGCCGGTCGTTGTGCGCGGTGCGGTCCACGAGCGTGGCCGCGGCGGCGGCCGCGGCGGGGGTGAGCCGCGCGAGGTCGCCGAGGACGCGCACGCGCACCCCCTGCTCCGCCAATTCGTCGGCCTCGCGCGCGATGTACTCCTCGAGCAGCGACATCAGCGCCTGGATCTCGGTGGCGGGGCGCTGCCAGTTCTCCTGCGAGAAGGCGAAGAGGGAGAGCACCTCGAGGCCGGCCTCGAGCGCCCCTTCCACCACCTCGCGCACCGCCTTCATCCCCGAACGATGCCCGAGGGGACGGGGCAGGTTGCGCGCGCGCGCCCACCGCCCGTTGCCATCCATGATGATGGCCACGTGCCGCGGGATCGCGCCGTTGACGCGGATCTTCGCCAGGAGCTCGTCGGAGGACATGGACCTTGCAATCTGCCCGGCGGGCACTCGGGAATCAACCGCACGCAGCCCCCGCCGCCGGCGCCGGATGCAGCAAGGGCGCGTCTCCCCCGCCGACGCGCCCTCCCCACTTCCTACCATCGCTGTTCGCCGAGCGCCGCACGCCGAGCGCCGAGCGCCGCACGCCGCGCCCCGATCAAACCTCCATGATCTCCCCTTCCTTCCCCTTCACCATCGCGTCGATCTTCGCGATGTGGTCGTCATGCAGCTTCTGGAGGTCCTTCTCGGCGTGCTTCTTGTCGTCCTCGGCCACCTTCTCGAGCTTCTTCATCGTGTCGCGCGCCACCGTGCGGGCGTGGCGCACCGCGATCCGCCCTTCCTCGGCGAACTTGTGCACCACCTTCACCAGCTCCTTGCGCCGCTCCTCGTTGAGCGACGGCAGGGGGACGCGGATGATCCCCCCCTGCGATGCGGGGTCGAGGCCCAGGTGGGAGTCGCGGATCGCGCGCTCGATGGCGCTCGAGAGCGACTTGTCCCACGGGGTGACGGTCAGGAGCCGCGGCTCCGGCGCCGCGACCGTGGCCACCTGCGTGAGCGGCATCTGGTTGCCGTACGCCTCGACGCGCACCGTGTCCAGCATCGAGGTGGTGGCCTTGCCGCTGCGGATCGACGCGAACTCCTTCTTCGAGTTCTCGATCGCCTTGTCCATCGCCGCGCGGCACTCCTTGAGGATCTCGGGTATCGTGCTCATCGCACCAGCGTCCCGACGCGCTCGCCGCGGATGGCCCGCGCGACCGCGCCCTCCTGTTGAATGTTCAGCACGATCAGCGGCAGGTTGTTCTCCTCGCAGAGCGTGATCGACGTCTGGTCCATCACCCGCAGCTGCTGCACGATCACGTCGCGGTAGCTGATCTCCTCGTAGCGCTCGGCCTTCTTGTCCTTCTTCGGGTCGGCCGAGTAGACGCCGTCCACGCTCGTGGCCTTGATGATGACGTCGGCCTTCATCTGGATGGCGCGGAGCGCGGCGGCGGTGTCGGTGGAGAAGTACGGATTGCCCGTGCCGCCGGCGAAGATCACGGTGCGCCCCTTCTCGAAGTGGCGCAGCGCGCGGCGGCGGATGTACGGCTCGGCCACCTCCTCCATGCGGATCGCGGTCATGACGCGCGTCTCCACCCCCTTCCGCTCGAGCACGTCCTGCAGCGCGAGGGCGTTGATCACGGTGCCGAGCATCCCCATGTAGTCGGCGCCCACGCGGTCCATGCCCATGGAGGAGAGCACCTGTCCGCGTACGATATTGCCGCCGCCGATCACGAGACCCACGTGCACGCCCATCCCGGCGACGGCCTTGATGTCGTCGCCGAGACGGTCGAGCACGTCGAAATCGAAGCTGGCGCCCCCGTCCCCGGCGAGGGCCTCGCCGGAGAGCTTGAGGAGGACGCGCTGGTAGCGCAGCGCCGGCTTCGCCGGGGGCATCAGTCCTGGCCCATCTGGTAGCGGACGAAGCGCTTCACCGCCACGTGCTCGCCGAGCTTGGCCGAGGTCTCCTTGACCAGGTCGCCGATGGTCTTCTTCGGCTCGCGGATCCAGGGCTGCGACATGAGGACGATCTCCTTGTAGAACGCCTCGACCTTCCCGTCGACGATCTTCGGGATGAGGTTCTCCGGCTTGCCGCTCTCGCGCACCTGCTGCTCGAAGATCTTGCGCTCGTGGGCCACGAGGTCCGGCGACACGCCGTCCTTCTCGACGGCCACTGGCGCGGCGCTCGCGATGTGCAGTGCGAGCTCCTTCACCAGGTTCTTGAAGTCGTCGGTGCGCGCCACGAAGTCGGTCTCGCAGTTGACCTCCACCATCACGCCGACCTTGCCGTTGTGGTGGATGTAGCTGCCGATCGCCCCTTCGCTCGCGGCGCGCCCGGCGCGCTTCTCCGCCTTCGCGATCCCCTTGGCGCGCAGGAGGTCGACGGCCTTGTCCATGTCGCCGTTCATCTCCGTGAGCGCCTTCTTCGCGTCCATCATGCCCGCGCCGGTGCGCTGGCGGAGCTCCTGGACATCCTTCGCCGTGAAATTCGTCGTCGTGCTCATCGTTCGTTCATCCCGCACGCGTCGCGTGCCTTGAAGCGGGCCGTTCGGGGCCCGCGTGGTGTCTCATGAGAACGCCGCCGGCAGGGCCGGCGGCGCATGGAGAATACCGAAAAGTGGTGCCGGATACGAGTCCCCCGGCCCGCCCTTCGCCTACTCCGCTGCTTCCTCCGGCTCCGCGCCTTCGGCCCCTTCGGCGCCCTCGGCGGCCTCCGGGACGTCCCCCGTCTTCAGGCGGGCGGCGATCGCCTCGGGCTTGGCCCGGCGGCGGCGCGTCCGGCGGCGGCGGCGGCGCTCCCCTTCCTCGGCCGGCTCGCTGCCGCGGTCGGAGGAATAGGTGGTCATGCCCCCCTCCTCCTCCGAGATCTCCTCGCGCTTCGGCGCCTCGCGCCGCGCGTCGGCGATCGCGTCCGCCAGCGTCTTCGTGATCAGCTCCACGGAGCGGATCGCATCGTCGTTGCCGGCGATCGGCACGGTGATGAGGTCCGGGTCGGCGTTCGTGTCGACGATGGCGACGATCGGGAGCTTGAGCTTGTTCGCCTCGGTGACGGCGATCTTCTCCTTCTTGGAGTCGACCACGACGAGCAGCCCGGGGAGCCGGGTCATCGACTTGATGCCGGAGAGGTACTTATTGAGCTTCTCCAGCTCGCGGCTCATCATGAGCTGCTCTTTCTTGGTGTAATTCTCGAACTCGCCGCCGTCCTCCTTGCCCTGCTCGAGGTCGCGCAGGCGGCGCAGCTGCTTCTTGACGGTCTGGAAGTTCGTGAGGAGGCCGCCGAGCCAGCGTTCGGTGACGAACATCGCGCCGCAGCGCTCGGCCTCGGCCTGCACGATCGCCTTCAGCTGCTTCTTGGTGCAGACGAAGAGGACGTTGTCGCCGCGGAGGATCGTCTCGCGCACCATCTGCTGGGCGAGCTCGAGCTGGCGGAGCGTCTTCTGGAGATCGATGATGTGGATGCCGTTGCGCTCGGCGAAGATGAACCGGCGCATCTTGGGGTTCCAGCGGCGCGTCTGGTGGCCGAAGTGGACCCCGGCGGCGAGGAGCTGATCGAGTGAAGGCTGCGACATGCGTGGCGTTCCCCTGCGTGGTTGAGTCCGCCGCATCCCGTCATCGCCGCCGTGGACCGGTCGCCCGGCACCCCCCGACGGCTCGGGGAGCGTGTGAGATCCGCGGGGGCGGCGAGGCCGCCCCGCGCGGTAGAGCCGATTACCGCTTGCTGAACTGGAACCGCTTGCGGGCCTTGGGACGGCCCGGCTTCTTGCGCTCCACGGCGCGCGCGTCGCGCGTGAGGAGCCCGAGGTCACGCAGCTTGCGCCGGTGGGCCTCGTCGAGCTTGACGAGGGCGCGCGCGGCGGCGAGGCGCAGCGCGCCGGCCTGCCCGCTGAGCCCGCCGCCGGCGATGGTCGCCTTGACGTCGAAGCGGCCGAGGCTGTCGGTCGCCGTGAAGGGCTGCTGGATGGAGCTGACGTGCGAGGGGCGCGGGAAGTAGTCCCCGAGCGTGCGCCCGTTGACGTCCCACTTGCCGGAGCCGGGACGGAGATAGAGGCGGCAGACGCTCTCCTTGCGCCGCCCGATCGCGTGCGTGGTCGCGTCGGCCATCAGTTGGTCTTGCCGGGCTTGAGGTTGAGGATCTTCGGCTGCTGCGCCGCGTGCGGGTGATCCGCGCCGGCGTAGACCTTGAGCTTGAGGCGGAGCTTCTGGCGCCCGAGGGCGGTCTTGGGGAGCATGCCGAAGACGGCCTTCTCCACGACGCGCTCCGGGTGCTTGGCGATCATGGTGGCGAAGGGGGTGAAGCGCTCGTGGCCCATGTAGCCGGTGTGCCGGTAGTAGCGCTTCTGCTCCGCCTTGCGTCCGGTGACGCGGACCTTGGCGGCGTTGATCACGATGACGTGATCGCCGGTGTCCATGTGCGGGGTGTAGATGGGCTTGTGCTTGCCGCGGATGATGCGCGCGACCTCGGTGGCGAGCCGTCCGAGGACGAGATCCTCGGCGTCGACCAGGAACCAGTTCGCGGTAATGTCAGCGGGCTTGGCGGAGTACGTAGGCATCGGGTCGCAAGAAAAGAGCGGGCCTGAGGACAGGTCCGGAATTCGACAGACTTGTAAGGTACATAAGGAGTTATGGGGAGTCAACGGGAGCTTGAGGGGCGCGACTCGCGAGTGGTAACACCAACGGCGCGACTGGCGACTGGCGACACCAACGGCGCGACTGGCGACTGGTAACACCAACGGCGCGACTGGCGACTGGCGTCGGGGCGAGTCGCGGGTCGCTCAGTCGGAGGGGCGCGAGTGGGGCGACTCGCGCCCTTCCGACTTTCCAATGGCGACTCGCCACGACGCCAGTCGCGAGTCGCGCCGTTGCAGTTAACTAGATCATCTCCACGAGCACGGCGCCCTTCTCGACTTTGTCCCCCGGCGCCACCTTGAGCGCCTTCACCGTCCCCTCCCCGTGCGCCTTGAGCTCGTTCTCCATCTTCATCGCTTCCATCACCACAAGTCCCTGCCCCGCTTTGACTTGGTCGCCCGGCTTCACGTTCACTCTCACGATCAGGCCGGGCATCGGCGCGATGAGCGGAGCGGGGCCGGCCGGACCAGCGGCCTTGGCCGTCAAATCGCGGATGGTGCGGGTGCGCTCGTCCAGCGCTTCGGTCTCGTAGGTGAAGCCGTCGATCCAGAGCACATAGGTGCCGCGTGCGGTGCGCCGTCGCACGACCACGCGGTGCACCTCGCTGCCGACCGTCACCAGGCGCACCGGCGTCCCCTCCACCGCGCGCAGCGACGCGTCGTGCACGGCGCCATCCACGGCGGCGGAGCCCGGCGCCAGGTCCACGGTGAACCGCCGGCCACGCACGTCCACGATGTACTTCATGCGGCCTCCGGGACGAGCTCGCACACGGTCTCCACGTGCGCGGTCTGCGGGAACATGTCGAAGCACTCGAGCGACGCGATGCGCCACGATGGAAGACGCGCGAGGTCGCGCGCGAGCGTGGCGGGATCGCAGCTCACGTACACGATCGCGCGCACGCCCTGGGCGCCGCCGAGCGCGGCGGTGACGCGCCGGTCCACGCCGGCGCGGGGCGGGTT